>NZ_JBFUBG010000001.1:0-308199 GCF_056405875.1 Rhizobium sp. P1_E6 | reverse complement strand
AATTCGGGCTCGACGATGTCGCGGAAGGTGTCGGCGGCACCGGCGTCGTCGGCACGCTGAAGCGCGGCAGCGGCAACCGCTCGATTGCGCTCAGAGCCGACATGGACGCCCTGCGCATTCCGGAACAATCAAGCCTGCCCTATGCCTCAGGCAACCCCGGCGTCATGCACGCCTGCGGCCATGACGGCCACACCGCCATGCTGCTCGGCGCCGCCAGGATGCTTGCCGAAGACAACGGCTTTGACGGCACGGTGCGCTTCATCTTTCAGCCCGCCGAAGAATGGGGCAAGGGCGCGCTGGCGATGATCGAGGACGGCATTTTCGAGCGCTTTCCTTTCGATGAGATCTATGGGCTTCACAATATGCCGGGCCTCCCCGTCGGTCATTTCCAGACCCGCTCCGGCGCCTTCATGTCGGCGGAAGATAATTTCGAGATCGTCCTGCGCGGCACCGGCGGCCACGCCGCCCGCCCGCACGCGACAAACGAAGTGCTGGTCGCCGCCTGCGCACTTGTCCTGAACCTGCAGACCATCGTATCCCGCCGCCTCGACCCGACAGATGTCGGCGTCGTCTCCGTCACCGAACTGCTGACCGACGGCACCCGCAATGYCCTGCCCGGCCTCGCCCGTATCCTCGGCGACGCCAGGAGCTTCCACCCCGAAGTCAGCGCCGAAATCGAAAAGCAGATGCGGGTGATCGCAGCAGGCACGGCGCTCACTTACAACCTCTCCGTAGAAGTCACCTACACCAGGGAATTCGTTCCCCTGCTCAACGACCCCGCCCTTACTGAAGAGGCCTTCGCAGCCGCCCGCGACGTCTTCGAGCCCGACAGCATCGAAATCCGAAAAGAGCCGATGACGGCATCGGAGGATTTCGCCCGCTTCCTCGATACCATCCCCGGCTGCTTCGTCTTTCTCGGCAATGGCAGAGACTCCGCGCCCCTGCACAACCCGACCTTCGATTTCAACGACGATGGCCTTCTCTACGGTGCGAAGTTCCATACGAGCATCGTCCGCCGTCGCCTTCCACACGCTGACCGGAAATAACGAATTGTGGGCATCGGATTAAAAGTGGATTGCCGAACTCCTCTTTAACGCCTAAAGCGACTTCGCCTAGTCTGTGGAGGATACGCAATGGTGCCCAACGTCCGTAAATTTGCAACTCTCATCAGCCTCTTGTCCGTGATGGTGAGCGCCCCCGTGTTCGCCGAGGATGGTAAGACCTTCTCGGTAACCGACGACCGCGGCGTCACGGTCGAGGTTCCCGTCCAGCCCAAGCGGATCGCAGCGATTTCCTATTTCGCAGATGATGTCGCCCTTGCTCTCGGCATCAAGCCCGTGGCCAGCACATACATGACAAAAGGGCGCGAGCCGGACTTCCTCCTCGGCCTGACTGCCGGCATGAAGCAGATCGGCCAGCGGGCAAAACCCAATCTCGAACTTCTGTCCGAAGCAAAGCCCGACCTGATCGTCGCTATCCGTCGCTACACAGTGGGCAACGCGCCGCAGCTTGAAAAGATCGCCCCCTATGTCGCCTACAATATGGAACTGCTTGACGGGAGCGACCGCGAGATCGCCGAGCTTTCGAAAATCCTCGGCAATCCGGCGCGCGGCGTTCAATTGAACAAGGAATTCCGGGAACATCTCGCGGACTATGCCGCCAAGGCCCCGAAGGATGTCCATCCGCGTTTCGCGATCATGTGGGGTGGTGAAACACCGTTTGCATTCCACACCGAAAATACCTCCGCCTCGATCCTGGCAGCCATCGGAGGCGACAATATCGCCGGCAACATGACGCCGGGCGGTGAGTTCGGCATCGATCTCAGCCTGGAAACCATGCTGGAGAAGGACCCGGAAGTGCTCTTCATCTACGATTCAGGTCCCGACCGGCCGCATGAAAACAACCCGATCTGGCAGGAATTGACTGCCGTGAAGAACAACCGGGTTTTCTATGTCGGCGACCAGTGGGTCGAAACGAACGGCCCCATCGCCCGCGAGGTCGTGCTGCGCGAAGCGGCTCACTACCTCTATCCGGAGGTATTCCCGGCAGTGGACGTGCGAGCGGAAGCCGCCAAGATCATTCCGGCCGAAGCACAGAAATAACGAATTGATCGCGACGACGATGAACGCTCGCAAATCCTCTGTTGCCATTGGGTTCGTCGTCGCCGCGACACTGTCGATTGTCCTGCTGGGCTTGCTGCCGGGCGCTAAGATGCTCTCCTTCGATACCGTGCTGCGCGTGCTCTTTGCCCCTGACGCAAAGATCGAGTCGATCCTCGTCTGGACCTTGAGATTGCCGCGCAGCCTTGCGGCGGCCGTCGCGGGCGCAGGTCTTGCCGTGTCGGGCTATCTTCTGCAGTCGTTGACGCGCAATCCGCTCGCCGATCCCGGCATCACCGGCGTCACTGCCGGCGCTGTCGCGCCGATCGTCGGAAGCTTCGTTCTCCTGCCCTGGGTCTCGTCCGCTTACTACCCCTTCATTGGCCTCGCCGGCGGGCTCACTGCTGCTTCGGTCACCTTCTGGGTAGCCAGAGGCGGCAACGGACGCCCCCTGCACCTGGCGCTTGGCGGCGTCAGCGTTTCGCTCTTCCTTGGCGCCATCACGATCTATGTCCTGCTGCTCGCGGGCCCGCAGTCGACCGCCCTTCTCTTCTGGTTATCAGGAGGCTTCCAGGGCCGCACATGGTCGCACCTCATCCATATGCTCCCATGGATCGGCATCGGCGTCATCGGAGCACTGTTGCTGCACCGGGTCATCGCAATGTTTGCGCTGAGCGAGCACGCGGCCGCGGCCATGGGCCTGCAGCTCGATGTCTGGAAGCCCGTTCTGCTGATCCTCGCCATTTGTCCCGTGGCCGGCGTCGCCCCGGTGGCCGGCCCGGTCGCCTTCGTCGGACTTGCCGCGCCGCACATCGCTCGTCTTCTCAAGCCCCAGGGCGCGGTCTGGGAGATCGCTCTCACGGCGGCAACAGGAGCATTCATCGTCACCTGTGCGGATCTGGTTGCCCGAACGATCGCCATTCCCAAGGAATTGCCGGTCGGCATCATTACCGCGCTCCTTGGCGGGCCGGTCTTCGTCTACCTGATCCAGCGCGGCCGCCTCGACTTCCAGCGGGACAGCGCATGACGATGGCGTCCCCGACACAGACGCGATCGACCGCCTGGCTGCTGCCGTCAGGCCTTGCGCTCGTCGTCCTGTCTCTTGCCGCCGCGGTCTTTCTGGGCGTGGTGGATATTCCTGCCGCAGATATCGTCGCCGCCCTGACCGGGCACGGATCCCCGGAAGCCCGTTCGATCATCATCGATATCCGCCTGCCGAGGATCGTCACCGGCATATTGGCGGGCATTCAGTTCGCCGTCGCAGGCCTCCTGCTGCAAACCATCACCCGGAACCCTCTTGCCGACCCTTCCCTGATGGGTGTCTCGCAAGGTGCGACGCTGACGGTGACGATATTCCTGCTGTTTACCGTCTATATCTTCAACCCGGGCTCGAACACGCTCGCCGAACTGCCGATCGCATGGCTGCCGACGGCAGGCCTGGCAGGCGGTCTGGCGGCAGGCGGGATCATTTATCTGCTGGCCTTCCGGCTCGATCTCAGCCCTCTCCGGATCACCCTCTGCGGCATTGCGATCGGAGCGGTTCTGCATGCACTCGCCATTGGATTGATCGCGGGCTGGGGCTCGGCGCGGATAGAAATCATCCTCGAATGGCTCTCAGGCAGTCTCTATGCCCGCACCTGGGATCACGCGGTCTTTCTCCTGCCGTTCACGATAGCAGGCCTTGCCGTCCTGCCCTTCATCTATCGCCCATTGGTCCTGCTGCAGCTGGATGCCTCGGTCGCCGCCTCCTTCGGTCTTTCTTACCGCAGGCAATTCTCCCTGGTGCTTCTGGTGTCCTGCATCCTTGCGGCAAGCGCGGTCGGCGCAGTCGGCCCGATCATCTTCATCGGGCTTGTCGTGCCCCACCTCGCCCGCTTCCTGGCCGGACGCCACTTCCCGCTGGTCATTCCCCTGACGATCGTTCTCGGCGCGGTTCTCGTCACGCTCGGCGATCTCGTTGGCCGCCTCGTCGGGCACGCCGAAGAGATCCCGATCGGCGTGGTCACTGCACTCCTCGGGGTGCCCGTTCTTCTTGCCCTTCTCCGCAAAGTTCCTTGAGATCGCCCATGCCGCTGAGCTGTTCGCAACTATCCGTTCTCTATGGTCGCCGAAAGGCGCTCAGCGGGTTTCGGCTATCCATGGAAAAAGGCGAAATCCGTGCGCTGATCGGCCCCAATGGCTCAGGCAAGAGCACGGCRCTGCAGGCGCTCGCCGGGCTGATCAAACCGGCGGAAGGATCTGCTGCGATCGAGGATGTGTCCGTCGCTTCGATGTCACGGCGCGCCATCGCCAGGAAGCTTGCCTTCCTGCCGCAGCAACCCTCGGCCCCTGACGAAATGACCATTGCACAGCTCGTGCGTCAGGGCCGGTTTTCCCATGTCGGCCTGTTTCGCTCTTATGACGGCAAGGACGAAAAAGCCATCGAATGGGCGCTGGACAGTACCGGCCTTACGAGCCTGGCGGACAGGGCGCTGCGGGAATTGTCCGGAGGCGAGCGCCAGCGGGCATGGATATCGGCGGCCCTTGCGCAGGAAGCCGGCATCCTGCTCCTCGATGAACCGACCTCCTTCCTCGACATCGGCTATCAGGTCGAGATCCTCGATCTCATCCACCGCCTCAGCCGGGAAAAGGGCGTCACGATCGTCATGGCAATCCACGACATCAACCAGGCCATCGCCGTCAGCGACCGCATTTCACTTCTCGAGCGGGGAGAATTGCGTTTCGATGGTGAGCCAAGAGCGCTCGCAGAAAGCGGCCTGATCGAAAAAACGTTCCGGGTCAAAGGGCGGTTCGTCGAGGTCGATCCCGACAAGCCGCCGCATTTCGACGTCGAGCTTACGCGGTTTGCCCGTCCGGGCGCTTGACGAGCCGGAAGACGATCTTGGTCTGGGTGTAATAATCCAGCGCATCGGCAAAATCGGGTGTCCAGCCATCCTCGACGAAGGGGATGAAACCGTCATATTCCAGCTTCCTGCCGGAAACCTGGAAGCCTGCCTTCGTAAATGCGCGTCCGTAGTCGGTGATCGAGCGATCCTGCACCACCGTGTTCGTCCGCTTGGCGACAAGCTCACGCCATTTCGGCCAAAGTGGATTGTCGGTATGGCATCCGGTCACCGCATAATAGACGCCGCCCGGCTTCAGCGACTTCCAGATATCGGCAGCGTGTGCATCGATGTCCTCGACGAGATAGATGACCTCGTGGCTGATCGCCAGATCGAACTCCTCCACCCATCCGTCGAGTGTTCCGCCGACCGCATGCTGCACAGGCAGGTTGCCCTTGAGCGTTTCGGCCTTGGCGACTGATTGCTCGGCGATATCAATGCCCAGCGCCTTGCGAAACGGCCGGATGGCATAGAGGTGCCGTAGCAGACCGCCCTGATTGCAGCCGAAATCCAGGACGCTTTTTTCCGAAAGGTCGCGCTCGGTGATGATGTCGATGAGGTGTCGCCAGATCGGCGCATGCCCATCCGCCATCCGGTCTTCTGCGTCGGGATCGACATACCAGGTGGTTATGGTTTTGCGGGCATCATTGCTCATTGTTTCTCCGACGCGTTCATTCGAATGGGAAGTTCATAAAGCGGCGAAGACGGTGTGAAAAGGTCAGTTGCTTCCCACTCCGGCTCGAATGACGTTTCGCACTAACGTCATCAGCAGTCTTGTTCCTCAAACCTCCTGCCCTAATTCCTTGACTGATTTAGGAGACAGTATGGACCAAGTTTTGAACAAGAAGGCACAGACCGGAGTCGAAGGACTGGACGATGTATTGTTCGGCGGTTTTACACGTCGTCATGTATTCCTGTTGGAAGGTTCGCCCGGCACCGGAAAAACCACGATTGCCCTGCAATTTTTGCTTGAAGGCGCCGATCTCGGTGAGCGCTGCCTTTATATAAGTCTTTCCGAAAGCGAAGAAGAGTTGCGCGACAGTGCCGCCTCGCACGGAATGGAACTCGGCGACGCTATAGAAATCTTCGAGCTCGTGCCGCCCGAAAGCCTGCTCGATGCCGATCAGCAGCAGAGCCTGCTCTATTCATCGGATCTCGAACTGGGCGAGACGACCAAGCTGATCTTCGAGGCCTTCGAACGGGTAAAACCGCAGAGAGTAGTGATCGACAGCCTTTCGGAAATCCGGCTGCTGGCGCAAAGCTCGCTGCGTTATCGTCGACAGATCCTTGCGCTGAAGCATTTCTTCTCACGCTCGGATGCGACCGTCCTGCTGCTCGATGATATGACGTCAGACAATCTCGACAAGACCGTTCACAGCGTCGTGCATGGCGTGATCCATCTGGAACAGCTTGCGCCCGATTACGGTTCGGAACGACGGCGGCTCCGGGTCCTCAAATATCGCGGCCAGACGTTCCGCGGCGGATACCACGACTTCCTTATCAAGACCGGCGGAGTCGCGGTGTTTCCTCGATTGCGCGCGATCGAGCACAAGACCGAATTTGATCGCACGACCCTCTCGAGCGGCATCAAGGCGTTGGATGATCTGCTTGGCGGCGGGATCGAGCGAGGTTCCAATACGCTGCTGATTGGCCCTGCGGGCACAGGCAAGAGCCTGTTTACGCTGCAATTCGTCGTCGCGGCGGTCGAGCGCGGCGAAAAGGCGGCCATTTTTATCTTCGATGAAGAGCTTGGGCTGCTGTTTTCGCGCACGAAATCGATGGGCATCGATCTCGAGAAGATGCACGACGACGGGCTGATCCATATCGAGCAACTGGATGCGGCCGAGCTGTCGCCTGGAGAGTTTGCGCAACGCGTCAGGGACCGGGTCGCCGGCTACGATGCCAAAACCGTCGTCATCGACAGCATCAACGGCTATCAGGCATCGATGCCGGAGGAAAACGCGCTCATCCTGCATATGCATGAGCTTCTCCAATACCTGAACCGCCAGGGCGCCAATACTTTCCTCACGGTTGCCCAGCATGGCCTCGTCGGCGACATGAAATCACCCGTCGATGTCACCTATCTCGCCGATAGCGTGATCCTGCTGCGCTATTTCGAGGCCCTTGGCAAAGTGCGCCGCGCCGTTTCCGTCATCAAGAAGCGTACCGGCATGCATGAAGACACGATCAGAGAATTCCGCATCACCCATGAAGGGTTGAAGCTTGGCGGCCCGCTTTCCGGTTTCCAGGGCGTGCTTCGCGGCGTTCCGACATTCGTCGGCGAAAGACAGCCGCTCCTTCATACCTCAGACGAGGACGGCGACAATTCCTAAAAGCAATGCCATCGGCCTGATCCTCGCTCCCATCGGGCGTGATGCGCAGATTGCAGCGTCACTCCTGCAGGAAGCAGGCGTACAACCAAAAGCGACGACCGATCTATCCTCCTTCGTCGAAACCCTTGATGACGACGTCGCTTTTGCCGTCGTCACTGAGGAAGCGTTGCGTTCCGCCGATCTGCGCGCCATCTCCGCCTGGATCGAACAGCAGCCAAGCTGGTCCGACCTGCCCTTCATCATCCTGACAAACAGAGGCGGCGGTCCCGAGCGCAATCCCGCAGCCGCCAGGCTGTCCGAGGTCCTTGGCAATGTCAGCTTCGTCGAACGTCCGTTCCACGCAACCACCTTCATCAGCGTTGCCCGCTCGGCCATGCGCGGACGCCGGCGGCAGTACGATGCGCGCACGCGCATCGAGGCCCTCGATGAAGGCGAGCGCCGGCTGCAGACGGCGCTCGAAGCCGGGCGGCTCGGCGCCTGGGAGCTCGATCTCGCGTCGGACGCGTTGACGACCTCGTCCACCTGCAAGGCTATTTTCGGCCGCCGTCCCGAAGACCCATTTACCTACAGGGATCTGCTGAGCGCGGTTCATCCCGAAGACCGGAAGCGCATGCAGGCCGCCGTGAGCAGGACCATCGAAACCGGCGCGGACTATTCCATCGAATACCGGACTATCTGGAGCGATGGTTCCGTTCACTGGGCTGAAATCCACGCGCAGCTCTACAAGGATCGCTCCGGCAAGGCGATGAAGATGGTGGGTGTCTCCGCCGACATCACGGCGCGGCTGAAGGCAGAGGAGCACCAGCGGCAGCTCAATGAAATACTGGAGGAAAAGGTCGCCGAGCGCACGCGCGAGCTGGAGCAGGCCCATGCCAACGTGATGGCGGAAGTCACCCAGCGCGAGCGCGCCGAAGAGCAGCTTCGCCAGGCCCAGAAAATGGAGGCGATCGGCCAGCTCACAGGCGGCGTGGCGCACGACTTCAACAATCTCCTGATGGCCGTCCTCGGCAATCTCGAACTGTTGCGCAAATATGTCGGAAACGATATCAGGGCCACTCGCCTGATCGACGGCGCCCTGCAGGGGGCAAAGCGCGGCGCTTCCCTCACCCAGAGACTGCTTGCCTTTGCGCGGCGACAGGACCTGCACATCGACCCGGTCGATATGCGCTCCCTCGTACTCGGCATGACGGACCTCCTGAAGCGCTCCGTCGGCTCCACCATCCTGATCGAAACCACGGTTCCCGATAATCTTCCTCTCGTGTCGGCCGACGCCAACCAGATCGAACTGGCCCTGCTCAATCTCGCCGTCAATGCCCGCGACGCAATGCCCGACGGAGGCGCGATCCACATCGCGCTGAAGCAGGCGGAGCAGATTGCGCCGACCGACGAACTCGCCGCCGGAAGCTACGTCGTCCTGACCGTCGCCGACGAGGGTTCCGGCATGGACAAGGAGACGCTTCAAAAGGCGATCGAGCCGTTCTTTTCGACAAAGGAGCTCGGAAAGGGAACGGGCCTCGGGCTCTCCATGATCCATGGTCTGGCCCTGCAATTGAAGGGCGACCTGAAACTGGAAAGTACGCCCGGCAAGGGCACTACGGCCGAACTCTGGATCCCCGTCTCCACGTCGGCCAGCGTCCATATCGAACCTGAGGACGCCATGCCGGTGGACGCAGACAGGGTCTCGGGGCCGAAGCGCATATTGCTTGTCGACGACGACGTGTTGATCGCCATGAGCTCGGCCGATATGCTCACCGATCTCGGTCATGAAGTGGTCGAGGCCCATTCGGGGAAAGAAGCTCTCGAGTGCCTCGGCAACGGCGCGGGCTTCGATCTGATGATCACCGATTATTCCATGCCCGGCATGACCGGCGGAGACCTCGCCAAAGCCGCCCGCACGATAGCCCCCGGCTTGCCGATCCTCATTGCATCAGGATATGCCGAACTCCCGGCCGGACTGGACCTTGACGTCGCCAAGCTCGGAAAGCCCTACACCCAGGATCAACTGGCACAGGAGATCGGCAAGCTGATGGTCGCTCACTGACACATTCACGCCTGCTGCGTCATAACAGGCGGCCGCGATTTTGCAGAAGACGGCCCCTCTCTTTCGCGCTATGAAGATTATCGATAATCCTGCCTCATCCGACACGGAGATCCCCTCATGGCTTTGAAGATCCTTTTCATCGGCGGCACCGGCCAGATTTCCTATCCCTGCGTCGAGCGCGCCGTGGCTCAAGGCCATGAAGTCAGCGTGTTTAACCGCGGCCTGAGGGGCGATCCGCTGCCCGCGGGCGTGACCTCCATCGTTGGCGAGCTCGGATCATCGGCCTATGCGGATCTTGCCAAGGCCAATTACGATGTCGTCACCCAGTTCATTGCCTTCACACCGGATCAGATCGCCCGCGATATCGATATCTTCTCGGGCCATTGCGGCCAGTACATCTTCATCTCGTCGGCCTCGGTCTATGAAAAGCCGGCACGCCACTATGTGATATCAGAAGAGAAGACACCGGCGATAAATCCCTACTGGCCCTACAGCCAGGCAAAGATCGCCTGCGAGGAGCTGCTGAAGAAGTCCGACAATCTCGCCTGGACGATCGTCCGCCCCAGCCACACCGTTCGCACCGGCCTGCCGATCATGATGGGCGACAGCGATGTCATGGCGCGGCGCATGCTGGACGGCGAGCCGACCATTGTCGCCGGTGATGGTCATACGCCCTGGACGCTGACCCGCTCGGTCGATTTCGCCGTGCCCTTCGTCGGCCTGTTCGGCAAGCAGAAGGCGCTACGCGATATCTTCCACATCACCAACGACCACGCCCACATCTGGGACGATATCCAGAAGGCGATCGCAAGGTTGCTGGGCGTCGAGGCAAAGATCGTCCATGTGCCGACAGACACGCTCGTCAGGTACAATCCGGAATGGATCGGCCCGCTGACCGGCGACAAGGCCTGGACGGCGATTTTCGATAATTCCAAGGTCAAGAGCGTCGCCGGCGACGTCACCTGCGCCGAAAGCCTGGATGAAATCCTGGCCGAGCCGATCATGCACCTCAAGCAGCGTTTCGCCAAAGCCCGTCCTCCGAAAGGCGAGTTCGATGCTCTGGTCGATCGCATCTGTGCCGAACAAAGCGCCCTCGGCGCCGCCGCATGACAGCTTAGGCAACAGCCCGTTACGCCTCAGCCGCACGCAGGCACTTCATGACCTCGCGCAGTCCCCGCGTCAGATGTTTGTCGCGCCGGATGACCATGCCGAGCTGGCGCACCAGCGGCGGCCGAACGGGTGACGTCACGAACCGGGCCCGGTCGCGCTTCAAGGCAAGCCCCGGCAGTACCGACCATCCGAGCCCTGCGGCGATCAGTTCCTTGATCGCCTCGACGCTGCCGAACTCCATTGTCGGCTGGCTCCTGATGCCGGCGGCCTCGAACCATCCGTCGGTCGCCAGCCGCGTATTGCCGCCGTCATAGAGCATCATGATCTTGTCCTTGAAGAAATCAGGCGTCGGCCCGCCCTCCGGCATGACACTGCCTTTGGGCGCCACCGCGACAAGCTCGTCCTCGTAGAAGGGCTCGATCTCGATGGAGCGGCCGGACACCGGCAGCGTGACGACGGCGATATCGAGGGCGTTGGTTTCGAGATCGCGCACCATCTCATCGGTATTACCGACACGCACCAGGATTTCCAGGCCCGGCATGCGCTTCTTCGCAGCAGCGATCGCCCGCGGCAACAGATGGATCGAGGCCGTGCCGCCGCTGCCGATCCGCACGCGGCCCACGGCCCCTTCCCTATAGGGCGCCATCGCTTCCTCGGCCGCCGCGCATTCACCGAGAATCCGGCGCGCATGGGCCAGCAGTTCGACACCCGCAGCCGATGGCTGCGCCCGGCGGCCGACGCGCTCGATCAGCCGCACCCCCATCCTTTGCTCAAGAAGCTTGACCTGCAGGCTGACGGCAGGCTGCGTCAGCCCAGCCTTCTCGGCGGCGGCGGTAAAGCTGCCGAGATCGACGACGCTGACGAAGGCGGCAAGCTGGTCCAGATTCAGCATCAAAAGAATTCCTTATGGATTGCATTAAAACCATAAGCTTCCTCACGGGAACGCGCCAGTGCATTTTGAGGCATCCAAGACGAATGCTGGAGATGCTCGATGACGACCGATGTGGAATTGCCAACGACAATGGATCGCGCCCCAAGCGGCAGCATTGCGCGGCGCTGCCTGAAGCACCTCAATCTCTATTTCAGCAAGCGCCGCGAGCGGCTGGTACTTTCATGCCTGTCCGACGATCAGCTTCGCGATATCGGCGTCAGCCCTTCCGAGGCGAGAACCGAGGTCAACAAATCATGGTTTTGGGGATAGCCGCCGCTGGCTTTAAATAACGTGCCTGGGCTGGAGAAAACCCGTTTGCCTCTTATGTCACTGCCATCAGGGAGAAAACAGCAAAGGACCGCGCAATGAACAAGAACACCATCTGCGTCTGGTATGACAGGCACGCCGAGGAAGCCGCCCGCTTCTATGCCGAGACCTTTCCGGACACCACGGTCGACGCTATCCACCGCGCGCCCGGAGATTATCCGGCCGGCCAACAGGGAGACGTGCTGGTCGTCCACTTCACGGTTGCCGGCATCCCCTGCATCGGCCTGAATGGCGGCCCGTCGATCAAGCACAGCGAGGCTTTCTCCTTCCAGATCTCGACGGAAAATCAGGAAGAGACCGACCGCTACTGGAACGCCATCGTCGGCAATGGCGGCCAGGAAAGCGAGTGCGGCTGGTGCAAGGACAAATGGGGCGTCTCCTGGCAGATCACCCCGCGCGTACTGATGGAAGCGATGCAGGCAGGCGGAGCCGAGGCAAAGCGCGCTTTCGACGCGATGATGACCATGCGCAAGATCGACGTCGCAGCCATCGAAGCGGCCCGCCGCGGCTGAGGCAACTGCAACAGATCGCGACGCCAGGGCAGTTGACCGGTCCGATCCCTCGAACAACAGCCGGGCCTGTTCCACAGGCATCGGCTTTGCGAGCGTAACGCGCTTCGAATACAGTCTGCCTATTCCAGCTTGATCCTTCCGCTCACGGATGGCGCCTGCCGCCTTTTCATGCTGACCGAATTCAGCCCGGCGCATACCCGGCATCTTCCCAAAAATCCCGACTTTCAATCCCCTCAGGAAACAGGAGTATCCCGATGGTCAACGCCCGATGCAGCTGCGGCGCGCTCACCTTGACGCTGCCGGATAAACCAGGTGCGGTGATCGCCTGTCACTGCATCGAATGCCAGAGACGAACAGGCGCCCCCTTCGGCACCGGTGCCTTCTACCCGGTCGAAGCCGTCACTATCTCCGGAACGGACAAGCAATACACGCGCGATGCGGCAAGCGGAGGAAAGGTGCATTCCCATTTCTGCCCGAACTGCGGCTCGTCGGTCTATTGGAAGGCCGAGAACCTGCCCTCCATGATCGGCGTGGCGCTGGGAGCGCTAACCGACGCCAGCCAGTTCCCGGCGCCCGCCAAATCGATCTTCGAGCGGTCGAAACATTGTTGGGTCGAGATCGACGCTGCCGGCGAGCACTTCCAGCAAGGCAGCGTTGCGCAGTCGCGTTGAGGCGTGGCTTCCGGAGGTAACACACTTCCCTCCGCCCACACTTTTCCAAAATTTCTAATTGAGATTGCAGCCGGAAGATGATTCCATGCGGCCTGCGTCGCGTGATACGCCCGCCCTTCTCCGATGTCAGACCCAAGAGGCTTCACGTCGATTATGTCGATTTCAGATGCGATCTACCGCCCCTTCGAACGCCTGATCCAACCGCTCGATATCCCTTACCGGCCTCTGCCGTCCAAGGGACCTGTGACTGTGCTTCTGCACTTCATCTCGATGTTTCGCGGCGTGCTGATTGCGGTGGCCCTTTCCACCATGGCGATCGAGGCCATGAATCTGACGATCGTCTGGGGGTTGTCGGTCATCGTCGACGGCGTGACGCAACAGGGCGCCCGCGCTTTCCTGCAAAACGACTGGCGGCTGCTGACCCTTCTCGGTCTGATGCTCTTCCCCGCCATTCCGGTCGCCTCCTTCCTCGTCAACACGCTGACCTCGCACACGCTCGGCATCGGCATGCCTGCCGCCATCCAGTGGCAGGGCCACAGGGCCGTGGAGCGCCAGGACCTCGCCTTTTTCCACGATCTCTATGCCGGCCAGGTCGCCTCGCGCCTGCAGCAGGTGGCTTCCGCCGTCCAGCAGCAGGTCATCTCGGCTTTCCAGTCCATCCCGCGCTTCGTGATGCAGATGGTGGGCTCCGTCATCCTTCTGAGCGCGTTATCCTGGCAACTCGCCCTGCCGACCATCATCTGGATCACGCTCAACGTCCTGTTCGCCGTCAGGCTGGCTCCTGTTTTCACCGAGCGCGCACGCCTCTCCGCCAAGCGCCGCAGCCTGATTTCCGGGGCCATCACCGATCTCTACGCCAATATGCAGATGGTGAAGCAATTCGCTGCCGAAGACAGCGAGGCTGGCGCCATCCGCGGCATCATCGGCAAGGCGATCAAGGCGCAGCAAAGCGAACAGCGCATCTACCGGACCGCGGAGCTCATCGTTGTCGTCCTCAACATGATGCACTGGTTGGCCATTCTGTCGATCGGCTTTACAGGGCTCGTCGACGGCTTCGTCACGATCGGCGAATTCACCGGTGCCGTCTATGTTCTGACCCGCCTGTCCGGTCACACGTTTACATTCCTGCAGATGGGTTCGCAGATCTTCCAGGCGATCGGCACGATCAAGGATGCCATGCCCGTCATGACGACGCCGCCCACCATCACCGACCGGCCGGATGCGAAAGAGCTTGCGGTGACATCAGGCGAAATCCGTTTCGAACATGTCCGCTTCGCCTACAAATCCGGCAGGTCCGTCATCGACGATCTGTCGCTGACGGTCCGGCCCGGCGAAAAGGTCGGCCTCGTCGGCCTGTCGGGTGCCGGCAAGACGACACTCGCCAACCTGATTCTGCGCTTCTACGACATCGAGAATGGCGCGATCCTTATCGACGGCCAGGATATCCGCACGGTGACCCAATCCAGCCTGCGCCGCGCCATCGGCGTCATCGCCCAGGATGTCGCGCTGCTGCATCGCTCGGTCGGCGACAACATCCGCTACGGCCGGCCGGAAGCCGCGAGGGAGGAGATCGAGGCCGTCGCGAAAATGGCGAGCGCCGATGTCTTCATCGCCGATCTTGCCGATAGCGAAGGCCGCAAGGGCTACGAAGCCTTTGTCGGCGACCGCGGCATCAAGCTCTCGGGCGGCCAGCGCCAGCGCGTGGCGATCGCCCGCGTGCTCTTGAAGAACGCGCCGATACTGGTGCTCGACGAGGCAACCTCGGCGCTGGACAGCGAATCCGAAGCCGCCATCCAGGAACGGCTCGATCTCGTGATGGAAGGCAAAACCGTCATCGCCATCGCCCACCGCCTGTCGACCATATCGAGCATGGACCGCATCGTCGTGCTCGATCACGGCCGCATCATCGAGGAAGGCCGGCCGGAGGAGTTGATCGAAGGCGACGGACTGTTCGCGCGGCTCTGGAGGCGGCAGACGGGTGGGTTTATTCCGGAGGAGATCGAGGCCGAATAACTGCCTCCTTCCAGCAGAAAAGCTGGAGCGTGTGGCCCCCTCACCCTAGCCCTCTCCCCGCTGGGTAGAGGGGACTTGCCGCACGACGCCTTCGAGAGCGTGGAAACGGTACGGCATATCCCTTCTCCCCTTGGGGAGAAGGCGCCTGAAGGGCGGATGAGCGGGCCACACGCGCCAGCGGATACTCGCCTTGGCAAGAACGACCGAGACCAAGACCGTTATGAAGCCGCCTCCCGCTCCAGCAGCCACGTCCCAAACTCCTGCATCACCTTCACCACCGGAACGAGCCGCTTCCCATCCTCGGTCAGCTGATACTCGACCGTCACCGGCACCGTCGCAAACACCGTGCGCCTGATCAGCCCCGCCTGTTCCAACGCCCGCAGATCCAGCGTCAGCATGCGCTGCGAAATACCCGGCACGCAGCGGCGCAGCTCGTTGAAGCGCCTGGGACCATCGAGCAAGAAATAGACGATCAGCAACCGCCATCGGCCGCCGAGCAGCCGCATCGCCTCCTCGACGGTGCAGTTGGTGATGCTTTCCTTCATGCGGAATTCTCCCGGTATAAAATATGTACCTACACCACAATATACTGCCTTCTTCAAAAAATATCCCACCCTTTCTAGATTGGCAACGAACCAGAATCCTGGTGGCAATCGAAAAGGAAAACTCGTGAAATTATATTATATGCCAGCCGCTTGCTCGCTCTCGCCGCACATCGTGCTCAACGAGCTCGGCATCGATGTCGAGCTCGTGCCTGTCGACAACAAGACGCACAGGTTCAGCGACGGTGAGGATTTCGAGGCGGTCAACCCGCTTGGTTATGTTCCCGCCCTAGAACTCGATGGCGGCGCGGTTCTCACCGAGGGTCCGGCGATCGTCCAGTACCTTGCCGACCTGAAACCTGAACTCGGCCTGGCGCCGGCCAATGGCACGATGGAGCGCTACAGGCTGCAGCAATGGCTGAACTTCCTGTCCTCGGAAATCCACAAGGGCTTCATTCCGCTGCTCTATGCGCGGCTTGCCGGCCCCTATGTCGAAACGGCCAGACCGAAGCTCGAGAAGCGTTACGCCCATATCGACGCCGAACTCGCCACCCGCCCCTATATATCGGGCGATACCTTCACCGTTGCCGACGCCTATCTTTTCGCACTCACCGGCTGGGGACAAGCGCCCTGGCTCGCCTCCTACTACAGGGCCGACATCCATTTTGACGGCCTGTCGAACCTGCAGGCCTGGTACGAGCGGGTGCAATCTCGCCCGTCGGTTCAAAAGGCGCTTCGGGCAGAAGGGCTCGTGAAGGTTTAAGCGAGCGGCTTGGTGGCACAGATCGCCGGCATCTGCTCGGAGAACTGAGCGCGCGAGCGGATGGCCTGATGGCGGGCCATCATCTCGGGCTTCATGTGGCTGGGCGGCGCCTCGGCGGTCAGCTTCATCCAGACATTCTGCAGACCTTTACCCCAGCTATCCTTGCCCATGTTGCCGCCGACGATCAGCACCTTGCCGCCGCGAATTGCGACCACGCCACGAGCTCAATCTGCTCGTTGCCGGCCAGTCGGCTCGGGCACCTGATAACAGGCCCACTCGAACGCCTCGTCGATCGCGGCAAACTTGACCGCCTGCCAATGTCGATAGTCAAGGATCAGCTCGGCTGAAAGCCAGAAATCACCGCTGTCACCGGAGAGGTCCCATCCACCAGCCTCAAGCACATGGGCACGCTCGAAAAGGCGCCGCGCGTGGGTTCGCGAGATGGCGTAGCGCTTGAAGAATTCTCCGATGCGCAAAGGACCGATAGGCATGCGCGTTTCCAGCTCCTTTTCCGGCGCCAATCGAGACATCAGGTCGTGCAGGATGTTGCTGCCCGAACCAGTTCGAACGAAAGTTTCCACCGTCTGCGGAGGGCTGGTCCAGTCTGGATCGTGAAAGAGGCTCTGGGCCATTCTCGGCTGCGCATACCAGAGCAAGCGCCGATCGGCCGATGATCGTGAGAGCCGCGTGCCTTGATCGAGCATGTCGAGTGATTTCAGATGTTCGTTGAACCATTCGCGTATCAAGGTTTCGGCAGTCTCGGAAATTCTAAGCTGGCGAATGCGCCTGTCCCCGCTTTCACCGGTATCGACTAGGAGACCGTAATTGCGCATCTCTGCAAGATGCGCGAACGCCGTGTTCTTGCTGGCAACCTTTCTGTTAGCGATGAAGGCGTTCAGGTTGGCGGCCGTAAGGCCCGGATGAGACGGCGACGTGACACGCTGAAAATGGAAAGCCAGAATTGACTGCGTCAGCAGCCATCGTTTCATATCTGCGGTATAGCGGACGATACGCGGCGCGGCATCGTGCATGGCAAGAAGCTTCAGCGCAGCATCCTTCAAGGCGAGCGGGTAGAGGCGATTTTCCACAATGGCTTCGACGGTCAAAACCTTCGCTGCGTCAGTGGCGGAGCGCATTGCGGTTGATATCGAAGTCAACGGATCTCTCCAGGCAGGTTTGAATTGGGCAAGCTACGGCTGAGCGACCTACGCTTGCCCTCACGGCATTGGTTATGCCGTCGCGCTCGCAAGTTTCCACTGCACCTTTCCTGCACGCGGGGCATATCGACATCGCCAGCTTCTTGCGCCAGCAGTCGGCCATCTCCTGCTGCACTATGTCCCTTAAAATAGAATTGCAAAATATAGCCATCCATCCGATCGGGAGCGATTTTGTAGCATGGCTGATCGAAATGCCGCACCGTCGCCTTGCCTCTTCCGAGGCAAGCCCGCAGAGCCCGTCGAACCGGCAGGCCAGGTAGGAGCGGGTGCAATCCCGCCCGTCGGTTCAAAAGGCGCTTCGGGCCGAAGGGCTCGTGAAGGCTTAAGCCACCGGCTTCGTCGCACAGATCGCAAAACGATCCTGCACCATGCGCTCCAGCCCGCGCAGGAAGGGCATCTTGCGCGCCTGCGCCCAGTGAATGTCGGAGAGCTTGCGGTCGACGACGATATTGTCGAAGCCGGCCTGCCGCAGCAGCTCGACGATCGCCTCAGCCGGCATCTGCTCGGAGAAATGGACGCGCGCGCGGATGGCCTGATGGCGGGCCATCATTTCGGGCTTCATGTGGCTCGCCGGCGCCTTGCCGGTCAGCTTCGTCCAGAATTTCTGCAGACCCTTCACCCAGGTTTCCTTGCCCATGTTGCCGTCGACGATCAGCACCTTGCCGCCGGGCTTCAGCACGGAGAACCATTCACGGAAGGCCGAGGGCGGATCGACCAGCGTCCAGACGAGATGCCGGTTGGTGATCACGTCGTAGCTCGCCTTTGCCTCCATGGTGTTTTCCGCGTCGCCAGAGACGAAGCGGATATCGGTGCCGCGCTTCTTCGCCTTGGCGCGCGCCTGCGCCAGCATCGCATCCGACCAGTCGAGCCCGGTCACCTTGAAGCCTGCTCCATGCATGAGATGGGAAATCACCGCCGTGCCGCAGGCCAGATCGAGCGCCGCACGCCCCTGCCCCTCGCCGAGATGCTTGCGGATCAGCCGTTGCCAGCCTTTTCTTTCAGCTTCGGAAAAGATTTCGTGACCGACACTCTCGTCGAACGTCGCTGCGCGTTCCGACCAGAAGTCCCGGATTTCATCGCGAATGGAGTAATTTGTGTTCATCGTATTCATCATCTGCACCCCGGCGCCGAACTTACTTTGGAAATGCTCTAAAACATAAAACTTGATTCCAAAAGTCAGTTTTTCTATGCCTCAGGACATTACCAAGGACCGGGGGAGTTTCCAGTTGAATATTACGAATTTTCTTAGACTATCCGCAGTTGCAGTTGTAGCCCTGCTGCCGCTCCAGGCTTTGGCCGATTCCTTCACCATCAAGGATGTGGCCGGCCGCGAAGTCACCTTCGACAAGCCGGTCGAACGCGTGATTCTCGGCGAAGGCCGCATGCTCTATGCCGTCGCCCCGATCGAGAAGGACGATCCCTTCGCCAAGATCGTCGGCTGGCGCAACGACCTGTGGACAACAGACAAGGATGGCTTCAACGCCTATGTCGAGAAATTCCCGAGGGGTAAGGACCTGCCCTTCCTCGGCAACCTGACGGATGGCACGCTGCAGACCGAGACGGTCGTGGCGCTCCACCCCGACCTCTTGCTGCTGCCGATCGGCAACAAGAAGGCCGCAGACGAGGTCAAGCTCGAGGACATGCTGAACAAGATCGGCGTGAAGATCGTCTATATCGATTTCCGTGAGCACATCCTTGCCAATACCGAGCCGAGCCTGGAGATCCTCGGCAAGCTCTTCGGCCATGAAGACCGTGCGCAAGCCGTCGCCGCCTACTGGAAGCAGCAGATGGCACGCGTCACCGACAAGCTRAAGGAAGCCAACCCCAAGAAGCCCAACGTCTTCATGTATCGCGCCGCCGGCCTCGTGGAGTGCTGCGGCACCTTCGGCCCGGACAATTTCGGCCTGATGGTGGATTGGGCCGGTGGCCACAATCTCGGCTCTGATTTCCTGCCGGGCTATACCGGCTCGATCAATGCCGAACAGGTCGTCGCCTCCAATCCAGACGTCGTCGTCGTCACCGGCTCGAACTGGAGCCAGACCAAGGACGCCAAGGATTTCGTCAATGTCGGCCCGGCCGCTGCCGCCACCATCGACGACAGCCGCAAGGCGCTGGATGCCCTGGTCCAGAACCCGGCCTTCACCGGTTCCAAGGCGGTTGCCGATGGCAATGTTCACGCGATCTGGCACCAGTTCTACACGAGCCCCTACCAGTTCGTCGCCGTGCAGCAGATGGCCAAGTGGTTCCACCCGGATCTCTTTGCCGATCTCGACCCGGATGCGACCTTCAAGGAATTCCACGAGAAGTTTCTGCCGGTCGCCTATCAGCCGGGTTACTGGGTCGACGCCAAGGCCGGAAAGTAAGCACCATGGCAGAGATCGCCGCCATGCCGATCGAAGCTGAGGAAGGCAGGGCGCGTTATCGCGCCCTCGCCCGCCGCAAGCTGATGATCCTCTTTGCCATGACGGCAGCGCTCTGCCTGTCCTTCGCCATCGATCTCGCCTGGGGGCCGGCGCGTTACGGCCTCGACGAGGTGGTGGCCGCCCTCCTCGACCCCGACTCCGTCTCGGCGCAGATCCGCGCCGTCGTCTGGGATATCCGCATGCCCGTCGCCGTCATGGCGATCGTCGTCGGCGCCTCGCTCTCGGTTGCCGGTGCGCAGATGCAGACGATCCTTGCCAATCCGCTGGCCAGCCCCTTCACGCTTGGCATTTCAGCCGCCGCAAGCTTCGGCGCCGCGCTCGCCATCGTCACCAGCGTGCCGATCCTGCCGGTTGCCGCCGGCCTGCTGGTCCCGGTCAATGCCTTCATCATGGCGCTGGTCGCGACACTCTTCATCCATTTCATCTCGCAGGCGCGCGGCGTTTCGGTGCAGACCGTCGTGCTGCTCGGCATCGCGCTGGTCTTCACCTTCAATGCGGCCCTCGCCTTCCTGCAATATCTCGCCTCCGAACAGGCGCTGTCGGCCGTCGTCTTCTGGACCATGGGCAGCCTTACCAAGGCCACCTGGCCGAAGATCTGGATCACGCTTGCGGTGCTGCTCTTCGCCCTGCCCCTCTTTGCCCGCCATGCCTGGGCGCTGACGGCGATCCGCCTCGGCGAGGACAAGGCGGCAAGCTTCGGCGTCAATGTGCGTCGCATCCGGCTGGAAACGATGCTGATCATCTCGCTGCTGGCCGCCGTTCCCGTCAGCTTCGTCGGCACGATCGGCTTCGTCGGCCTCGTCGGCCCGCATATCGCCCGCATGATCCTCGGCGAAGACCAGCGCTTCTTCCTGCCGGGCTCGATTCTGTCAGGCGCATTGCTGCTGTCGGTCACCTCGATCGTCTCGAAGTCTATCATTCCGGGCGTCGTCTTCCCGATCGGCATCATCACGGCGCTGGTCGGCGTACCCTTCTTCTTCTCGCTCATTCTCTCGAACAGGAGCCGCTCATGGTAGCGCTTCAGCTGCAATCGGTCGGCGCCTATCACGGCCGCAAGCTCTTCGTCGAAGACGTATCGACGCCGAAGCTGAAATCGGGTGAAGTCGTCGCCGTCATCGGCCCGAATGCGGCCGGCAAGTCGACGCTCTTCAAGCGCATCACCGGCCTCTTGAAAGGGCCGGGAAAGGTGCTGGTCGAAGGCGCAAAGAGCAGGAACGCCATCAGCTACATGCCGCAGGATACCTCGGCCAATGCGGTGCTGACGGTCTATGAATCAATCCTGCTGGCCCGCAAGCAGGGCCAGTCCTGGGGCGTCAGCGACCAGGATCTCAGGCTGATCGACGACATCATGAGGGCGCTGAACATCGAGGCGATTGCCTTCCGTGATCTCGGTGCACTCTCCGGCGGCCAGCGCCAGCTCGTCTCCATCGCCCAGGCGCTGGTGCGCGAGCCCGAGATCATGCTGATGGACGAACCGACCAGCGCGCTCGATCTTCACCGGCAGGTGGAAGTGCTCGATTTCATGCAGCGCCAGGCCCGCAAGCGCGGCATGCTCGTGCTGATCGCCATCCACGATCTCAATCAGGCGCTGCGCTTTGCCGACAAGGTCCTGGTCATCCAGAACGGCCGCATGCGTGCCTGCGGCGAGCCACGCGATGTGGTCACCGTCGACATGCTGCGCGAGGTCTACAAGATCCACGCCCGCATCGAGAAATGCTCGAGGGATCACGACCACGTCATCGTCGACGGCACGGCGCATTGACAGCATCAAAAAGGGCGCGCCGTAAAGCGACGCGCCTTTCCGTTTCAAAATGCCATCGGCACCAAACTCTTATCGCCCGCGCGGCAAGGTCTGGTCCTGCCGCATCCCGTCGACGTCCTGCGCCTGCCGAAGCTCGCGCTCCGCACGCTCCTTTGATTCTTCGACGGTGCGGTGGTGTCCGGTCGGCAGGATGTCGTCGCGCAGTTCCTGATCGAGCGGGGCCCCTTCATCGAGATCCTCGGCACGAGCTCCGGGCGAGGCTGGATCGCCTCGACGCCCGATCGGCTGCGCTACGCCGGCCACATCGGCTGCAAAGATATCGTCCTGCACAGCACTCGCCTGCCGGGCACGCTCGGCGTCATCGTCACGAGCCCGGCTTGCATCATATCGCGATGCTGCGAGGGCCTCGTTCGACTTGCTGATATCCCAGCCCTCCGCCCGCCAGAGGTCCGCGCGCTCGTCCATGTCGATGCAGCCTTCGTCGTCGAGAATGTCGTGGGCGATACCGTAGGTCGCATCGTCAACTCCGACGGAGACCAGAAAGCCGCCGCGGCGCAGGCCTTCGGCATAGACCGAGCGGTCCTCATCGGGAAACAGCCAGTCCTCCAGCTTCGACCAGAACCCACCACGGTCGTCGCCGGCAACGCCGGCCTTGTCGCCATCGGCTTCGTATCCCGGCATCATTCTGATATCGGTGACACCCAAATTCTTCAGCCGGTCGATCGCGCTCTCGGCATCGTTACGGCTGTCGAAGAAAGCGGTCAGCGTGCTGTGGCCGTCGCCCCCTGAGAATTCGGGGGCGCCGTCGTTATAGAGATTGCTCATTGGGATTCCTCCTCGAGGTCTTTCCTCTCCGCAAACGGACGAACAAGCTCGATGTTCCGCTCTTATCTCCGGAAGTCGGATCTCCTTATGAGCGCAACGTCCTGAACGCGGCCCGGACCTCCTCGGCGAAGAGATCAGGCTCCTCCCAGGCGGCGAAATGACCGCCTTTTGCAGCCACATTGTAGTAGACGAGCTGCGGATAGGCTTTCGTGAGCCATTGCCGCGGCGGCCTGTAGACCTCGCCTGGAAAGACCGTGACGGCGACCGGAACCTTGACGGGTTCCAGCTTCGCGCCGGCGGCGACATTCTCCCAATAGATGCGCCCGCTCGAAGGCCCGGTATTGGTCAGCCAGTAGAGCGTGATATTGTCGAGAATGGCATCCTTGCCGAGCGCCTGTTCGGGATCGCCGCGGGCAAACACCCAGTCGGCGATCTTGTCATAGAGCCAGGCCGCCAGCCCCACGGGAGAATCCGCAAGCGCGTAGCCGATCGTTTCCGGACGGGTTCCCATGATCGCCGCATAGCCGAAACCATTGTTGAGGAAATCCCGTGCCTCTTGGAAGACGACCTTCTCTTCCGGCGACAGGCTGCCGGGCGCCGGCGCCCCGCTCATCAGCGCCTGTGCTGCATCCGGCGGAAAGGTCGTGGCGCGCTCGACCCTATTCACATGGATACCGAGCAGCCCCTCGGGCGCCTGCCGCCCCAGCGCATCGCTGATGATCGCGCCCCAATCGCCGCCCTGCGAGACATAGCTGGTATAACCAAGGCGTTTCATCAGCACATCCCAGGCAGCCGCAATGCGCCGCGGGTTCCAGCCCGTTTCCGCAGGCTTGCCGGAAAAGCCGAATCCGGGGATCGAGGGGATCACCAGATGGAATGCATCGTCAGCCGCACCGCCATGCGCGGTCGGGTCGGTCAGCGGGCCGATCACGTCAAGCAGCTCGAACACCGATCCCGGCCAGCCATGCGTCATGATCAGCGGCAGGGCATTCTCGTGGCGCGATCGCACATGGATGAAATGGATATCCACTCCGTCGATCCCGGTCACGAATTGCGGAAAAGCGTTCAGCTTCGCCTCAGCCTTGCGCCAGTCGTAGGAAGACTGCCACTCGTCCACCAGCGCCTTCAGCCTCTCGGGCTGCACACCCTGGGATCGGTCGCGCACGGTCTCTCCATCAGGCCAGCGCGTGGTCGCAAGCCGCCGCCGGAGATCGGCAAGTGCGGCCTCTGGAACCTCGGACCGAAATGGGCGGATCTCGCCGCCGAGCGCGCCTGCATCGACGGGATCGGCCGCAGCCGCAGGCGACGAAAGCATCGCCGTCAGCCCCGCTGCCGTGCCCGCAAACAACAGCGAACGCCGTGACATCCTTAGTCTCTCGATTGTTTGTCCTGATATCATGACATGCATCCTTTCCATCGGAAGATTCGCAGGCGCATTTCAGACGCGGAACACTATGCGCCTGAAATCCACCCGATGCGATTGTCAGACCTCGTCCGGCCCGGCGCGATAGACCAGGAACTTGTTACCCTCGGGGTCGCGGAAATAGGCGCAGTAGGGGCCGTCGCCATTCTCCCCCCGCGGCCCCGGCGCGCCCTCATCCGAGCCGCCGGCCCGCAGCGCCGTTGCATAGGCCTCGCGCACCTTTGCGCGGGAACGTGCCTCGAAGGCCACCATGCCGCCATTGCCGACACTCGCCGGCCTGCCGTCGAAGGGCTTCACCACGCCGAATTCCAGCGTGCGTTCGCCGTAGTAGACCGCCCGGCCGGGCTGCACCAGAAAACGGCCGATGCCGAAGACGGCCATGAGCTTGTCGTAGAATTCGCCCGCAGCCTCGAGATTGCCGGTACCGACGGTCGAATGCCCCGGCAGGCCGCGCACCCTTTCGGGCTGGGCGATTTTCAGATTTACGGTCATATCGTTCATGTTTCATCGTCCTTTCATGGGGCAGCACGGTCTCGGCCTGCTGCCTGCGTTGAACGCGGGCCATTCCCCGGCACCGCGGATGGAGATGATGTACGGCGCGTGCCGATCGCCCGGTACTGAGGGAAAGTGAGAGGCAGACTCTCATGACTGCCCTCTACCGACGGCAGGCGCGATGCACGATTCTATCGTCGAGAATTCACCCCGATCGCGGCCATCAGGCTCCACAGCAGACACGGCCGTCAGAGAGGAAGGACAACAGACATGCTGACATCCTCACTTGGAACACTGCTCGTCGCCGCCGCAATCACGGGCACCACGCTTACACCGGTAAGCGCCGGCACGACTGAAGCCGCAAAGCCTGAAACCGGCACCATCACCATCGGCGGGGATATCACCCTGCGGCGGCTCGTCGTGCACAATCCAGCACCGAAAGGCACCGTGCTCTTCCTGCACGGCTTTCCCGAAACCTCCGCCGTCTGGAGCAATATCGCAGCCGCGCTCGGCGACGAATTCGAGGTGCATGCCTTTGACTGGCCGGGTTACGGCAAGTCCTCAAGGCCATCAGCCGAAAACTTCTCCTATTCACCGCGTGATTATGCCGATGTGCTGAAGGCCTATATCGACACGGCCGGCATCGACCGATCGAAGCTGACGATCTATGCCGCCGATATAGGCGCCCTGCCCGCGCTGCTTCTCGCCCTCGATGAACCCGATATCGCACGGCGCATCATCGTCAGCGATTTCGCCCCCTTCAACCGGCCTGATTACATGTATGAGAGCCTGCAGAACCTGAAGACGGAGCCCGCGGCTTCCAGAACCCGCGCCTATATGAACCAGACGAGCGACGAGATCCTCGAAAACACCTACAGGCGCGGCCTGCCTGACGATAAGCAGTTCGATCTTGCCGCGGACGTGAAGGAAGACATGATCCGCGGCTGGAGCCACGGCACCCTCACCCCCGCCGATGCCTTCTACCACTACTATTCGAAATTCACGCGGGATCAGGATTTCCTCGAGGCTAACCTCGGCAGGCTCACGACGCCGGTGAAGATCGTCTGGGGCGAAAAGGACATCTATATCGACAAGCGGATGGGCCTGGAATTGTCAGGCAGGATCGGCGCCACGCTCGATATACTGCCCGGCATCGGTCACTATCCGCATCTGCAGGCGCCGGAACGCGTCGTCGCGGAGGTCCGCGCTTCACTCGATTGAGCAGTAACTGCGACAGGCCTCCCGCAGCCGGGGCAGCGTCCAGTCAATGAAGGAGCGCACCTTGAGCGCCAGAAAGCCCTGCCGCGGATAGACGATATGGATCGGCTGCGGCGCTCCCGCATAGTCACCGAGAACAGGCACCAGAGCACCCGATACAAGCTCGTCGGGGATCTGGTAGTCGAAGAGCCGCGCGATGCCCGCCCCACCAACGGCGGCGGCAACGCAGTTCGCCGCCGTATTGACCTCGATGCGACGGCGCGGGACCACTTCGAACGGCCGGCCATCGATATCGAAGGTCCAGAAGAAAGTCCTGCTGTTGAAGATGATCCCGTCATGATCGGCCAGTTCGCCCGGATGCTGCGGAGATCCGCAGCGCTTGAGATAATCGGGGCTCGCGCAGGTCAGAATCCGGAATTCGGCAACCTTCACCGCATAGAGAGAGCTGTCCGCCAGCGCGCCCAGCCGGATGGCGATATCCACCTGCTCGCTGACGAGATGCACGGTGCGATCGAGCGACAGCATGTTCAGGGAAACCTCGGGATGCTCCGCCAGAAAGCCAAGCGCGATCGGCAGCACATAGCGATTGCCGAACTCCACCGGCATGGTGATCGTCAGCATTCCCCTCGGCCGCTGGTATTCGCCGGAAGCTCGCCGCTCCGCCTCCTCCATGTCAGCAATGATCTTGCGGGCAGCCTCGACATAGTCGCGCCCGGCATCGGTCAGCTGCAGGTTCCGGCTGGTGCGGATGATGAGGCTGGCGCCAAGCAGCCGCTCCAGCTCCGCGACCTTGCGGCTGACGCTCGGCAACGGCGCATTCAGCCGCTTGCTGCCCGCCGACAAACTGCCGGCATCGACAACGGCAAGCAACACGCGCATGGCATCCAGCCGATCCATCCCTGCCGCCTTCATCCCGCTTTTCCGCGGAGAATCTTAAACCTTCGAAACTCTGACCGATAGATGATCCATGTCCATCGCGGCCAAGTCATCAGCTTCACCCGTTCCCCGGAAACGATCCCCCTCGGCCTGGCCGGCTCTGTGGCGGGGCCGGTGTTTATTTCGACGAGGCGATCATGGATGATCGTGGTGGACGAATGTTCATCTGCTCGGCTACGGATAATAGCGAGAGCAACCGGAACCCTGAATGAAAACCGTCCGCATCGCCGCCGCCCAAACCCTGGAATATCGCGAAAATGTCGAGGCCGCCCTGACATGCGCGCTCCACATGATCCGTAAGGCCGAAGCGGAAGGCGCCCGCCTCCTCTGCTTTCCGGAAGGTTTTCTGCAGGGCTACCTGACGGAATACGAAGCGGCACGACGAGCTGCGATGGATCTCGGATCTCAGGCATTCGCAACCGTCATGAGCAGGCTCGCAGATGCCGGCCCCATGATCGTCATGGGCATGATCGAGGTGCAAGGCGAAGCGTTGTTCAACACTGCGGTCGTCATTGAAAAGGGCAAGCTGATCGGCCGATATCGCAAGGCGCATCTGCTCAAGGGAGAAAGGTTCTTCCAGCCTGGCTCCGAGACGCCTGTCTTCACGATCGATGGCCTGCGGTTCGGCATCAACATCTGCTACGACACTGGTTTTTCCGAGGCCGCCCGCAAGGTCGCACTCACAGGCGCATCCCTCCTCGTCTGCTGCGCCAACAATATGATGCCGCGCGCCAATGCCGAGAAATTCCGGGACATGCACAATGCCGCCAGAGGCGAGCGCTGCCGGGAAACCGGACTTTGGCTCATATCCGCCGACGTGACAGGAGAACGCGATGGGCGCATTTCGTGGGGGCCGACGGCGGTATTGAACCCGGCGGGCGAAGTGGAAGCCCAACTCCCCCTCGAATCTCCCGGCCTGCTGATCTTCGATATCGCCGGCGAACTGTAGTCGCCACAGCAGAATTGGTGCCGACCTCAAGCGGAATATACTTCACACCAATGCGCCTTGCCGGCGCAACGCGTTCACAAATACCTCGGAACCTTGCGCTCCAGAAGGCTGACCAGCATCGGATCCATGAACTCGTAATCATCGGGAATGTCGAGGCAGATAATGCGCTTGCCATTCAGCGACTTGCGGAATTTGCGGGTGAGTTTGGCGCGATGCGCCTTCTCCATCACGAAGATGATGTCGGCCCACTCCACCTGTTCCGCATCGAGCGGATTGCAGGCATCATTATTCGTTCCTGCCGACGATACCTCGATGTCCTCGCGCACGGAAAACACCTGCTCGGCGGTCGGGCTTCTCAGCTTGTTCTGGCTGCACACGAACAGCACGTTTCGAGGTTTGATCGACATATCGAAGCCTGTCCGCAAAGTAGGATCGAACGCATGATTGCACCAGCATAAGCACCATCATCGCGCCCGGCAAAGCAGATTCCGTTGCCGGAATAGCGCGGGAAAGGCCGCCTCCGCGCGCCCAAACGCCATCACGCGTTCGTTACCTCCCCGCCTGTAACAACCAGCCCTCTCCTTGCGAATACCCCGACGTGCCCCGCTGAAACAGGGGCATTACGAGCAACGGAGACTATCAATGTTGAAGACTTCCATCAGCACCGCCCTTCTTGCCGGCGCAATCACCTCAGCACTCGCCACGATGGCAAGTGCTGCCCCGCTGACAAAGGCCGAGGCCGCGGCTGCGACCGCTGCCCACAAGGAGAAGTGCTACGGCGTCGCCCTGAAGGGCCAGAACGATTGCGCTGGCGGCCCGGGCACGACATGCCAGGGCACTTCGGTGAAGGACTTCCAGGGCAACTCGTGGAAATTCGTCCAGGGCGGCACCTGCGCCTCGCTTGATCTGCCGGGCGATCGTCATGGTTCGCTGAAGCCGCTGACGCGCGACATCTAAGCACCCGAAACCAGAGCATAAAACCAAATCAGGAAAGCGGAGGCAAACATGGCCAACGTCACCGTGACGACCAACCTTCCCATGGCGACGGAAAGCCCCCTCCGCTTTCCGACACTTCCCGTAGCCGGCCAGGCCGGCACCAGCTTCAAGCCGGAGCATCTTGCAGCCATTGCCGCGGAGACCGGCCCGCAGGGCTTCTTCGAAATCCACGCCGAGAATTACATGGGCGCCGGCGGCCCGCCGCATCGCATACTGGAACGCGTGCGCCGCGACCACCCGGTCTCGCTGCATGGCGTCTGCATGTCGCTCGGCGGCCCGCAGCCGCTCGACCAGGAGCATTTGCAGCGCTTCAAGGCCCTCGTCGACCGTTACGAGCCGGCGCTGGTCTCCGAACATCTTGCCTGGTCGACGCATGTCGATACCTACCTGAACGACCTGCTGCCGCTGCCCTATACGGCTCGGACGCTTGCCCATGTCTGCGATCACGTCGATGAGATGCAGAATGCCATCGGCCGGCCGATCCTGCTGGAAAACCCCTCCACCTACGTGCTCTTTGCGGAATCGGCGATGAGCGAGACGGATTTCATTCGCGAGATATCGCGGCGCACCGGCTGCGGCCTGCTGCTCGACATCAACAATGTCTTCGTCTCCGCCACCAATCACGGCTTTTCGGCGCTGGAATATCTGCGCGACTTTCCGCTCGCCAAAGTCGGCGAGATCCACCTCGCCGGCCATGCCGAACAGGAGGATGACGAGGGCGAGCTTCTCTTGATCGACAGTCATGGCGGACCGGTCGCCGATGCCGTCTGGCAGCTCTATGAGATCGTCATTGCCAGATGCGGGCCGATCCCGACGCTCATCGAATGGGACAGCAGGATCCCCGACTGGCCGGTACTGCGCGCCGAAGCGCTGGCCGCGCAGGCAATCCTCGATCGGCACGCTCACGACCGGGAGACCTCCCATGCGCTCGGCTGACATAGTGCCCATGCGCCGGTGCACACCCGATTTCGCCGGCCAGTTCTCGGCCGCCCTGCTTTCCCCTGATGCCCCGGCGCCTGATCTGGTCACCGGCCCGCGCGGCAAGCGGGCGGAGAAACGCTACGATGTCTACCGCAACAATGTCGCCGTCAGCCTGATTGCGGCGCTGTCATCAATCTTTCCAGCGGTCGAGCGCATCACCGGGACGGATTTCTTCCGCGCCATGGCTCGCTTTCATGTGCGCGAAACACCGCCCGCCTCGCGGCTGCTCTTCGAATATGGCCGGGACTTCCCTGATTTCATCGACCACTACGAATATGCGGCCGACATGCCCTGGCTGTCGGATGTGGCGCGCATCGAGCGCGCCTGGCTGGATGCCTATCACGCCGCCGATGCACCGGCGCTGAGCGCCGCCGCGCTCGCGGCCGTGCCGCAGGAGGATCTGGGCGCGGTGACATTCCGGCCGCATCCGGCAACGCGGATGCTTTCATCGGTTCATCCCGCCGTCACCATTTTCGCCATGAACCGCGGCTCAGAACCGGTCGGCCGCGTCGAGGATCGCCCGGAAGACGGGCTGATCACGCGCATCGACGACGAGGTGACCGTGCGTCTTCTGCCGCCAGGCGGAGCCGCCTTTTTCAACGCGCTCCTATCGGGCGAATGCCTTGCGGCCGCCGTCGCGGCAGGCCTCGATGCCTGGCCTGCTTTCGATCTCTCTGCCGCCATCGGCGAGATGATTGAGGCCCATGCCTTTTCCAATATCAGAGCCTTTTCCGCTATCGAACTGGAGATTTCCGATGTCTGATATGCTTGACTCGCTTTCTCGCAATGGGCCTCATAACGGGCCTCGCAACGGCGCTCTCTCCCCGCTGGCGAGGCTTGTGGCGACGGCTGACGGACTTGTCCGAGCCGTCGCCCAGCCCGATCTTGTCCAGGCCGTCATCCGTCTGGCGCTCGCTGTTCCCTTCTGGCGCTCCGGCATTCTGAAATGGGATGGCTTCCTGCAGCTGAACGATACGGCGATCGATCTCTTCAGCCAGGAATTCATGCTGCACCTGCCGGGCGGGCCTTACCCCTTCCCGGCACCTGCCGTCATGGCCTTTCTCTCCGGCTGCGGCGAGATCATCTTCCCGACCCTGCTCGTGCTCGGCCTCGCCACCCGCTTTGCCGGTCTCGGCCTGCTCTTCATGACCTGCATCGTCGAACTGACAGTGCCCGATGGCTGGCCGATCCACATCACCTGGGCGGCGATGGCACTTGCCATAATGCGCTACGGGCCAGGCCGCCTGTCGCTCGACCATCTGATCGCGCGCATCGCAGGCGCTGCCCATCGCTGACCTGTCGATACGACCCTCCGCTCCAGCCAACCGCCCAGCTCTTCGAGCCGGGCGGCTTTTGCGCTTTGTTGCCGCACTGCTCTTGCCGATTGCCCGCCGATGCGCTCAATAGGCGCCGACGCCGGCTCTGCCTCACGTGCCGCGTCATCAAAATTTTCAGGATGACGGTAACAAACACGTGGCCCCGTGCGTAGAGGTGAGTAGCGGATGAAATATTCGGCCCGCGAAGAGGAATGGGCGGCCTGGATGCGCGCGGCAATGGCCGGCGACGCAACGGCCTATGACCGTTTCCTGAAGGCCGTCACACCCTACCTCCGGTCTATCGCGCGCAGGCGCTGCGACCAGTTCGGTGCCCCGCCGAGCGAGGTGGAGGACGTGGTGCAGGAAGTGCTGCTGGCAGTTCACCTGAAGCGCGCGACCTGGGATACATCCCGGCCGATCGGCCCGTGGCTGTCGACCATCGTGCGCAATAAGCTGATCGACAGCCTGCGCCGGCGTGGCCGCCATGTCAGCGTGCCGATCGAGGATGTGATGGAAACGCTGGAGGCCGACCATCAGGAAGACGGAGCCGATCGCATCGATGTCGACCGCATGCTGGACGGTCTGCGCGACCCGCAGCGCGAAATCGTCCGGTCGATCTCGCTCGGCGGCGCCGGTATCAGGGAAACGGCCGAGAGACTACAGATGACGGAAGGCGCCGTGCGAGTGGCGCTGCACAGGGCGCTCAAAGGATTGGCGGCCCTCTATCGGAGCAACACGCGTGAAAACGGATGACCTGATCAACATGCTGGCAAAGGATGCGCGCGTCCGCCTCCGCTTCGGCCGCGTCTTCCTGATCGCGCTCGTGATCGGCGTTGTGATCTCCGCCGTCCTGCTCATCTCGACCATCGGCATCCGCAGAAACATGGCCGACATGATCGAGACCCCGCGCGTTCTCTTCAAACTCGGCATCACCCTTCTGCTCGCCGTCACCGCCACACGCCTCGCCTTCCGGATCGGTAAACCGGGGCTCTCGCTACGCTCCGCGGCGATGGCGCTTGTGCTGCCACTGGCGGTCCTCGTCATCGGCATCGTCACCGAATTCTTCGTCGTGCCGCAGGCGGACTGGGGGAGCCGTATGGAGGGCCATTTCTCGGCCTTCTGCCTGTTCTTCGTGCCGACCCTTTCAATCGCCCCGCTTGCCGCCATCCTCTATTCGATCCGCCAGGGTGCTCCGGAAAATCCGGGCACGGCCGGCGCGGTGGCAGGCCTTGCCGCCGGCGGCATTGCAGCCGCCATCTATGCCTGGCACTGCCCCGACGACAGCCCGCTGTTTCTGGCGACATGGTATTCGATCGGCATCCTGGTCGCGACGGCAGCCGGCTTCCTGCTGGGCCGAAAGATCCTTCGCTGGTGACGGCGCGACTTCGACATCAGCCGAGCCAGCGAGACAGCCGCAGAAATAGTCATCAGCGCCGGGAACTTTTGGCGTCGACCTCAGTCTGGCATGCGGACTGTACTGCGCGCTTCATCTGATAGAACCATGCACCACAAGGCGCGTCGTGCGATCCGGCCTGTTATTTCCCAATAATTTGGCCCGCTTCGGCGGGCCTTTTTGTGCCTCGGCCGCCGGTAGCGATTGCGACACGCTTTAACGCGTCCGCTTTCCCGTCAGCGCCTGCCAGGCGAGCCGCAGCGTATCGAGGCGGGAGCGAATGCGCTCCTGTTGCGGGATGGCCAGCCGGTTGCGGAAATCGGCAAGCGCCTGGGCTTCAAGTCTGCTTCCCACTTTTTGCGGCAGATGCGGCACGGGTGCACCCGTCAGTCGGTCGATCACAGTCCAGTCGTCGTCGGTCCGACGCTCGATATCGTAGCGGTTCATAGCGGTCAGGATATCTCTGAATTAGAGGTGCGGAGGTCAAGAAAAGCGGCTTTCCCGTACACATGCAATCAGCAAAATGTGAGTGAACGTCAGAAAGTCCGTTCATGGTCAAAATTGCGTTGCCAAAGCCGTCGTCACGCGTTCGGTTTCGTGGTTCTCGTCTTGCCGAGACGCTTGCGAACCTTCGGGGGCCTGGCTTTCAGTTGAGCCTGCGCATACTTCAAATCCAGGAGCGGCAGGGGACGGGCATTGATCGCGGCAATCTCGGCCTCAAGCGCGGCCAGTCCCACCATGATCTCATCGAACATTCTTGCTTCCATATGCCCATCCTCCGCTGCGGCTCATTTCCAGCCGCTACGGTAGCATCCGATAAAATGGCAGGCCAATGCCACATTGGAGCTAGCCCGAATGAACCTCGATTGCCGTCTTTTCGCCATCGCCGCGACATGCATTCATAGCAATAGGGATTTAAGATGCCGCAAGCGTCGGAAAACCAGTCACTGGAGGATAACCATGCACGAGATGACCCCATCGGAAATGCTGAAAGATCCGCTGATCCGCCAGATGCTTCGCGCCGACAAGATCAGCCTGGCAGCCTTTGCCGCCCTGCTCGACGCTGCCGTCCGTCAGCACGCCCGTCCCTCAAACGACGGCACCTTTGCGACGTCGAGGATGTCGGACGCCTGGACCGTCGATGCCGCGGCCTTTATCTGATCGACCGTTTTTTTGCCGATGCCCGTCCGACTCCGGGCACCCCTGAGGCCCGCTCCAAGTGAGCGGGTCCTTTTTATTTGCGACGACGTGAGCCCCGGCTTACCTTCGCATTCCCCCTGGACCCCCGATTTGCTGGAATAGGTCGATGAAGGCGGCAGGCCCTCATGCACGCCTGCCGCCTCCCACCTCCGAGCGTCCGCCGCCCAGCGCTCAAGGAGGGAGGGCCACAATAGCCGGGCATTGTGGCCTTTAGGGGCAGTTGCCCGGAAGATATTCCCGGTGTCATCGGGCGGTAACATCACCCATCTGGAGCAGCCCGATCGCTTTCAGACATATGTCGTTGAAAGCGTTGGGGGAGATCGGACCGCGCCTGTGGATAAGCTGTGGAAACACTGTGGATCAGAGGCCGCATGCGGGCGCAGGTCCGGTGCCGGGCGTTGCCATTTCGTTCCAAATGCAGTCTTCTGATCAGGCCTGCCGTCGGCCTCCGCCGCACCTGAAGCCGACGCAGCCACAGGGCGCTCCGACATGAGTCGTGGAGCGCCCTTTCTTTTGCCGCGGCAAATAAGTCACGTGATCAACATTCACGYATTCCGCAACTCCGAATTTCATAATTCACGCGTATAGTGTGTTCGAGGGTCTCAATCTCCGTGCCTTGAGGGGTCGAGGACAATGAGCTGGAACACGTCATCGGCATTCGCGCCGGTCGGCTTGGTTTTGCGCGGTCGGGAGACGCACACTGTCGTGCGTACGCTCGGCGATGCCGCATACCTGCTGATCCGGGACTGGCCTTTCGATGATGGCGAGGAATATATGATCGCCGTCAAAGCCTGCATCGACGCCATCTGTGGAGACGTTGCCCCGGAACAATTCCGGGAGGCGTTTTTGCGCGCCGCAGACGAGGCTGGTATCGCCGCGTTGACCATCGTTCATTGATGGGCGTCCATTGATGGGCGTCCATTGAGGCAAAAGGCACAGACCGCATTGATTTTCTCGGAAAAACCGTCATCTGCTGCCGGCGGCGCGATGATGCGCGCAGGCTGAAACATCCGAGAAGCAATGAAGACAGCAGCAATCATCGGCGCAATCGCCTGCATGGCCCTCGCGGAGGTCGCAGTCGCGCAGTCGGATCTCAATGCCGCCCCGATCCAGCCGGATTACGTCGCCGTCATGCAGGCGCTCGACAAGGACGGCAAGCCGGTTGATCCGACTGTCACCATTATCCATCACGACGGCATGTTTCTGAGCGAGACGCTGCGCGACGACCGGGCCAGCATCGGCTTCGGACCGGACAGGGACAGCCCCGTCCTGCGCTGGAGCAGGCAGGCGGATGGCGAGGTGACCTTCCTGGAGCTTCTTCTTCTCTACCGCAAACCGGATACCGCGAAAGCCGAAACGCCTCAGGCGCTCGCCGAGGTTTCAAACGTCGCCGGCGAAAACTGCATGTGGCGCGAAACGGCGAGCAACCCGCCCTCATCAGGAACGTTCATTGCGCGCGAGCAGAACTGCATCACCGACGACGGCATTGTTATCGAAACAAAGCTGCTGACGCCGAACGACGCGCCGATCTATCACACCCGCCTCGCCAGACTGGACCGCCGCACCGTCGCTCCCGAAGAGATCTACCCGCCATCGGAGATCCTGACCCCGGAATTCTGGCTGAGACCGATCCGCAGCCACAGTACCGATCCTTCCCAGCCCGATTTCGACATCGCGCTGGAAAGCGTCGGCGGCTCGACGATCCGCTTGCTGCGGCATTATCCCTGGCACTTTTGGGAAAAGCGGGACCGTGGAGGCTCTGTTCGCATCAAGATCTGGAACATACTCGACGAGGCTCAGGGCATTTCCTATCAGCAGTCTGGCAGCTATCGCAGGCTCACGGCCGGACGTCCGGCAGCCGATGGCTCTGCCTCTCTCAAATTCGATGAGACAACCGGAAAGGTCTCGCTCGGCAAGAGCGAAACCATCCTCGGCGAGACCTGCGAATGGTTTGATCTGATGCCGGGAGTTGACGATGCCGGAAACAGCGAGTGCCTCACAGGCGACGGGCTGCCGCTCAAGCTTGATATCAGCGGGATGAATCTGGCTTTCCCTTACACGGCCACATCATTCCGCCGCCGCCCTGTCGCTCTCTCGGAGATGCGCTTGCCAGCCGAAGCATTTTCGCTGGAAGAATGGGGATTGCCCGCGGCGCAGTGATGCCGATGCGGGATGTCGTCTTTTACGTCGTGCCGCGGGATATCCCCTATTGCTGCGTTGTAAAAAGCCAACAAAGCAGCCTCTTCCCTCATAAACACACCCAATTTCCATGCGCCCGCTACAAATCGCCTTGCATCCCAGCGACAGCATAAAGACATAGGAAATACGCATACCCGGTGTCGCAATTAGCCCGGCACTTTCGTCTTAAGGCAGAACTCCTTCTTTCAGATATGGATATAGGAACGCCATGACCAGTGAACCCTTGCTTTCAGAGATCGAAGAACAGGCCGAATTGCCGGTCGAGGACCATAGCGCCCGCAACAGGCTGGTGATCGGCCTGCTGCTCGTCTCCGCCTTCGTGGTCATCCTCAACGAAACCATCATGGGTGTGGCGATCCCGCATCTGATGACGGATCTGAAGATTCCGGCGAGCTCCGCCCAGTGGCTGACCTCGGCCTTCATGCTGACCATGGCCGTCGTCATCCCCGTTACCGGCTATCTGCTGCAGCGGCTGAACACGCGGCCGGTCTTCATTCTCGCCATGTCGCTCTTTTCCGCCGGCACGCTGGTTTCCGCTCTCGCGCCCGGTTTCCAGGTACTGCTCATCGGCCGCATCGTCCAGGCATCCGGCACGGCGATCATGATGCCGCTCCTGATGACCACGATCATGAACCTCGTGCCACCGCATTCGCGCGGCAAGACGATGGGCAATATCTCGATCGTCATTTCAGTGGCGCCGGCGATCGGCCCGACGATATCAGGCCTCATCCTCTCCTCGCTCGACTGGCGCTGGCTCTTCCTGCTGGTGCTGCCGATCGCGCTGGCCGCCCTTGCCCTCGGCGCCTCGAAAATCGAGAACGTTACCGTCCCATCAAAGGCGCCGCTCGATATCCTTTCTGTCGTGCTCTCGGCGATCGGCTTCGGCAGTTTCGTCTTCGGCGTCAGCGAACTCGGTGCCCCCGAAGCCGGCGTGACACCTCTCGATCCCCGCGTGATGCTCGTCGCTGGCGCCGCCGTCATCGCCATCTTCATCTGGCGGCAGATCCATCTTCAGAAATACGAAAAGGCGCTGCTCGACCTGCGCACCCTGCAGACGACGACCTTCACCATTGCCGCGGGCATGATGGCGATCCTGATGATGTCGATGTTCGGCGTCTTTATCCTGCTGCCGATCTATCTGCTCTCGGTGCTCGGCCAGACGACACTCACGACCGGTCTGCTGCTTCTGCCCGGCGGGCTGATCATGGGCCTCTGTGCCCCCTTCGTCGGCCGCCTTTTCGACCGCTATGGGCCTGCCCGCCTCGTCATCCCCGGCGCCATACTGTTTAGCGGCGTGATGTGGAGCCTGACCTTCATCTCCACGACGACCCCGGTCTGGGTGGTGCTCGCCATCCACATCGTCCTCAGCATCGGCCTTGCCCTGATGTTCACGCCGCTCTTCACCGTCAGCCTCGGCTCCCTGCCGCCGAAACTCTATTCCCACGGCAGCGCCATCATCGGCACCACCCAGCAGGTCGCCGGTGCCGCCGGCACCACGCTCTACGTCGCCATCATGACCTGGCGCGCCGGCATCCTGACTCAAGGTGAGACAGATGCCGCTACGGCAACCGTCGGCGGCATGCAATCCGCCTTCTTCGTCGGCGCGCTGATTTCGCTGGCGGCCGTGGTGGCATCCTTTTACGTCCGCCGCCCGCCCGGCCAGCCTGAGGGGCAGCCGATGGGCGGCCACTGAAATCATTCACCGAAGCTGGAGCAATTCCGGCAAAATTGTCCGGCGGATTTGTGCCGGAAATTATGTGAAAACAAACAGATAGAGGGTTTCCTTAGTTCGGAGAAAACGGAAATCCTCTAGCGCGCGTAATAGCCGGGCTGATCGAGATCATCGATCAGGCCTCGGCACGTCGGCTGCCAGCCGAGCAACCAGCGTGTATGGGCGCTGGAGGCCGCCATGTTCGTCGCCGCCATATTGGCAAACCAGCCGAAATGTTCGCGGGGGCGAGACTCCACCGGCAGGCCGAGCTGGCGTCCGATCACCTCGGCGATCTCTCGGAACGGCACTGCCTCGTCGGCGACGGCATGATAGGCGGCTTCGGTCACCCCGCTTTCGAGCGCCAGCCGATAGAGGCGTGCGGCATCCAGCCGGTGCACGCCCGACCAGCAATTCCTTCCGTCATCCGGATAGGCGGATACGCCGGTCTCTCGGGCGATGCGCACGAGGATCGGGACGAAACCATAGTCACCGATACCGTGTACGCTCGGGGCAAGACGCACCGTGGCCGCGCGTATCCCCTGCCCGGCAAGTGTGCGGGCGGCAACTTCCGATTTGCGAGGAGATGCCGGGTTTGGCAGATCCGCTTCCGTTGCACCGAGCGGAAAGCCCAGCAGGCCTGATGTGACGATGAGCGGACGATCCGATCCGGCAAGCGCGCTTCCGAGCGCATGGATCGCGCGCTCGTCCTGTGCGGCATTGTCGAGAAACTTCGAGAAGTCATGGTTGAAGGCGGTATGGATCACTGCATCAGCCTTGGCGGCCGTCTCGCCGAGAAGGTCGAGATCATCCAGCGATCCCGGAACGAGTCTTGCGCCGATGACCGCAATGGCCTTGGCTTTTTCGATCGAACGGACAAGCCCGCTGACCTTGTGACCGGCGCGGACCAGTTCCTCGACGATGGCGGTGCCGACCCAGCCGGTCGCGCCCGTTACGAATATGTGCATTGCTGCGATCTCCATTGCGGGCACCCCATCGGGCAGCCCGTGTTGACGTTAGGGTGTTGTGCGGGAAGTAGTCGAAGTCAGGCCACGCGCATCGACAGCTCGATGTCGTCGGCAAACGGCGTGGACATGTATCCACCTGCGGGCGAACGGACATGATCCAGATATTGGGGGCAGTAATCGGCATCGTCGGCGATCACGAGCGCACCGGGCCGAAGCCGGCCTTCGACCAATGCCAGAACCTCAGGATAAAGCGACTTCGCTCCGTCAAGCAGAAGCAGGTCGATATTGTCAGGAAGATCGGTGCTCAATGTCTTGAGCGCATCGCCTTCCCGGATTTCGACGAGATCGGCAAGGCCGCCTTCGACGAGGTTCTGGCGAGCCCGCGCAACCTTCGAAACCTCGAATTCGCTGCTGATCAGCCGCCCGCCGCCATTGTCGCGGAGGGCCGCTGCAAGATAAAGCGTCGAAAGGCCGAAGGACGTACCGAACTCCACGATGGTCCTGGCATCGGTGCTGCGCGCCAGCATGTAGAGCAGCTCTCCCGTCTGGCGGGAAACCGGCAGCCACAGGTCCTTCATGCGTCCGTAGAAATCGAGATATTCGGTCTTGCTGTGCATGAGCCGTTCCCGCTCGTCGCGGGAGAGCGCAGCCATGGCCGGGCTGGTGGCTTTGTCGGCCTCGGCAAACAGTTGATCGAGAAGCGGCGCGAGCGGTGCGCTTGCGAGGGTGTTCATCAGAGAAATCCTTCATGTCGAGATGGCTTGCTTTCGAAATGAAAATACGAATAATCCGTCGCATTCGCTAATCGCATTTGCGGAACACCTCGATGGCCGATCGCCCAAGTCACGGAATTTCTTCGAGAAAATCGCCCAGACAGGCGCGCTCTAATGAGCTCGTAAACACCATTCTGCAAGCTGCTGTTCAGGTTTTGGCGCAGGAAGGCGCACAGCGTTTCACGACCGCCAGGGTGGCTGAAAGAGCCGGCGTCAGCGTCGGCTCGCTCTATCAATATTTCCCCAACAAGGCGGCCATCCTGTTCCGGCTCCAGAGCGACGAATGGCGGCAGACCTCCCATTTGCTGGGCGAAGTCTTGAACGACACCGCCCGCCCGCCCCTCGACCGGCTACGATCGCTCGTCCACACCTTCATTCGCTCAGAATGCGAGGAAGCCGCCGTCCGTGTGGCGCTGAACGACGCGGCACCTCTCTATCGCGACGCCCCCGAAGCCCAGGAGGCACGGCAGGCCGGCGACCCCATTGTCGAGCAGTTCATGCGGGAAGCGCTGCCCGATGCATCGGACGCAATCCGCACCATGGCCGGAGACCTGGTCACGACGACGATGAGCACGGTCGGAAAGGAATTTTCGGAAACAGCGCACAACGAGAGCGAGATCTCGGCCTTCGCAGACGCCATGGCCGACATGTTCTGCGCCTACCTCCGCAGCCTGGGCTGAGCGAGCCGCTCACCGGCTTAATGATATGTCACAACCGGATCGAACATCCTTTGCAGAAAGGAGCGCTGCGCCGCCTGCGCATATTCCCGGGGAATGTGGTGCCCGCATTCGAAGACGTGGAGCATGACCGGCACTCCGGCATCCGACAGCGCATCCGAGAACCGTTCGGCCTGGACAACGGGAGCACGCTCATCGAGCCTTCCGTGCAGCAGCAAGGTTTCCGCCCGGATTTTCGGTGCGTGATGCAGGGCCGAGCGGGCCAGGAAGGCTTCGCTCGACAGGCCCGCTTCCTGCTCGATCGCCCGCCGCAAACCTTCCCAACTGGCCTCATAGGCAGCTTTGAGATCGTAGATACCGCTGCGCAGAATGACGGCTCTGAGATCGGGAACCTGGGCTGCGACCATGGCCGAGGCGACCGCTCCCCGGCTGTTGCCATAGAGAAGGATGCGGCCAGGGTCGACGCAAGGCTGCTCCCGCAGGAAGGAGAGTGCGGCCATGATCGCCCGCTGGGTGTTCGGACCACAGAAATCCGCCGGTCCATCAGAAGCCCCGAAGCCCGGCTGCGAGACTGCCGCCGCGGTGATATTCAAACCGGCACAGAACCGGAGCAGCGTACCGGTATCGACGGCCTCTTTCGCGCCAATGAGACGGCCGCCCTGATTGCCGTGGACGAACAGGATGGCTCCTGCAGGCGTTTTGCTCTCAGGCTGAGCTTGAAAAAGCTCCACACTTGCCCCGTCGCCTCTGTCGATGAGATGTCGTGTCACATCAGGCATTTTCACCCTCGAGTTCCAGCAATAACGCGCAATGAAACTCGCATGTGCGGACAGGCAAGTCTCCTATAAATTTCTGCGGAATTTGTCGGTGCGATGTTCCCTTCTTCGTCCTTAGGCCGAGATCCGGCCCTACTAGCAGGATCACCAAGAGGAGAAGCATCCATGAGAAAGATCATCGCCTCGACATTCGTCAGCCTCGACGGTGTCATGCAGGCACCCGGCGGCCCTGAAGAGGATCCCGTCAACGGTTTCAGGTTCGGCGGCTGGGTATTCCACTGCTGGGACGACGCGCTGGGCGGCGTGATCGGCGTGCTCTTCGCAAAGCCCTTTGCGCTGCTGCTCGGCCGCAAGACCTACGACATCTTCGCCGCCTACTGGCCCTATCAGAAAGATTCGATCGCCGACGCCTTCAATCCCGCAACCAAATATGTCGCGACGCACCGGCCTGAAGCCCYCACCTGGCAGAATTCGCAGGCGCTCGGACCTGACGTCATCGCGGCACTACAAAAAATCAAGCAGGAGAACGGGCCGGACCTGCTGATCCAGGGATCGGGCAATCTCATCCAGACCCTGCTTGCCAACGACCTGATCGACGAAATGACGGTGCTGACCTTCCCGCTGCTTCTCGGCAAGGGCAAACGGCTGTTCGAGGGCGGCGGCGCGGCACCTGGCGCCCTCAAGCTCACGAGATCGGCGGTGTCGAGCACCGGCGTCATCGTCGCGACCTATGAGCGGAACGGCGAAGTCCAGGCAGGCTCGTTCGTGTCTGATCAACCGTCCGAGGCCGAGCTCGAACGCCGCCGGAACTGGCAATAGCCGTGCTGTCATGGTCGCCGCGGCCTCCGGCGGCGGGACCCAAGCTTATGCCGATTCCGCCGCCATCATAATGATGCCGCTGCCTGCCCGGTATCCAGGCCGCTCGGTGCTGCCGAAAAAGTGATTTCCTTCCAACGGCTTCTGTTCTCTATGGGCTTGCCAGAAACGCTCTACGCCCATCTTCTGCCCGAATGTTGGCGTTCTAGTCAGGCTTCACCCTGGACGGGCTGCCCATGCGGACTGAATACGCGCCGCGACAGTATTTTTTATCAGGTTTCGAGGACATCAGAATGCCACTGAGAACATCTTCCCGCTGGATCGCACCGCTTGCCGGCCTGCTGGTGCTCTCGGGAAGTGCAATTGCCGTGCGCGCCGAGCCGCAGCCGGCACCGCCGGTCACACAGGCCAGCCCAAGAATCGGCTACACGGTCCCCGCCCGCCGGCCGGCCCATATTTCCAGGCAGGATACGAGCTCCTCGCTGTCTGCGCTCTTTGATTCCGCCAGCGGCAATCAGGCCAAGGTGTTGAACGAAATGGGCGGACTGTCGGTCTCGATGAACAATGACATCGCCGATGCGATCGAAGCCTATTACGCCCAGCCGAAGGCAAAGCTCATCTGGATCGATGGCAGGGGGCCTACCCCCAAGGCAGCACAGGCGCTCAGCCTTCTGAAACAGGCCGACGACTGGGGATTGAATGCCGGCGACTATGCCGTTGCCCCTCCTCAGAGATCGGATGCGAAGTCGCTGTCCGAGTTCGAAGTCTCCCTCTCGGCCAAGATGCTGATGTTCCTTCAGGACAATTTCCGGGGCCGCATCGATCCCAACAAGCTGTCGAACTATTATGATTTCAAGCGCAAGCCGGTCGATCTGAAGGGCACGATCGCCCAGCTCTCGGCCACGCCTGATCTGATGGTGGTCTTCGACCGCCTGCTGCCGAGCAACCCGAAATTCGCCCAGCTCGCCGCCGAGCTGCACTACCTGCGCACCTCAGGCCAGGGCGGCGATAGCGCCGCCAACATCAACAAGGTGATCGTGGCAATGGAGGAAATGCGCTGGCTGCCGCAGGAATTCCCGGAGCGATATGTTTTCATCAACCAGCCGGCCTACATGGCCTACTATTATGAAAACAGCACGCTGACGCTGTCGATGAAGGCCGTGATCGGCCAGCAGGACCACCAGACGAATTTCTTCGACGCCTCGATCAAGACGGTCCAATTCAACCCCGACTGGGGCGTGCCGCAATCGATCATCCGCAACGAGATGCTGCCGCACCTGAAGCGCGACCCCGCTTATCTGGACAAGGAAGGCTATGTGGTCTCGGTCAAGGGCAAGACGATGCCGTCCGCCAAGGTCGACTGGTCGCAGCCGCTCGAAAATATCGGCGTCGTCCAGCCGCCCGGAGCGGACAATGCGCTCGGCCAGTTGAAGATCCTCTTCCCGAATTCGCACGACATCTACATGCACGACACCCCCGCCCGCGGTAAATTCGCCTCGCAGGACCGCATGTTCAGCCATGGCTGTGTGCGCCTGGAAAACCCGAAGGCGATGGCAGCCGCAGTCCTGAAAACCTCGGTCGAGTTCGTCGATCAGCAGATCGCGGACGGCGCCAAGAAGGATATGCCGGTTCCGGAACAGGTTCCGGTCTATGTCTCCTATTTCACCGCATGGCCGACCGACGATGGCGTCATCCACTATTTCGACGACATCTATGGCCGCGATGCGGAAACGCTGACGGCGATTTCGGCGACGACCGCAAGCCGCGCTCGATCGTAAATCGGCCGGGGCTATGCAGCCCCGCATCCTCCATCGCCCTGTCTATCGGTCTTCCGCAGCCACCAGATATGTGCGCTTTACACATATTTGTTGACGGCGTTTTCCGCTCCTGATATATGTGCATTATACACACAATGGAGCGGATATGGCACAGGAAATCTCAACCGGCGCACGGATGTGCGGTGCCGGCGCGGCAGAACCGCGCCTGGCGATCAGGCCGGTCGACACGATCATCCGGAGTGGCTCCGATGGCCGCTAGGCTCACGACACGCAGTTGGGCGACACCGCTGACGATCGGCTCCTTCCTGCTAATGGCAGGTACGGGCGTCATGATGTTCTTCGAGTGGGAACGAGGCCTGATGACCGTCGTTCACCAATGGTTTTCCTGGTTCTTCGTGGCAGGCGCCATCGGTCACATCGTCGCGAACATCAAGCCCTTCAAGTCGCATCTGAAGGCACGATGGGGCCGCTACAGCATTGCCGTTTTCATGATCGTGCTTATCGCCTCCGTCTTCAGCTGGGGGCAGATCACCGGGCCGCAGCTGGAGCGGCCGATCGAACAGGCGCTGATCTATGCCCCGCTCTCGGCTCTTGCTGATGTCACCGGGCAGTCATATGCAGAGCTCATCGCAAAGCTCCGGGAAAAGGGCATAGAGGCCGAGGCACATCAATCCGTCGCAGACCTCGCCCGCCTGCACGACATCGATGAGAACCGCGCGCTCGCAATCATCTTCGGCGTCGATGGATAGGCCTTGATCTTACCGCTTATTGCGACGGTAACCTCACCTGTGCGGCGCCCGGAAACTGTGGCATAACTAGCCGATGGCGATACATGTCTTGGCAGTCCATCGTGATACTGTCGGGACGGAACAGGCGGCAGGCGGTTCGCTTGCAGGGGCCTATTCCGTGGGCGTGCTCTGCTGGCTCCTGTCGGCCGGCATCTATATCGCCGCCAAATGGGTCTCGACGGAAATGCCGCCCTGGGCGCTCTGCTTCTGGCGCGTGCTCATCGCCTTCGCGATCCTGCTGCCGATCGTGCGCCACCATTTTTCCGAGATGCTAGCGCTGGTCCGGGCGCGCGGCCTGGAACTGCTTTTCATCGGCGGCATGGGACTGGCCGTCTGTCAGGGCCTGATCTTTGTCGGCCTCGAACATGCCGATGCCACCACGGCCGGCATCATCATCGCGCTGATCCCGATCATCACCATGATCCTCGCCCGCCTGATGCTGGCAGAGCCGATGGGAAGCTGGCAGGTGGCCGGCTCGATCCTCGCCTTCCTCGGTATCGTCGTCATCATCGTCAAGGGCAGTCCGGCAGCACTTCTGCGCCTCGACCTCAATCCCGGCGAACTCTGGATCGTCGCCGGCGCCTTCTGCTTCAGCCTCTACACCGTGCTGCTGCGCCGGGCGAAATTCGATCTGAACCGCCTTGCCCTGCTCGTCCTGCTGCTCGGCGCCGCTGCGCTGACCGCACTGCCCTTCTATCTCTACGAACTCGCCTCCGACGAACGCACGACGCTGAATACGAGCGGCCTCATAGCGCTCGCCTATGTCGCGATCCCTGGCGGCGCGCTCATGTATTATCTCTTCAATCGCAGCATCGAGGCTCTTGGAGCCGCCCGCGCCGGCGTGCTCCTCTACGTCCAGACGATCTTCATCGCCGTACTCGCCTACCTGATCCTCGGCGAGAAGCTGCAGACCTATCACCTCGAAGGTGCGGCCCTCATCATCGCCGGGCTGTTGCTGATCATCCTGCTGAAACCGAAGGCGAAGACCGCAGCCGCCTAACGCGGCGGGCAAAGAAACCTCAGCCCTTCACGTCAGCCCCATAACGCAGCCCATCCACCAGCAGCGCAATCATCCGCCGGGTCTTGGCCGGATCATCCCCCTGCCCGAGATTGGAAAGCTGTGCGCCGGCGCGGATGAGTTCGCTCGCCTCGACATCGCCGCGCGCTGCTCCCGCTGCAACGGCTCTATCCAGCAGGCCCTGCAATGCCGGGATCATGCGCTGATCGAAATAGACCGGCAGCGCCTGATAGGCCGGGTCGCCGGAATGCAGTGCTGCAGCAAGGCCGCGCTTGGCCATGATGAAATCAGCAAAACGCTGCATCCACAGCGAGAGCGCCTCGCCGGGCTCATGCTCGGCGGCAAGCGTCACTGCCGCATCGGCGCAGGCATCCACCTCGTTGCGCATGACCGCCTTGATGAGATCCGAGCGCTGCGGAAAATGGCGATAGACAGTGCCGACGCCCACGCCCGCCTTTTCCGCAATCTCACGCACCGGCGCATCCACGCCCGAGGTCGCAAACACCGCCAGGGCAGCTTTCAGCAGCAGATCGAGGTTGCGCCGCGCATCCGCGCGCACCGGCCTTTCATGGCCGCTATCAGCCTCGCGCGCCTCGCCCGGGCTGTCCGTCCCGTCAGTCACATCAACACCTCTTGCAAAACGGAACATTGTTCCGTATAAACGGAACCGCGTTCCGGATGCGCCCTTATACCCTGTTTGCCAGGACTTTGCCAACAGCAAAGCCTGTCCGTCAGGGCTTTTGACAGATTCAAAACCTGCCCTCGCGGGCAGCGCAGGTTCAAGCCTGCCCTCACGGGCAGCTCAGATTAAAAGAGGAAACGAAGATGCAATACCGTCCCCTTGGCCGCACCGGCATCATGGTCAGCCCCTATTGCCTTGGCGCCATGATGTTCGGCGCCATCGGCAATGCCGATCACGACGATTCCATCCGCATCATTCACAAGGCACTCGATACCGGCATCAACTTCATCGATACCGCCGACATGTATAGCCATGGCGAATCCGAGGAGATCGTCGGCAAGGCGCTGAAAGGCCGGCGCGACAACATCGTGCTCGCCACCAAATGCTTCATCCCGATGGGCCAGGATCCGAACCAGCAGGGCAGCTCGCGCCGCTGGATCTACCGCGCCGTCGAAGATTCGCTGCGCCGCCTGCAGACCAATTATATCGACCTCTTCCAGATGCACCGCCCCGCCCCCGATACCGATATAGAGGAAACGCTTTCGGCCCTGACCGACCTGATGCGCGAAGGCAAGATCCGCGCCATCGGCTCCTCCACCTTCCCCGCCTCCGATATCGTCGAGGCACAATGGGTGGCCGAAAAGCGTGGCCTCGCCCGCTTCCGCACCGAGCAACCGCCCTACTCCATCCTGCATCGCGGCATCGAACGTGAGGTCCTGCCGACGCTCGAACRTTACGGCATGGGTGCGCTGGTCTGGAGCCCGCTTGCCATGGGCATGCTCACCGGCCGTTACCGCCGTGGCGCTGCCCAGCCGGACAGCACCCGCGTTGCCTATTTCCCCAAGCAGATGTCGAATGAAAACAGCCTCGATGCCGTCGAGCAGCTCATCCCGCTCGCGGAAGGTGCCGGCATCTCGCTCACCCATATGGCGCTTGCCTTCGTCATCGCCCACCCGGGTGTCACATCGGCGATCCTTGGGCCGCGCACCATGGAACAGCTCGATGATCTCCTGGCCGGCGCGCAAGTCCGTCTGAGCGACGAACTGCTCGATGCCATCGACGCAATCGTACCATCCGGCACCGAAACCGGTCCGCTGGAAGCCAACTACAAGACCCCGGCGATCCAGACCGCGAGCTTGCGCCGCCGTCCGCCCGCCGAACGCGCCGCCGCTTGATCGACAAAGCAGCCTCCGAAGGCTCCGCTATGCCAGCGGAGCCTTCGGCACGACGGCGGATCAACGCTCGTCGGCAGGCAATTGCTGCAGCCTGCGCTGCGCTTCCTCCACCTCGATGGCGAGCTCGTCCAGAAACTCGTCCCACATATCGAGCGCCCTCAAGCCCTCACGCGTGCGAAACAGATAGTCGGCCGAACTGCCGATGCTGCCCGAAGCCGTCGCAAGCCGTTGAATAGTCGCCTCGCGGGAAAGCCCGCCGGCATAGGTATTTGCGAGCGGGTTCATGGTGAAAGTGATGCCGCTTCCAAAGCGGATACCCCCTTCATCGAGAAGGTCGACCCACCGAGGAATATAGGCCTCGGCCACCATCTCCCGCCGCCACAGCAGCTCGAGTTCGTGCAGAAGATCCTCTTCCTGCAGCCGCAGCGCGACGCCATCGCAGGCTCCGCCCGCATCAAGGCCGAGCACGAGACCTGGATTGTCGGGCGAACCCCGCCCGGACGTTGTGGCAAGGCAAAAGGAGCGGCGCCAGCCTTCGATACGGGCTTTCCGGCTTTCGACGCTGAGAATGATCGGATTCCAGATCAGCGAACCATAGGCGAAAATCCAGACATCGCCCGCCGGCCGCTCCGCAAGTATCGATGCGAGAGATGCCTGTCGCTCCTCGTCGCTGAGAAGTTTGAGCGACGGCGCCTCCCCGGCAATCAGGTTTGCGAATGTGCCGCTCAGCAGCAGCTCGCGCGACAGGATTTCCTCGCCACAGCAGGCGATCGCATCTGAGCTTCTATTGTTGATGGTCATGACGCCCCCATTCTCGGCCATGCATATCAGCAATGGCCCTGTTTCGCCGCCATCATCCACGGCTAGCGCGCCGGATAAAGCCTGCCAGCGCAGACACAGTGTCTCCGCAGCCGCAACAATCGACGCATCATCATCCCTCTTTCCGCCACGGAAATGAGCACCACATCGTTTGAAACACACCCTAGGAAATGGGAGCCCGACATGAGCGAAATTGGCCGTCTGCTCGGCGCCGGTAAGGAAGCGGAAGTCTATGAACATGGCAGGCTGGCCCTGAAGCTCTACAGGCCCGGCCGCCCGAAGGCCCCGGCCTTCCGCGAGGCCGCCAATCTGGCGATCGTCGAACGGCTCTCCCTGCCCGCGCCCAGGGTCCACGTCGTCGGCGACTATCATGGGCGCTGGGGCCTGCTGATGGATCGCGCAATCGGCAGAAGCCTTGCCGACGAGATGTTGCCGGAGCCGCCGCTGTCAGCCATCAAGGAGATGGCAGCACTCCACCAGTGCCTGCACCGCGAGCCCGGCACCGGCCTTCCCTCATTGAAATCAAGACTGTCGGCAAATATCGAGCGCGCCGAACCTCTAACACCGGACCTGCGCGACCGGTTGCTTCTGGCGCTTGCCGCCCTGCCAGATGACGACAGGGTCTGCCACGGCGACTTCCATCCCTGGAATATCCTGGGCTCCGGCGACGACGCCATGATCGTCGACTGGCTGGACGCCTGCAGCGGCAATCCGGCCGCCGATGTCTGCCGCACCTATCTCCTGATGCGTCGTGTGCTTCCGGCGATCGCCGAAGCCTATGTCGTCACCTATGCGAAGGCGGCCGAACTGACACCGGACGAAATCTTCACCTGGCTGCCGGTCATCGCCGCCGCCCGACTTGCGGAGGATGTGCCCGAGGAAAACGAGGATCTGCTACATCTTGCAGCACTCGCTCCCTCGGAAGCATAGGCTGGATGCCCCTCACAGACGACTTGGAGTCAGGCCGGTGAGGAATGTCTCGAAATCATCCGCGACGTGGCCGATCTGTTCCCACCCATAGCCCCGATCGCCGAAGGTCTTCGCCTTTATGACGATGTAGAGAATGCGGCCATAGCTGTGCGCATTGAGGTCCAGCAGGCAATGCCCGTAGCCGGCGTCGAAGGTGAGCGGGTAGAGTGCCGCGGGCAGCCGCGGACCGGAATTTCCATAGAGCGGGTCCATGTAGCGCTGCCGCGCTTCGATCATGGTGCGTGGATCGGCAACCACGCCGACATCCACCCTCTTTCGCTTGCCGTTCGGGAACGTGGCTTTCGTCTGGAAGCTGAAGACCGTTTTGCTGTTGAACTGCCGCCCGCCGTAGCGCTGCCAGTATTGTTTGAGCGCATCCGGCAACGCCACACCCTCTGAATGTTCGAAGCCCTCGACCTCCTGCGGTGTTACCGGCTCCTCCGGCCTTCCCCATTCATCCGGCGCTTCGAGAAAACGGTAGATTGCTGCATTGGCGACATCCATTCCGCGTCCGGCCTCCTCATGCCGTTGTAGACGGCATGGGAGATAAGGCGGGAAGGCGTGTTGCAAAGCCCCTGCCCGTTCAGACGCCCGATCTGACAGGACTGCTGATTTCAGTTTCGAAATATTCGTATTCAGTTGCGAATAATTCTCAATTATGCTTTGCTAATGCAAGTGATTAGCAATTGCATTTCAGTCGGCCTCTAGAATCGTTGGTGCGGTCGTGTCCAAGACAAAGGGAATCGATGAAATGACGAGGGACGAGATCGAGCAGCTGCTGCATAAGCTCAGCGACACGCTCCATCTTTCCTCACCGTTCGCCAGCCGGCAAGGTGGCAGCCTCTCGCAGGCGATGGAAAACCTTGCCGACCTGCTGCAGAATTACGAGACCATTTCCGGCGATCCGGACGAAGTCGCAAACCGCATCGCCGAAGCGATCAAGATGGTCGGACAGGCCCGATTTAGCCGCCCCGACGAAGGGACAGTCCACTAAGCAAAGGCCAAATGCCCTGCTGTTGCTGTCGGTTCACGCAGCACAGGCCTCGCAGGTGCCGCGGATTTCGATCGTCGTCTTCGCCGGCTTGAATTTTTGGCTGCGCACCCAGCCCATCAGGCGGTGATCCACCTCATGGTCGTGGAACTCGATCACCTGGCCGCAGCTTTCGCAGATCGCGAAAGCGACGATGCCATGGCTGTGGCAGTCCTCGCCGGGATGGGCGCAGGCGACGAAGGAGTTGATGCTCTCGAGCCGATGCACCACGCCGAATTCGAGCAGCTTTTCCAGCGCCCGGTAAACCTGCAGAGGCGCGCGGAAACCCTGGTCGCGCAGCTTGTCGAGGATCGTATAGGCGCTGAGCGGTCCCTCGGCCTTTTCGAGCACATCGAAAACGAGTGACTGGTTGCGGGTGAGTTGAGGTGCGTTCATGAGCCTTGTCCTTGCAGGTCCCTGCGCCCGCGCCAGGCGGGAAGCAGGCTCAGAATGAAGAGAATGAGAGCGGCGACGACAATCGACGGCCCGGATGGCGTGTCATAAGTCAGCGAGCCAAAGAGCCCGCCGACGACTGCGACTGCGCCGATCAGCGAGGCGAGAACCGCCATCCGTTCTGGCGTCGAGGAGAAGCGCCGCGCCGCTGCCGCCGGAATGATCAGCAGCGAGGTGATCAGCATGATGCCGACGATCTTCATGGCAATGGCGATGACGACGGCCATCAGTAGCATGAAGAACAGCCGCGCCCGCTCCGGCTGCAGGCCCTCGGCCTCCGCCAGTTCCGGATTGACGGTGGCTGCAAGCAACGGCCGCCACAGCCAGGCGATCGCCACTAGCACCAGAATGCCGCCGCCCCAGATCATCGCGATATCCGTGGTCGAGACTGCCAGGATATCGCCGAACAGGAAGGCGATGAGATCGATGCGCACCCAGGACATGAAGGCGACCATGACGAGGCCGATCGCCAGCGTCGCATGTGAGAGAATGCCGAGCAGCGCATCGGCCGACAGCGCCTGACGCTTCTGCAGGAGGAGCAGCAGGATCGAGACGGCAGCGGCGACGACGAAGACGGCCAGTGTCAGGTTGAAATCGAAGAGCAGCGACAGTGCGACGCCAAGCAGCGCCGAATGGGCAATCGTATCGCCAAAATAGGCCATGCGCCGCCAGATGATGAAGCAGCCCAGCGGCCCTGTTGTCAGCRCCAGACCGACGCCAGCCAGGATTGCGCGCACGAAGAAATCGTCAAGCATGGCGGCCCTCCCCGCTTTGGGAGTGGGAATGGGCGTGAGCATGGGCCTCGGCATGCGCATGCCCGTCGTGATGGTCGTGAGCATGGTCATGCCCGTGCTCATGATGATGGCCATCGTCAGGGTGGCAATGGTCCGTTACCGAACCGTCCTCATGCAGAACGCGCCCGTCGGGCAGATGCGTATGGTCGTGGTGATGGCTGTAGACTGCAAGCGTCGGCGCCGCGCGGCTGCCGAAGAGGCGCACATATTCCGGGCTCTGGCTCACCGCCTGCGGCGTGCCGCGGCAGCAGACATGGCCGTTGAGGCAGATGACGGTATCCGTCTCCGCCATGACGACATGCAGGTCGTGCGAGATCAGCAGGATACCGCAGCCGGTGGTATTGCGGATCGACTTGATAAGTTCGTAAAGCGCGATCTCGCCGGCGAAATCCACACCCTGCACGGGCTCGTCGAGAACGAGAAGATCGGGCTTGCGGGCAATGGCGCGTGCCATCAGCGCCCGCTGGAATTCGCCGCCCGAGAGATGCTGTACCTGTGCATCCAGCATATGCGCCATGCCTGATGCTTCGAGTGCCACCATGATATCGGCCTCGGGCAGAGGCCCGGTCAGCGTCATCAGCCGGCGCACCGAAAGCGGCAGCGTCCAGTCCACCGCAAGCTTCTGCGGTACATAGCCGACCTTGAGGCCGGTCTTTTTCGTCACCCTGCCCTCATCCGGCTTCAAAACGCCGATCRCAGCCTTGGCGCTGGTCGACTTGCCGGAGCCGTTCGGGCCGATCAGCGTAACGATTTCGCCGCGCGACACGGAGAAATCCACACCGCGCACCAGCCAGCGACCGCCGCGACGAATGCCGAYATTGTCGAGCGAAACCAGCGGTTCGGCGCGGATACTTGCGGCGTTACCAACGGGGTTATCTGCGGGAGAGAGCATCAATTTTTCCGAAAGTGCTGTTGCGTCCTGCTATTGCACACGTTATAGCATAACGCAATTGATGTAATAACATTACAACTGCAATTCAAGCGGAGCATGCTGATGAAACTGGCGATGGGCCTTACCCTCGCAATCCCGGCTTTCCTTTTTGCCGGGTCCCTCCAGGCTGCTGAGGCGCCCGTCGTCGTCACCTCGATCAAGCCGATCCATTCGCTGGTTTCGGCCATCATGCAGGGCGTCGGCAAACCGGAACTGATCGTCGATGGCGCCGCCTCTCCGCACACCTATAATCTGAAGCCTTCCAATGCCCGCGCTTTGCAGGCAGCCAAGGTGATCTTCTGGGTCGGCCCCGGCCTCGAAGCCTTCCTCGAAAAGCCGCTGGAATCGCTGGGTTCCGACGCCATCGTCGCCCGGCTCGACAATGCGCCGGGTCTGGTGAAGCTGCCTTTCCGCGAAGGCGGCGCCTTTGAAGCGCATGATGACGGCGACCAGGATAGTGCTTCCGCCGATGAACATGCTGATGCTGGTCACGATCATGCCGAAGCAGATCATGACCACGACCACGGCGCCTTCGACACCCATCTCTGGCTCGATCCGGTCAACGCCAAGGCGATGGCCACCGAGATCACCACCACGCTGGTTGCCGCCGACCCCGCCAATGCGCTGACCTACGAGGCCAATGCCAAGGAGCTGGATGACAAGCTCGACGCGCTCGACAAGGAAATCGCCGCAACCGTGTCGCCGGTGAAGGACAAGCCCTTCATCGTCTTCCACGATGCCTACCAATATTTCGAGCATCGCTACCATATCCGCGTCGCCGGCTCGATCACCGTCAGTCCCGAGACCATACCGGGTGCGGAGCGCGTCTCGGAGATCCACAAGAAGGTCGGCGATCTCGGCGCAACCTGCGTCTTCGCAGAGCCGCAGTTCGAACCGCGCCTCGTCGATGTCGTCATCGAAGGCACCAGGGCGAAATCAGGCGTGCTGGACCCGGAAGCCGCCACCCTGCCCGCMGGCCCCGATCTCTACTTCACCCTCATGCGTGGCATCGCCGACAGCATGAAGAACTGCCTCGCCAGCGCATAAGCGGAGGATCGGCAAGGCGTCGGCACTGCTTGAACAATCACGGGGCGTTACCAGCGCATCCCGTCGGACTTGCAGCCCTCCCGCGAGGTCTGCGGCGAAAGAAGGCGGCGACACCCCCGTTCCGCCTTTTTTTGTGAGTGCATTTGTTACGTTATAACATAATAGGATGATATTATGGACAAGAGACTTCCCGTCACCGTGCTCTCGGGCTTCCTCGGCGCCGGCAAGACCACGCTGCTCAATCATGTGCTCGGGAATCGCGAGGGCATGCGCGTCGCCGTCATCGTCAACGACATGAGCGAGGTGAATATCGACGCGGCACTTGTGCGCGATGGCGGCGCCAATCTCTCTCGCACAGACGAGCAACTGGTGGAAATGACCAACGGCTGCATCTGCTGCACGCTGCGTGACGACCTGCTCAAGGAGGTGCGCCAGCTTGCCGACCAGGGCCGCTTCGATTACCTGCTGATCGAATCCACAGGCATTGCCGAGCCCCTGCCCGTTGCCACCACCTTCGAATTCCGCGACGAAAATGGAAGAAGCCTCTCGGATGTCGCCCGCCTCGACACGATGGTGACCGTGGTCGACGCCGCCAACCTGCTTGCCGATTACGCCTCCGTCGATTTCCTCGCCGATCGCGGCGAAACATCAGGCGATGGTGACAACAGAACCATCGTCGACCTCCTGGTCGAACAGATCGAATTCGCCGATATCGTCGTGTTGAACAAGATCGGCACGGCGAGCGAAGACCAGCGCGATGCGGCCAGAAAGATCATCACCGGCCTCAACCCGGATGCCCGCATCATCGAAACCGACTTCGGCAAGGTGGCGCTGAAGGATGTGCTCGGCACCAACAGCTTCGATATCGACAAGGCCGAGACCCATCCGCTCTGGTACAAGGAACTGCATGGCTTCAAAGACCATGTGCCGGAAACCGAGGAATACGGCATCCGCTCCTTCGTCTACCGCGAAAGGCGCCCCTTCCATCCTGGGAAATTGCAAGCCTTCCTCGACCGCACCTGGCCGGGTGTGGTGCGCGCCAAAGGCTTCTTCTGGCTGGCGACCCGCCCGCACCATGTCGGCGAAATCAGCCAGGCCGGCGCCCTCGTCCGCACCGGCAAGATGGGCCTCTGGTGGTCCGCCGTGCCGCGCGAACAATGGCCGGAGGAGCCGGCCTTCATGCGCGGCATCGGCCCCTATCTCGACCCCATCTGGGGCGACCGCCGCCAGGAAATCGTCTTCATCGGCGCCAACCCGATGGACGAGGCCTGGATCACGCGGGAGCTCGACGCATGTCTGGTGGAAAGCAAAACATTCACGCCTGAGCGCTGGCGCAACCTGCCTGATCCCTTCATCAGCTGGAACCGGCAGGCGGCATGAAGGCGGCGGCAATCAGACCCTATCGATGCCTGTGCATCGAATGCGAGCCCCTGCCCCCAATCCAGGGCTTGCATCCGCTGACCTATGGAGATCAGGCCGACGGTGAGACGCGAAAACCGAGAGGAATTCTTGCTTTCATCACCGAACGCGTGATGCCGTCGCGACGGCGAGACTAGGTGTGTCGCACATAGGCCCTTCGGCATGCCGGAGGGCCACAGCGCTAAAGATGAATTATGATGCAGATCTATCTTCTGATTGTTTTTTCATCACCCTGAATGCAATAAATGGGCACGGAGGCACGAAGCTCGGCCCTTCGCCGCCCAATCCCCGGCAGCCACAGAGCTCCGCGACAATTCCCCAACTGGCACATGGCTTGCACYGGCTTTAGCAGAAACCACCGGGTCCACCATGCCACCTATCCTGACTGACCTTCTGCTCGCAGTCACCCTCGCCCTCAGCCTGCGGCGCTTCATTCTTCCTTATGTTGTGGAAGATGACGTCCTGCGGGCTTCAGCGCCGGTGACGATGGTGGCCAGCGCCGTGTTTCTTGCCGCACTCGCCCTCACCTGCTCGGACAAGACATTCTGGAGCGCGACCATCACGCTTTCAGGCGGAGCGCTAATGGCCTTCTTCTTCGATGACAGATGGCCGAAGCTCGCCATCACCGCTGCGGCGGCCTGCCTGCTTGCCTATCTCGGCATGCGCTGATTGTCTTCAGGCCGCGTCATCGGTCCGCTTGCCCCCTTGGGTAATGCCCGCGCAACAGCGCTCAGCAGATCCGTCTGCGAAATCAGCCCGACAATACGCCTCGCCTCATCGACGATAATGACGGCATGGGCGCGCCCATCCGTCAGATCCGGCAGCAAAGCCATCGCCACATCGCCAGCACGCGCCGTCGTTGCCGGTGAGACCAGCCGCTCCACCGAACCCGAGGCGACCGCAAGCTCCCGAAGGCCCACCGTCCCGATCAGCTTTCCGGCCTCATCGCGCACCGGCAATGTCCGGATATTGTGGTTGAGCAGCAGCCACCGCGCCTGCTCGACCGTAGCATCCGCATCGATCGCAATCACATCGCGCGACATTATATCGGCGCAGCGGATCTCCGCGTTGGAGCGGGCTACCGCCTCGAACTCTACCTGACGCAGGAGCCGGGCCAGATCGGCGCGGTCGATATCGAAAGTCTCGTTGAGCTTGGCGAGTGCCGCATCGATATCCTCTTCCTGGAAACCGGCGCGCTCCGCCGGGGGGCGGTCTGCCGTCAGGTGCGTATTGACGGGTGCGGCCACCACATGCGGGTAATTGTGCCGCGACAGCTTGTGAAAGACGAGGCCGAGCGCCACCAGCAGGCAGGAGTTCAGGGCGACGGGCACGAAGGGAAAGAGCATGCCCCAGCTGGCAACGACAGGACCGCCGAGCACCGCCGTCAGTGCCGCCGCCCCACCCGGCGGATGCAGGCAGCGGGTAAAGGACATGGCGGCGATCGCCAGCGACACGCCGACACCCGTCGCGATGATCGGATCACGGATCAGGCTTGCAGCCACAACACCCATGATCGCCGAGATCGTGTTGCCGCCGATGATCGACCAGGGCTGCGCAAGCGGGCTCGCCGGCACCGCGAAAAGCAGCACGGCCGACGCCCCCATGGGCGCCACGATCAGCGGCAGATGCGACCCCTCACCGAGGAGCGCGCCGCAGAGCAGGCCGGTGAGCGCAATGGAGACGAGTGCGCCGAGACAGGCAAGCATCCGGTCGCGCAGCGTCGCACCGGCAAGAATGGGATGGAACAGCCGCGAAATGGATGACCGGCGGGGCGTCTCGTCGGGATTTGGCATGCGCATGGAATACTCTTTGAAGAAGGCTGTGAGCGATGTTGGAGGCGCTGCTATTGCAGCATGGAGGGCGGATGGGCCGACAGGAGCATGATCTGCTCGAAGGCCTGCAGCGGATCGGAGCGCTGCTGCCGCCTGGAAATCAGCAGCGTATCGACGGCTCCGAGCCGGTGGACATTGACCTCGGCTCTCCAGGGCAGCATGTCGAGCACCGAGCGCGGCATGACGCCGACGGCATTGCCGGCGATGACCTGCGCAAGGATAGCGTGATAGGACGTCATCTCCACTGTCGGCAGACTGGCGCCGCCGCGGATCCAGCGCTCGGCAATCTGGCGGTAGGTACAGCCGGGCTCCAGCGCAGCAAGCGCCGGAAGGCGGATATCCTGAGGTGCTGTGACTGAAGCATGATGAGGCGGCAGCACGAGCAGCAGGTCTTCCTCGTAGACACGCGCGGAATGGAGATCATCGGCGTCGAAACCCGCAGACGACAACCAGCCGGGCTCGCCCTGCGGTGTGGCGATCAGCGCGCAATCGAGCTCGCCGGATAAAACGGCCCTGGTCAACTCACGCGTGGCGCCGAGCGTCAGCTTCAGGGCAATATCGGGGTTCTGGCCGTTGAAGCGCGCCAGCACCGGCGGAAGACGGCTCGCCGCGGTGCTCTCCATCGTGCCGAGACGTAAGCTCGGCTGCGGGCGGACGCCCTTCAGGGCAAGCTGTGCCTCCCCGGCAAGCGCCGTCAGTCGTCGCGCATAGGAGACGAAGAGCTGTCCCTCTGATGTCAGCGTCATGCGCTTGCCGTCCCGGCTGAACAGAGCAGCATCCATCTGCCCTTCCAAAGCCTGAATGCGGGTCGTGACATTGGACGGCGCGCGCGAAAGCCTCTTGGCTGCGCGGGTGACGCTGCCCTCTTCGGCAACGACGAGAAAAATTTCCAGAGAAGACAGATCCACATCGATCTCGCTTGATGAACGAACTTGTCTATTATTCTAAATCAGAGAATGATCGCAATCGCCGAAGCGTTCAAAATCGTCGCATGAACTGAAAACTTCTTCCGATCGGACCGCCAGATGCAGAAAGACGAACCAGACGATTATGCCTCGCCGGCATGCCTGATGCACGAAGTCGATCCCGCCTATATGGGCTTGGAGGAGCCATGGGAGCTGGTGCGGGAATGGCGCCGCGGCGAGCGCATGCGGCTGATCGACGCCCGCAAACGAATAGAATCGGCCGAGCGGGAGCGGAAGACGGCGCTGATCTCATCGCATCTCGACCGGCTCCTGGGTCCCGTCATCACGGGAAAAACTGTCAGCATCTACTGGCCATTTCAGGGAGAGCCGGATCTTCGTGGCTGGATGGCCGCAATCGCCGGGCGTGCGACATGCCTGCTGCCGGTCGTGGCAGAGAAAGCAAAGCCCCTGACATTCCGGGTCTGGACTCCGGGCGTGAAGCTGGAACGCGGCGTGCTCGGCATTCTCATCCCCACCGAGGGCGAAGAGCGACAACCCGATATCGTGATTGCCCCTGTCGTCGGCTATAGCAGCGGCTGTTATCGCCTCGGCGTCGGCGGCGGTTATTTCGACAGGACGCTGGCGGCGCTCTCCCCCAGGCCGCTCGCCGTCGGCATCGGATTTTCGCAACAGCAGATCCGTACGATCAAGCCGCAGCCGCATGATATCCCGATGGATGCTGTCATCACCGAGGATGGGGTGATCAAGCGCTCAGCCGGCCTCTTCGCCTGACGACAAGGATATCATGTCCACACTCCCCAAACAAAAWGGGCGGCCGAAGCCGCCCTGTTTCTGGTGCACCTGAACTCAGCGATTACCGGCAATGATGCTGGAAATCAGGCCGGAAGCGACGCCGACGAGAAGGTAGTCGTTATCGGCCTTCACCCAGTGATAGCCACGCGGCGGCGGTGCGAGGCGATAGCGGCGGTAGTCGCGGACTTCGCGGTAGCGGCCGCGCTCGGCAGCCGACATGCGATAGCCCCTGGACCAGCGATGCTGACGGTCGACCTTTTTGTGGATGACGACCTTCTCCTTAACGACAACCGGCGGACGACGATGATCGGCGGCGCTGGCTTGCGATGCAACGATCGGCGAAAGCAGGAAAGAAGCGGAAAGAAGAGCTGCGAAAATCTTTTTCATGGGGTTTCCTCGTGTTGAACACGCCCCGAAACTACGTCCGCGAAAATGAACGAAATCTGAAAATAAAATTAAAGATTTGTAATGGAATCGGGTACTTATGCCAGATTCCTAATGTCTTAACCCGGACCTAACGCAACGTTGCAAGATCATGGCAGCGGCAATCACGTCTGCGTAATCGGTCGTGATGAAGACGGCATTCACCTACCGCAAGATCAGCGCCATATTGATCACGTCCTTGTAATCGCCATCGACATGGAACGCATCACGGCTAACCCCCTCTTTCACGAAACCGACCGTCTCATAGAGCCCGATCGCCCGCGCGTTATCGGCATGTACGCCGAATTCGATGCGGATCATGCCGGCCTCGCGCGCCGCCGATATCGCCGCCTCGATCAGCCGACGGCCAAGCCCCTGTCCGCGAAAGCCGGGAAGCAGGCCCATGCCGAGCGAGCCGCGATGGGCATGCGAGGGAAAGAAATGCCGGCGGATATCGCACCAGCCAATCACCTCGCCGCCATTGAGGGCGACGAGATTTACATTGCCTGATGCGATCGAAGAGAGCGCGAACTGGCGCGTCTCCTCAAGCGGCCGGGCTTCGAGAAGGCTGAGATATTTGCGTTCGCGAGCCACCGTATCGAGCACCAGGTGGAAGGCTTCTATATGGTCTGGGGCCATTGGCTCGATGCGGATATCAGCCATCGCCCCGTCTCACAGCTCGTCGTAGTTGAACCAGTCGAAATCGGCCGTCTTTGCCCGCCCCGACGTATCGAAGGCGAAGACGCCGGCAAAAGCGCCGGTAAACGAGCCATGCTCGCCGCGCCCGCCCTCGTCGGAGACGACACCGGCATCGAGAACCGGGCCGATCGGCTGCCACGCGCCCTTGCCTTCCGTCTGCCAGAAGAACTGCAGGTCGTTATCGCGGATCTCCATGGCTAGCTGCACACGGCCATCGGCAGGGATCGCCACGCCGGCCTCGGCGGGGAAACTCATGCGGCCGTTCGGATAATCGCCGTTGCAGGAAAAGATCGTGACGCAACGGCCAAGCTTTTCATGCAGTGTCACGACGACGGCATGGAACTTGTGGCGGTTATAGTAGTGGGTCAGACCGGCCACCTGCTGATAGGTGTCCGGCGTAAACTCCACGACCGTCTCGGCACGGAAACTGTGATGCTCCTGCCGGCGGGCGACGAGTGCCTGCTCGAACCAGGAACCGACGCTTTCACGGCCGATCAGCCTGAGATGGCCGGGGCGGTCAGTCAGGTTGAAGATGCGTTCCGGCTGTGGCGTGCGCAGCCACTGAAAATCGGCGGGCAGTTTACCGCCATCGAAATTATACCCGCTACGAACAGGCTTTTCCGCCCGCGTAGCACCACCAAGGCCGGGCACCTCTACATCGGGGACCGTCGTGCCGTTTTCGAGGTAGAGCCAGCCATCCTCGCGCCAGACGCATTTCTGCAGCGCCGTCTCGCGCCCCAGCGTGCAGCGGCGCTTCGGCGGCAGCGGCCGGCCGCAGAGATGGGTGTGATAGACTTGGCCATCCGGCGTTTCGACATATTGCCCGTGCCCTGCCCGCTGCAACACCGCTTCCGGATGGTCCTTGGAAGTGATCAGGTGCCGGTTGGGATGCAGTTCATAGGGGCCATCGATAGTGCGCGAACGCGCCATCGTCACCGCATGGTCGTAGCCGGTGCCGCCTTCCGCCGTCGTCAGATAATACCAGCCGTTCTTCCGGAAGAGATGCGGTCCCTCGACGAGGCCGAGCGGGCTGCCGGCGAAGATATTCTTGATCGGCCCCTTGAGCGATTTCGTCTGTGCATCCCATTCCTGCAGCAGGATGCCATCGAAGGCCGGCGATTTCGGCGAGCCGCCGTAGCTTTCCGTCCGGTGGTTCCACTGCATGTTGACGAACCACTTGCGGCCGTCCTCGTCATGGAAGAGCGACGGGTCGAAGCCCGAGGAATTGACGTAAACAGGCTCGGACCACTCACCCTCGATGGTGGGCGCGGTCACGATGTAGTTATGCGCATCCTTGAAGTTGCCGTCGAAGCGCTTCACGTCGGTGTAGACGAGCCAGAACTGGCCGTCGGCATAGGAAAGACATGGCGCCCAGATGCCGCAACTGTCAGGATTGCCCCGCATGTCGAGCTGCGAGGCGCGCTCGAGAGGCCGGCGCACCAGCGTCCAGTTCACCAGATCGCGCGAATGGTGGATCTGCACGCCCGGATACCATTCGAAGGTGGACGTCGCGATGTAATAATCGTCGCCGACGCGGCAGATGGACGGGTCGGGATTGAATCCGGGCAGGATTGGATTGCGGATCATGGCGGCTCCTCCTTTTGAGCAACAATTTCTGCTGCACGTACATCAGATTATATCAGAAAAACGCCCGGGGTTTTGCCCCGGGCGGTGAAACTTATTCCAGCTCTGCGGACTTCGCCCAGAGATTGATGTCGGCCTCCTTGGCATAGACATCGATCTGCTTCAGCTCTTCGGCCGTAAACTCGAGATTGTCGAGCGCATTGACGCAATCGACGATCTGCGAGGATCGGCTGGCGCCGATCAGCGCCGAGGTTACGCGATCGCCCCGCAGCACCCAGGCGATCGCCATCTGCGCCAGCGTCTGGCCACGCTTTTCGGCGATCTCGTTGAGTTTCCTGATATTGTCGATGATCTGCGGGCGGATGAAGTCCTTCTTGAGGAAGTGGTTCTGCGCCGCACGGCTGTCAGCGGGAATGCCGCCGAGATATTTCGTCGTCAGCATGCCCTGGGCAAGCGGCGAGAAGACGATCGAGCCCATGCCGACCTCATCGAGCGCATCGAGCAGCTTGTCGTCCTCGACCCAGCGGTTGAGCATGGAATAGCTCGGCTGGTGGATGAGGCAGGGCGTGCCCAGATCCTTGAGAATGGCCGCAGCCTCGCGGGTGCGCTGCGAATTATAGGAGGAGATACCGACATAGAGCGCGCGGCCGGAACGCACGATGTAGTCAAGCGCGCCGCAGGTTTCTTCCAGCGGGGTGTCCGGATCGAAACGGTGCGAATAGAAGATATCGACATAGTCGAGACCCATGCGCTCAAGGCTTTGGTCGCAGGAAGCGATCAGGTACTTGCGGCTGCCCCACTCGCCGTAGGGACCCGGCCACATGTCGTATCCGGCCTTGGAGGAGATGATGAGCTCGTCACGCAGACCCGCAAAATCGGTGCGCAGGATTTCGCCGAAAGCGGTCTCGGCGCTGCCGGGAGGCGGGCCGTAATTGTTGGCGAGGTCGAAATGGGTGATGCCGAGATCGAAGGCCGTGCGGCACATGTCGACCTTGCGGTCATGCGGGGTGTCGCCGCCGAAATTGTGCCAGAGGCCGAGGGAAACGGCCGGCAGCTTCAGGCCGGAACGGCCCGTGCGGTTATACTTCATCTTCGAATAGCGGTCTTCGGCCGGTTGCCAGCTCATCTGAGGTCTCCTCAACCTGTAAAAAGTGCTTCTCTTTCGTATCCGCACCGAGCGGCGGTCGAAAGCTAATAACGTCGCGGCCCTCGTGTCGGGCGCGCCGGCACTATTGGAGCAAGCGCCCCGTTACGGCAAGCGCGTGGCGCATGTTCTCGACAACTTCACATACTGACGTTGCTTGATAGGCCCTGCCCTCAAACACCGTCATCCTCGGGCTTGTCCCGAGGATGACGACGTTAGCGTGGTGCCTCACGGCAATCCGGAGCCGACCGTACCGACCCCGGAAAGCTCTCTCGGCTTACTTCAACAGCGCCAGTGCTTCCTCGATGCCCAGCGCCGCCGGCTGCGTGCAGGTCGTCGTCAGATCGACGAAACGGCCTTCCGCACCCGACTTCAGGATCGAGGTCATGATATCGACGCCGTGCAGCGTGCGGTCGAGCGAGCAACGCGCATCGCGGCCGTCGATTAGCGACATGGCCATGTCGGCAAGGCCGGCCGTGCGGTAGTTGGCGCGCGGGCCGTTCGGGCTTTCCTGGTTGAACTTGCCGAAGGGATGATCCCAGGCATCCAGCGCCTTGATCTCCTTGTCGCGGCCGCTTGCCTCGACGACACCGCCGAAGAAGTTCGGGTCCGGCACGTAGAGCGAACCATCAGTGCCATAGAGCTCCATATTGGCGTGGCGGTGCGACCAGACATCCCAGCTTGCCGTCAGCGTCACGGTGGCGCCGGAGACGAATTCGAGCAGCGCCTGGATCGTCGTTGGTGTCTTGACCGGGATGGACTCGCCATTGCGCGGCTGGCTGGTGATGGTGCGGGTTTCCGATGCCATCGAGGTCATGCCGGCGACGCGCTTCACCGGTCCGATCAGGTTGATCAGGTTGGCGATATAATACGGCCCCATGTCGAGGATCGGACCGCCGCCCGGCAGGAAGAAGAAGTCCGGGTTCGGGTGCCACATTTCCATGCCCGGGCCCATGACGTAGCAGGCGCCCGACGTGATACGGCCAACGCCGCCGTCATCGATGAACTTGCGGGCAAGCTGATGTGCGCCGCCGAGGAAAGTATCGGGCGCGCAGCCGACGGAAAGTCCCTTCTCCTTGGCGATGCGGCGAAGCTCTTCGCCCTGCTCCAGCGAGAGCACGAGCGGCTTTTCCGAATAGACATGCTTGCCGGCTTCAAGGGCCGCCTTCGATACCGGATAATGCGCATCCGGGATCGTCAGGTTGACGACGACGTCGATCTCGTCATTGGCGAGAAGCTCGTCGATCGTCTGTGCCGTCACATTGTATTCTTCGGCGCGCTGCTTTGCCGCCTGCACGTTGATATCGGCGCAGGCGAGCACCTTCAGCCCCTTGAAGAGCGGTGACAGCGAGAAGTAGGTGGTGGAGATATTGCCGCATCCGATGATGCCGACGCCAAGTTCCTTGGTCATGGTCTGCCTCAGTAGGTCTTGAAGGAAGCGATCGAGCGCGTGATGTTGCGGTCGATATCATTGGGATTGTCGTGCTCGACGACGAAATGCTTGGCCTTGGTGCCGGACTTGACGGCCGGAAGCAGCTTTGCCCAGCCGATCGTGCCATGGCCGACATCGGCCCAGCCGCCTTCGTCAGTGGCTTCACCAGCCGGCGCGATGTCCTTGACGTGGACGGCGCTGATGCGCGAACCGAGCTTTTCGACCCAGGCGTAGGGGTCCGCACCGCCGCGAACGACCCAGGCAATGTCAGCTTCCCAGGAAATGTCGGGCGCGCCTTCGAAAATGCGCTCGATCGGCAGCGAACCGTCGGAGAGCTTTACGAATTCGAAGTCGTGATTGTGCCAGCCGAATTCATAGCCCGCATCCTTGTAGGGCTTGCTCATGGCCTGCAGGCGCTTGCCGAAGGCGAGCCAGCCGGCAGCATCCGTCGGGCGCTGGTCGGGCATCAGGTGCGGCGCATAGATGGAATCCATGCCAAGGATCTTGGCGATCTGCAGCGACTTCTCGACGCTGCCTTCGAGGAAGTCGGGGCTGAAATGGCCGGTCGCCATCACGAGGCCGTTCTTGTCGAGATCGGCGCGCAGGCTCTTGAGGCCCGCCTCGTCGAGTTCGGCATAGATGCCGCCGAAGCCTTCGACTTCGCCATAGCCGGCCTTGCCGAGCTTTTCAAAGATCGCCGACAGCGGCGGGAAATTGCGGGCGCTATAAAGCTGATAGCTGAGCTTGGTCATGTCATCCTCCTCGGGCCTCGTGCCCGTTCTCACGTAAGATCAATCTGCCGACTGGCAGGAATGCAGGTCATAGAAGCGGAATTCCGGCAGTTCGCCCTTTTCGAGCGGCTTGGCCGGGGTAAAGGTGATGCGGCGGCTTTCGCCGGCCGCAAGGTCGAAGGCATTGTCGGAATATTTGCCATCGGTGTCAGTCTCGATCATCACGAAGAGCGCCAGGCCATTGGCGGTGACGTCAAGGTCGATCGAGCCGTTCTCCTCGACGAATTCGCGGATGACGGAAAGACCCGCCGGCTCCAGTTCCAGCGCCTTGTAGGTGCCGTTGACATGATGCCCCTCGCCGCCCATGCCGTTGGACGCGGTGAAGCGCCAGGCGAGCAGCGTGCCCTCGGGGATCTCGGACATGTCGAGCGTCGCGGCAGTGCAGGCCGCATCGGGCGCGCACATGGCCTGCACATTCCTAAGGTTCTTGCGCTCGCCCTTCATCGTMAGGATCGAGATCGACAGATCGACGCTGACATCGGCAAGCGTGTCGTTGACCAGCGAGAAGCGGATCGACTTGCCGTCGTCAGAGGGGATTGCCGCCACTGCCACCGGCTGGAAGAAGCGCTTGACGAGATAGTGCATCGCCTTCCAGCGGCCGCCGTAATCGAGGCTCGACCAGGAAGCGACCGGCCAGGTGTCGTTGAGCTGCCAGTAGATCGTGCCCATGCAATGGGGCTTCAGCGAGCGCCAGTATTCCACCGCCGTCTTGATCGCCAGACCCTGCTGGATCTGGCTGAGATAGACGAAATTCGGGAAATCCTTGGGGAAGCGGAAGTAGCGGAACATCGTGCCGGCAATGCGCTCGTTGCCGCCGGCATTCTTCTGATGCAGCTCCATGACGGGCGACGCCACGTTCATGTCCTTGGCATCAGCATAGGTCTTGATGACAGGCAGCGACGTATAGGACTGGAAGCCGAATTCCGAGCAGAAGCGCGGCCGCACCGAGCGGTAATTATCGAACGACTTGTTCTCGTGCCAGACCGACCAGTAATGCATGTCGCCGGAACCATCGGCATGCCAGGCATCGCCGAAATCGAGATAACCGGAAGCCGGGCTCGACGGCCACCAGAGGGCGCCGGRCATCGCCTTCTTCACCGCCTGTTCGATCGTGCGGTTCAGGCGATCGTAGGAGACGAGATAGCGGTCACGATCCCTACGGGACTCCTCGAACCAGGTGAGCGCGCCGACGAGCTCGTTGTCGCCGCACCAGAGTGCGATCGAAGCATGCGAGGAGAGCCGGCGGACCTGGTAATCCACTTCGACCGCGACATTCTCGAGGAAATCCTCGGTCGAGGGATAGAGGTTGCAGGCAAACATGAAGTCCTGCCAGACCATCAGGCCGAGCCGGTCGCAGATGTCATAGAACCAGTCGTGCTCGTAGAAGCCGCCGCCCCAGACACGGATCATGTTCATGTTGGCGGCCTTGGCCGAGACCAGCAGGTCCTCGGTCTTCTCCTCAGAGGACAGCGAGAAAAGCGCATCGGCCGGGATCCAGTTGGCGCCGCGGCAGAAGATTTCACGGCCATTGACCTTGAAGGCGAAACGGCTGCCGGCGGCATCAGGCGTGGTGATGAGCTCGATGGTGCGAAGGCCGATCTGCTTCGTCACACTCTCCGAGGGCAGTTCGACCGAAAGCGTGTAGAGCGCCTGCTCGCCGCTGCCGGACGGCCACCAGAGGCGCGGATTGTCGATCTGGAAGACATGGTTGACGTGGGTCTCACCGGCATTGACGCCGACATCGAGCCGCACGCGCTCGCCGTCGAGATCGAAATAGATCTGAGCGATGCCCGGATCCCTGGCAAACAGCGACGCCGTGACCTGCAGCTCGACGGAGCCATCGGCATTATGCGTCTGGCGCGTCAGCACATGCTCGATGCGCGCCGTCTCCAGCTTCTTCAGTGCGATCGTGCCGTAAAGGCCGAGCGGAGCAATGGCGATATTCCAGTCCCAGCCGAAATGGCACTGCGGCTTGCGCAGCATGTTGCCGTCAGGAATCGGCGAGTTGCCCGTGCTATAGGGAATGTAAAAGGGCTGCTGCTTCTGCCGCGCAGCACCGACAGCGACGTTGGAGGCAAAAACGATGCGGATCGTGTTTTCGCCCTTCTTCAGCATGCTGGAAACATCCGGCCGGTAGCGCCGGAAGCTGTTATCGGCCTCGAGCGCCAGGAAGCCGTTGACATGAACGCTTGCGACCGTGTCGAGATAGTCGATGTCGAGATACCAGTCGCCCTCGGCATCAGGAAGCGTGAAGCTGCGCTCGACCACCCATTCGCGCTGGGCAACCCACTGCACCTTCTCCTCGTTGCGGCCGAAATARGGATCGGGGATCAGCCCCGCGCTGTGAAGCGCCGTGTGTACGTCACCCGGCAGCGTGATGACGCTGCGGATCTCGCCATCGGCGGAGGCAAGCTGCCACGAACCCGAAAGCTCGATGTTGAAACCGTTCTTCGGCAAGGATGTCATAGTCTTATCCTGATCGGGCCGCTCCTGGGAATGCCGGACAAGCCGGACCGCGGCCGAATTTGGCTGGCCTGACGGCCGATTGGAGGACCGGGCGGCGCCGTTTTCGGCACCGCCCGCAGAACTTTCTAGAGGCGCAACTCGCTTTCGGCATCGAAGACCGAGGCGAGCGACATGTCGAAGCTGAGCTTGACCTTGCTGCCGACGCTGAAGCGGCGCGCACCGTTGATGCGTACCGACATCGTGTGACCGGCATGTTTCAGCCACAGAAGATTGTCCGCGCCCATCGGTTCCTCGATATCGACGGTGGCGTCATGCTCTTCGCCACCGGCATTCTCGTTGACCTTGATGTGTTCGGGGCGAACGCCGAGCACCACCTTGCGGCCCGGCTGCAGCTTCTCGTAGCCATCATAAGCGGCAAGCGAGAAATTCACGCCGTTGGCGGTAAAGGCGATACCGTCGCCTGATTTGACCAGTTCGCCGCGCAGGAAGTTCATCGACGGCGAGCCGATGAAGCCGGCAACGAAGAGATTGCGCGGCCTGTTGTAGATCGTCGTCGGATCGTCGAGCTGCTGGATAATACCGCTCTTCATGATGGCGATACGGTCGGCGAGCGTCAGTGCCTCGATCTGGTCGTGCGTGACGTAGATCATGGTATTCTTGAGCGACTGGTGCAGGCGCTTGATTTCGACGCGCAGTTCCGATCGCAGCTTGGCGTCGAGGTTCGACAGCGGCTCGTCGAAGAGGAAGACGTCGACATCGCGCACCAGGGCACGACCGATCGCCACACGCTGACGCTGACCACCGGAAAGCTCAGCCGGCTTGCGCTTTAGAAGCGGCTGGATCTGCAGGATCTCGGAGGCACGCGCCACCCGCTTGTCGATCTCGACCTGCGGCACCTTGGCGACGCGAAGGCCGAAGGAGAGGTTCTTTTCAACGGTCATCTGCGGATAAAGCGCATAGGACTGGAAGACCATGCCGATGCCGCGGTCCTTCGGCTCTTCCCAGGTGACATTTTTGCCCTTGATGAAGATCTGCCCTTCCGAGGCGTCGAGCAACCCGGCGATGCAGTTCAGCAAGGTCGACTTGCCGCAGCCGGACGAGCCGAGCAGCACCAGGAATTCGCCGTCGTTGATGTCGAGGTTCAGATCCTTGAGCACGCTGACCGCACCGAAGTTCAGCGACAGGTCCTTGATGGAAACACTTGCATTCATGTTCATGGGATCAACCCTTCACTGCGCCAGCGGCGATGCCACGGACGAAAAGCCGTCCCGACACGAAATAGACGACGAGCGGTACAAGTCCCGTGAGGATCGTTGCCGCCATGTTGACGTTGTATTCCTTCACTCCCTGGACGGAATTGACGATGTTGTTGAGCTGCACGGTCATTGGATAGGTATCCGGCCGGGTGAAGACCACGCCGAACAGGAAGTCGTTCCAGATGCCGGTCACCTGCAGGATCATCGCGACGACGAAGATCGGCAGCGACATCGGCAACATGATCTGCAGGAAGATCTGCCAGAAGCCCGCCCCGTCGACGCGCGCCGCCTTGAAGAGTTCCTCCGGCAGAGACACGAAGTAGTTGCGGAAGAGCAGTGTCAGGATCGGCATGCCGAAGATCGAATGCACGATGACGAGCCCCGTGAGCGACCCGTAGATGCCGATTTCGCGCAGGATGATGACGATCGGATAGATCATTACCTGATAGGGAATGAAGGCGCCGATGATGAGAACAGAGAAGAAGAATTCCGATCCCTTGAAGCGCCAGTTCGCCAGCGCATAGCCATTGACCGAGGCGATCGCGATGGAGACGATGACCGAGGGAACGGTGATGCGGACCGAGTTCCAGAAACCGCGCGAAAGACCGTCGCAGTTGAGGCCGGTGCAGGCCGTCGCCCAGGCCTTGACCCAGGGTTCGAAGGTGATTTCTATCGGCGGCGCAAAGATGTTGCCGAGCCGGATCTCCGGCATCCCCTTTAGCGAGGTGACGACCATCACGTAAAGCGGGATCATGTAATAGACCGCGGCCACGAAAAGCGTGCCGTAGACAATGATGTTGCGGCCCGAAACGACCGGCCGCGGCTTTGGTCCGGCCGAGCCGGAAACCGCCTTCTTCTCGAAGGGAATGCCGCCGCCATCGACGGCCTTGAGAGCGATCTTGTCAGCCACGTTTGCGCCCTCCGCCAAATTCCAGATATGCCCAGGGAATGACGATGATTGCCACTGTCAGCAGCATCATGGTCGAAGCTGCAAAGCCCTGACCGAGATTCTGCGCCTGGAACATGTAGTCGTAGACGTATTTTGCCGGCACTTCCGACGATATGCCCGGACCGCCGCTGGTCTGGGCGACGACGAGATCGTAGACCTTGACGATGCCGCTGGCGATGATGACGAGCGTGGTGATGAAGACCGGCCGCATCATCGGAATGATGATGAAGAAATAGGTCCGCCACATGGGAATGCCGTCGACACGGGAAGCCTTCCAGATATCCTCGTCGATGCCGCGAAGCCCTGCGAGCATCAGGCACATCACGAGGCCGGTGCCCTGCCAGAGGGCGGCGATCAGCACGCCGTAGATGACGATTTCAGACGTATAGAGCGGATCGAAACTGAAGCTCGTCCATCCCAGTGACCGCACGACCGCCTGGACACCGAATTCCGGATTGAGGATCCACTGCCACACCAGACCGGTAACGATGAAGGATAGCGCGAAAGGATAGAGGAAGATCGTGCGGAACGTGTTCTCGAAACGGATCTTCTGATCCATGAGAGCCGCCAGCATGAAACCGATGACCAGGCTGAAGATCAGCGACAGAATGCCGTAGATCGCCAGGTTCTCGATGGACACGACCCAGCGCGGGGCAGCCCAGAGACGCTGATATTGCTCTATGCCGACGAAGTTCAATCGCGGCAGGAGCTTGGAATTGGTGAAGGAATAAAACACCGTCCAGATCGTGCCACCGAGAAAGATGACCATGGCGGTGAGGATCATGGGAATAGAGGCAATCTTCGAATTCAGATTGCGAAACAATTTAAACGGTCGGCCTGCTTTCGCTTGACCTGTCATTGAGTTCCTCCTGAAGCATAGTCGCTTCGGTGACCGGGGCTCCATCCGAAGACGACCGCCCTTCCCGTCTCTGCCGCAACCGCCATGCGGTCTTGGCGCGACCGCAGCCGGTGTGACGTGCCGTCGCCGCAGGGGATCAGAGATCCGGCGGCGCGATCCGGCCCTGCAACACGCAGGACCGGACCTGATGGGCTTGAGGACCGAGGATCAGTCGGCGGCGGCGATGATGTCGGCGAAGCGCTTCTGCGCTGCGTCGGGCGTCATCGTGGTATTGGCGAAGAACTCGGCGAAGAGGTCTTCGATCTGCTTTGTCGTATCGGGCGATACGAGCTGATCGGAGCTTGTGACGATATTGCCCTTGGCGAGAATATCGAGACCCTTCTTCATGCAGTCGTTGGCGGCCGAGATATCGACGTCGCCGCGAACCGGCAGCGAGCCCTTCTTCAGATTGAAGGCAACCTGGGTCTTCGGATCGAGAAGTGTGGCGGCAAGCACATCCTGAGCCTTCGCCTTCTCGGCATCCTTCTGGAGCGGGAAGTAGAAGGCGTCGCCGCTGGTCGAGATGATCTCATTCACGCCGAGGCCAGGAAGGCAGGTATAGTCCTTGCCGGCAACCTGCTTGGCAACCTGGAATTCGCCCTGCGCCCAGTCACCCATGATCTGGCCGCCGGCCTTGCCGGTGATGACGAGGTTGGTGGCCTGGTTCCAGTCCTGCACGTTGCTGCCCTTGGACATGCGCCGTGCATCGTCGGCAGCCTTGAAGACCTTGGCGATCTCGGGGCCGGCAGCCAGTGTGGCATCCTTGTCCTTGAAGACCTTCAGGTAGTTGTCCTTGCCGCCGATAGCGATCATCAGAACGTTGAAGGCGCCGCTTGCCTGCCAGCCCTGACCGCCGACCGCAAGAGGAACGATCCCGGCCTTTTCCAGGGCCGGAGCGGCAGCGACGAATTCATCCCAGTTCTTCGGAACCGCAACGCCGGCCTTCTGGAAGGCGGCATTCGACAGCCACAGCCACTGCCAGGAATGGATGTTGACGGGTGCGCAATAGATCTTGCCGTCGATCGTGCAGGAATCGAGCAGGGTCGACGGACGGATGATTTCCTTCCACTTGCCTGCGGTCGCCACATCGGTCAGGTCCTTCATGAGGCCGGCCTGGACGAGTTCCTCGGCCTGACGGCCGTGGTTGAACTGGGTGGCACCCATCGGGTCGCCGCCGGTGATGCGGCTGATCATGATCGGACGTGCGGTGCTGCCGGAACCGGCGATTGCGCCGTCCACCCAGTGGTTACCGGTGGCATCGAAAGCCTTTGCCAGCTCCGCCACAGCGGCAGCTTCACCGCCCGAAGTCCACCAATGGGTGACTTCGAGATCGGTCGCATTGGCGGCGCCGAACGGAATGGCTACGGTAGCGGCAAGCACGGCCGCCATCATACGGATTTTCATGAGTTCTCCTCCCTCACTGAAACGTTGCCGGAAAAACTTAGAGCAATCGATTTATCCGCGCAACCGCCCGCTCGTAAAATTTTCTGTGACTGACGTTATTACAGCTTATAAGAGCATTCTTCGGTTCCGCCATTGCGCTATGAGAAGAGCGTAAGCAAGCGGTTTCGCAAGTGCGGCATGTCGATATATATCTGATTTTGCTATTTAATTTTTAATTAATCTGACAATTTCGGCTTTTCACCATTTCGCGGTCGCAAAAAAACACGGGACGAACAGCGGATTCAACCAGAGAGAACCACTCCGCAACGTTGATCAGAAAAAGGGCTCGACATTTCTACTGTATCGTTACAGATTGCCCTACTCAGGGAGGAGAGCTTTTTGAGCGGCGGCATACTTACAGTGCGCCAAAAAGCCTCTATAAGGCGAAGCAAATCGCGTGAGGCGGGCCTAGAGGGATGGAAAACAACGGAAATTTCGGCGGAGCGGCATCCGGTTCCGTTCAGCGTGAGCGCCCGACACTGAAGACGATCGCCTTCATGACGGGCCTCGGCGTGACGACCGTGTCGCGGGCGCTGAAAGATGCACCGGATATTGGCGCTGAAACGAAGGAACGGGTGCGTATGGTTGCCCGTCAACTCGGTTACCAGCCGAACAGGGCCGGCGTGCGCCTGAGAACCGGCAAGACGAACGTCATTGCCCTCGTGCTCAGCATCGACGAGGAGATCATGGGCTTTTCCAGCCAGATGGTCTTCGGCATTTCCGAGGTGCTGACCGGCACGCCATACCATATCGTCGTCACCCCGCATTCGCACAGCAAGGATCCCATGCTGCCGGTGCGCTATATCCTCGATACCGGCTCCGCAGATGGTGTCATCATTTCGCGCGTCGAGCCTGACGATCCGCGCGTGCGCCTGCTGGCCGAAAGCGGCATGCCCTTTACCACCCACGGCCGCACGGATGGCGGCCTCGCGCATCCCTATCACGATTTCGACAACGAGGCTTACGCCCATCAGTCCGTGCAGAAGCTCGTCCAGCGCGGCCGCAAGCGCATCGCCCTGCTGCAGCCGCCGAGCAAGCTTACCTATTATACCCATACCCGCATCGGCTTTCAGACTGGTCTGCATGACTACGGCGCCGAGGAAGTGCCGCTGCGTGTCAACATCGATGCCCCGCTCGCCGAAATCCGTGACGCCGTGGAGCAGCTGATGCTTTCGCCCGGCGCGCCCGACGGTATCGTCTCGTCGGCCGGCAGCGCCACCATCGCCGTCAACGCCGGCATCGAAGCCGCCGGCAAACGCCTCGGCCACGACGTCGACCTCGTCTCCAAACAATCCGCCCCGATCCTCAACTGGATCCGCCCGGAGATCATCACCGCCTACGAAGACGTCCGCCACGCCGGCCGCGAGATGGCGAAACAGGTGATCGCGCGGATCGATGGCGTGGATGCGGAGCTGCTACAGAGCATCAGCAAGCCGGAATGGCCGGCAGGGCGGTAGGAGCTTTCCTGCGGGATAGCATCCACGAGAAGCACCAGTCTATGCCTGCGCCGGAAAATCCGTCTCCAGCAACCCCATCATCATGTCGTCGTGCCACACACCGTTCACAAAGGCGGCTTCCCGCTCCCTGCCTTCGATCGTGAAGCCGCATTTCTCATAGGCCCGGATCGCCCGCGTGTTGTAGGCAAGTACCCTTATCCCGATCCGGTGCAGCCGCAACTCCGTGAAAGCATGGTGCAGGACGAGGCAAATAGCCTCGCTCCCCAGCCCTTTTCCCAGCAATTGCGGATCGTAGATGCCGATTGCCATCAAGGCGCGGCGATCGATGACATTGAGCCTGTCCAGCCGGATATCGCCGATCAGCCGGCCTTGAAAGGCGATGATCCAGGCATTCGGATGATCGATGAGATTTTGAACCCAGCGAATGGCTCCATCCCTGGTCAGCGGCTTCACATCGTCCTGGCCAATGCCGAACATCTCGACAATCTCTGCAGGGTTTCCGAGAGACAGGCGGGCATCGACGTCACCGAAAGACGCCGGCCGCAGCTCGATATTCCGACCGTTCAAACGCACCATGCTCGCTGCCAACAACCCGGACTGTTTTACCATCAGGCAGTTTAGAGCCTATCGCAACGACCGCAACTGACACATGGCGGAACCGGGAAACACATTGTCTACCGCGCATTCTCCAGATCCGCCCGCGTAAACACCGGAAACACCGCAAGCCCCGGCACTCCTTCGATCCGCGCTGCACCCTCGCCGCGCCAGATCGCGCAGACGACACCAAGCACCTCCGCCTTCTCGTCGATCGCCATCCGCCAAGCGTCCGCCACCGCCCCGCCGGTGCTGATCACATCCTCGATGAAGGTCACGCGGCGGCCTGTCACATCCTGGCCCTCGATCGCCCGGCAGGTGCCGTAGGTCTTGGCCTCCTTGCGGATGAAGGCGGCGGGCAGGCCTGTCTCCAGCGAGATCGCGGTCGCGAGCGGAACGCCGCCGAGTTCCAGCCCGGCGATGATATCGGTATCCGCAGGCAGAAGGGCGGCCATTGCCTGCGCCAACGGCTTCAGGAGGGCCGGCGTGCCTTCGAAGCGGTATTTGTCGAAATAGCGGTGCGACACCTGGCCGGAACGGAGCACGAATTCGCCCTCCAGCGTGGCGATGTCAGCGATTTGCCGGGCCAGCGCCGCATGGTCGATGGATGCCTTGATCATTTTACCTCCTGCCAAAATAAGTCCAGACGGCGCTTGCTCGCCGTCAGCCATTAGATCCTGGCCCTGCCCTTCCAGAATCGGCGGCGCGCTACGAGATACGGAAACCCGTTCAGCCCCCGCACTTGTGCTGCGCATCGGGCAGTATCCAGCTTTCCTTCGTCCTGCCATTGGTGACGAGGAAAAGCCGGCCACCCTCATCCGGCTCGCAGTCGCGATCAATCTCGACCAGGCATAGGGCGACGGGATCGCCGGGCTTTGAGCGGATCAGCATCTCCTCGCGGCTATACGAGACCTGGTAGCCGTCATTGGCATAATCGATGCCCGTGCCATTGCCAAAATCCTCATCGGTCGCGGGTGCGTCGCCACTCTCGACGCGCGGATGCACCGCCAGGATCGTGGTTGCAGCGCATTGCCCGGCCTTTGTCGGGATGTCCGAAGTCCCGGGCTGCTTGCCGCCCGTCAGCGACTTCGCGGAGATGCCCCGCATGAAGCTGCTTTTGTCCGGCGAGATTTTCCAGAGAATGGCGAGATAGGCACTGAGGATACAGGCCCGGTCGCTACCGCAATCATGCCGGTCGGCCAGGAAATTACGGGCCGCGTGGACGACATCATCCTCATCGGGAGCTGTCTTCCGTGCCGCGCCATAGCCGGCATTGAAGACATCGTCGAGGTGGGAAAGCTGAGTATCGCCGCAGACGATCTTTTCGTCGGCGCTGGCTGCCTTGGCGCAATCGAAGCCCGCGGCTTCTGCTGATGCGGTGAAGAGGATGCCGAGGCAGAAGGCGATGAGGAAGGTGGAAATGGATCGCATGATGGTCCCTCGGTCCGGCAGGTCGGCCTCAACCTAAATGCGGCGGCGAGCTTGTGTGAGTGTTGTGCAGCGTCGTTCGAATGTCTGGCGGGGTATTCCACATCACAACGTGAACTGAGGCATACCGGATATACGTCCGCTCAACGCTATTCCAATCGGCCCGCCAGCCTCATTCCACCTGATTGAAAACCGCCTCGATACGATACCCATCGGGATCGATGACAAAGGCAGCAAAGTAATTCGGCCCGTAATGCTGTCTTAGCCCCGGCGCACCGTTATCGACGCCACCCTGGGAAAGCGCTGCGGCATGAAAATCAATGATCGACTGCCGATCCGGCGCGGCAAAGGCCAGATGGAAGCCCGCACCCGGCGCACCCTGCCCCGCCTCGATCGATTTGATCGCCAGCTTATCGCCGCCGCCGGGCACACCATAGCCGACGGCCTGTCCGGCCTCACCGGGGCGCAGATCCTCCCAGACGCGGATATAGCCAAGCGCGCCGAGGGCGGCATCATAGAACCGCGCGGCTCGTTCGATATCGGCCACCCCGAAAGATGCATGGTGGAGCATAATATGGACCTCCCGATTGCAATCACCCGCTTCGCGGCAGGATAACAAAAAGCCCGGCGCAATGGCCGGGCTTTCAACTCTATTTTCGCAAACCTCAGAAGGTCGATGCACCGCTGCCCCAGGGGCCGTGGTGGAAATCCTTGCCGTCGAGGCGGTCGAAGCCGTGGGCGCCGAAGAAGTCGCGCTGCGCCTGGATCAGGTTGGCAGTGCCGCGGCCCTGGCGGTAGGCGTCGAAATAGCTGAGCGCCGAGACCAGCGCCGGAACCGGCAGGCCGGCGGCCAATGCTGCGGTCACGACGCGACGAAGCGCCGGGATCGATTCCTTGACCATGGCCGAGAAGGCCGGCGTGACGATGAGGTTTGCCGCGTCAGGCGCATCGGTAAACGCCTTGGTGATCTCGTCGAGGAACTGCGAACGGATGATGCAGCCGGCGCGCCAGATACGGGCAATCGTCGGCATCGGCAGCGACCAGTTGAACTCCTTGGAAGCTTCCGCCATGACGGCAAAGCCCTGCGCATAGGCGCCGATCTTGCCGGCAAACAGCGCCAGTTCCAGATCCTTGTTGAAATCAGGACCGTAGGCGATCGGGAAGGCCGCGCCGAGATCGCCGAAGATCTTTTCAGCAGCGACGCGCTGGTCCTTCATCGACGACAAGCTGCGGGCGGCAACGGCAGCTTCGATACCGGTTGCCGGAATGCCCATGTTCTGCGCTTCGATTGCCGACCACTTGCCGGTACCCTTCTGGCCGGCCTTGTCGAGGATCATGTCGACCATCGGCGTCTTGGAGATCGGGTCCTGCGCGGCCAGAACCTTCTCGGAGATTTCGATGAGGTAGGAGTTCAGACGGCCCTTGTTCCACTCGCCGAAGATGCCGGAGATTTCCGACGCGCTCTTGCCGAGGCCGTCGCGCAGGATGCCGTAGATTTCGGCAATCATCTGCATGTCGGCATATTCGATACCGTTATGGATCGTCTTGACGAAATGGCCGGCGCCGTCATTGCCGAGCCAGGCAACGCACGGATCGCCGTCGTACTTGGCGGCAATCGAGGTCAGCACCTTTTCGACACGCTTCCAGGACTCTTCCTTGCCGCCGACCATGATCGACGGGCCGTGGCGGGCACCTTCCTCACCACCGGAAACACCCATGCCGATAAAGGTCAGGCCGGTATCCTTGAGGCGGTCGAAGCGGGCGACGGTGTCGCGGAAGTTGGCGTTGCCGGCATCGATCATGATGTCGTTCTTTTCCAGATGCGGGCGCAGTGCCTCCATCTGCTGGTCGACCGGCTCGCCGGCCTTGATCATGATGATGATCGGACGCGGCGGGCGGATTGCATCGACGAACTCCTCGATCGTCTTGCAGGGAATGATCTGCTTCTTCAGATCACCAGCGCTCTCGTAGAACTCATCCGTTTTTTCAGGGGTGCGGTTGAAGACCGCGATCTTGTTGCCCTTTTCTGCAATGTTGAGCGCCAGGTTGGACCCCATGACGGCAAGGCCGATCAGTCCGATTTCTGCCTTTTCCACGACAAACCTCCGATGAGTGAAATGGTGCGATGTTGTGGCACTCTCTCGCCCAAACGGCAAGGTCGAAGACCGCGATTCGGATCGAAAAAAGGCTGTCGGAACAGGCTTTTCGAATGGCCACGGAAGCACCATATGCATAGGTTTGGGAGGCCTGAATGACTGCTACCGCGGCAAGGCAGAGCGATATCAAGCCGCTGCTCGCAAAGAGAGCCGGCCGCTACCGCGAATATGCGCCCTCACCGGTACTCGCACCGCATTTCCGCTGCCTCTGGTCGCATGAAATTCGCACAGCGAGCCCGGTCGCCATCGTCCCTGATGGTTATTGCGACCTGCTTTTCGCAGACGGCCGCCTCTTCGTTGTGGGACCGGACCGCACCGCCGCCTTCCCGCCGATGACGCCGGGGATGCGCATTATCGGCGCGCGTTTTGCACCGGGCGCCGGCGCCGCCTGGCTGAATCTGCCTCTGTCGGAGATCACCGGCCTCTCCATTCCCTTGAGCGATCTCGCGCCTCGAAAGGCTGCCCTTCTCGAACCGCATCTGTCCGACTGTCCCGATGGGGCTACCGCCCTCTCACTCTTCGCCACCCTGTTGAGTGAACTGGCAGGGGAAGAAGCGGAGCCGGCCCCCGAGGCTCGCCTGATCTTTGCCGCCGCTGACCATGGGCCGGGCCGCATCGGCGATCTGCAGCAGAAGCTCGATATCGGCGAACGGCAATTGCGCCGCCGCGCCCACCACCATTTCGGCTATGGCATCAAGACGCTGGAGCGCATCCGCCGCCTGCAGCGCTTCATGGCGCTCTGCCGGGCGGATGAGGCGCTGCCGCTGGCTAGCCTCGCCCTCGAAGCCGGCTTCTCCGATCAGCCCCATATGACCCGTGAGATCGGCGAACTGACGACGCTGACGCCATCCGCCATGGTCGATCAACTGACCGGCCGCTGACCGTTTCGTTCAAGACAGTCCGTGCCGGCCTGCTAGTCTGGCACAAAGCAAAAGGACAGACCGATGACCACAATGCCCACCCGCATCGTCCACGTCACGATCAAAAGAGACTGGCGCGATGTCTATGATTTCGCCGGCAGACCGGAGAACATGCCGCTCTGGGCCTCCGGCCTTGCGAGCGGTCTGGAACCCGATGGCGAGGACTGGATCGCCCACGGCCCGCTCGGCAGCGTCCGCGTGAGCTTCGTGCCGCCGAACGAATTCGGCATCATCGACCATACCGTCACCATCGAATCCGGCCTGCGCGTCTATAATGCGTTGCGCATCGTGCCGAATGGCGATGGCTGCGAGGTGATGTTCACGCTGTTGCGCCTGCCGGGCATGACCGACGAGCAATTTGCCGCCGATGCCGCCCATATCCAGAAGGATCTGGCGGCGCTGAGATCGCTAATGGAGAAATAAGATGGCCGACAACGACGCTGAAAATGACCGCCGCATCGACTATGTCGAGTTCAACGTCGCCGACATCGGCGCGGCAAAAGCCTTCTATGGCGCGGCCTTCGGCTGGCGCTTCACCGATTACGGGGAGAACTACTGCGAGTTCGACGATGGAAGGCTGAAAGGCGGCTTCACCAATCTCGGCCCGGTGCGCACATCGGGCGGCCCACTCGTTATCCTCTATGCCGAGAAGCTGGAGGACGTGCTCGAAAGCGTCGAGAAGGCGGGCGGCACGATCGCCAGGCCGATCACGCCCTTCCCCGGCGGCCGCCGCTTCCATTTCGTCGACAAGGACGGCTACGAACTCGCCGTCTGGAGCAAGGACTAAGCTCGGGCCGGTGCGTTGGCGCCGAGATTCTGGATGGTGATCAGCGCCCCGATCACCTTCTTCGATGCGTCGTGCAGCGGCACCATGCGGCAGCGATTGTGCCGCTCGTCCCGCGCATAGGTGTAATCCGCCGACATGCCGTCGAAGCAGGCGTCGAGCTTTTCCTTCACCTCGTTTGCAAAACGCTCCGGGCCGATGAAGTCGACGATATGGCGGCCGATGAGCTGCATGGCAGTCTTGCCGAGATGGGCGCAGTTGACGGGATTGGAATAAAGGTAGCGGTAATCCTTCGTCAGCACCGCCACGCGGTCCGGCAGCGTCTGCAGGATCGCCGCATTGAGGAACTGCCCGTTATCGGTATCGGGAACATAGGCGGCCGGCTGGCGAAGTTTCCTATCCGCCGGCAGCGGCACGCGCCAGTCCGGCGCATGGGCGCCGAAATAGCGGTCGAGCAGATAGGAGAGCACGGCGGCATATTGCGTCACGAAAGCCCCGTCATCGGCATCTTCAGCGATGAGGTAGCTTACAAACTGAAGTTGCATATAGACTTCGACAAGACTGGACGCCTTGCATGCGAGGATTGCCTCTGCCAGCGGCTGGATATCGCGGTCGAGCGCGGCCACGCGCTCATCATCCCCTAGCCTTATCGCTTCCTCGATCTGCGCGCAGCGCAAGGAAAAGGCCCTGAACAACTCAAGCAAGATACCCCCAATATCAATTTCCTGAGAAACGTTCCGAAGACCGGTCGAGGCCTATGTTTATGAAAGATTACGCGCTCCGGTAGGTACTTTGCGCGCCCTAGTAGAGACGCGTAACATGAACTCTGCTCAGTTTCAACTGAAGCGGACCTGTCGCTTCTCACCGATTATAAATCAGGAGCAAAATCTTACAGGCAGAATCTTACAGACTGACGGAACGCTTTATATCCCAACGGTCGTGATACCACAGCCACTGGGCCGGGTACTCGCGCACCCAGCTCTCAACCTTGTCGTTCATCATCTGCGCGGTGGCGGGAAGATCGAGATTACCCTTCTCGTCGCGCGGCATCTCCATCTTCGGTTCGATCTCCAGCCGGTAGCGATTGCCGGGAAGGCGGATGCAACGGGCCGGATAGACCTCGCAATTGAACTGCCGCACGAGCTTTGGCAAGAGCGGATTGGTCTTGGTGTCGAGCCCGAAGAATTTCGTCTTCAACCCGCGGCTGAACTTCTGGTCGACGAGAACGCCGACCCCTTGGCCCGCTTCGAGCTGGCGCGCCAGCGCAAAGGAGGAACCGGCATGCGAAGGCACCAGCTTGCCCATGCGGCCGCTGCGGAAATCGAAGACCTTCTGCGCGATGTAAGGATTGTTCGGCGGCCGGAAGAGCACCGTCACGCTGAGACCGAAGGCATTGCCGGCAACCGGCAAGAGCTCGAAATTGCCGGTATGGCCGGTAAAGACGATGAAGGGGCGCGGATTGTCGCGCAGCTCCAGGAAGATCGGAATGCCCGAGACTTCCACCCTGCCCGGCTCGGCGCTTTCAGGATCGAAATCGAAGAGCTGGTCGAGAAAGACATATTCGGCCGCAAGCCGGCCCATATTGCCCCAGCTTTCCAGCGCGATTTCCTCAAGCTCCGCGTCACTCTTTTCCGGAAAGGCCCGGCGCAGATTGTAGAGCATCAGCTTGTGGCGCTTCAGCCGCCGGCCGACCTGGCGGGTCATCCGGTCGGCAAAACGCATGGCGCCATCGGCGGGGAAAAGCTTCAGGAAGTTCAGGAAGCCGAACATCAGCTGCGCCACCAGCCATTGCTGGAAACGCCTGAGCGCCAGAACGATCCTGGTGATGAACAGCTTCAATCGGTCAGTCCATCTTCAGGATGATCTTGCCGAAGATCTGACGGGATTCCATGCGCTCCAGGGCGCGGTCGATATCGTCGAAGCTGACTTCGGTATCGATGACGGGATGAACGAGGCCGCGGCCCATTTTCTGCATGGCGTCTGCCATGTTTTCCATGCGGCAGCCGAAAGAGCCCAGGAGCTTCAGCTGCTGCTGAAAGAGCATCATCAGGTTCATCTCGGTCGAAACACCCGAAGTGGAACCGCAGGTGACGAGACGGCCGCCGCGCTTCATGCAGAGCATCGAGCCCGCCCAGGTATCCTTGCCCACATGTTCGAAAACGACGTCGACGCCCTTCTTCTTGGTGAGCTTGCGCACCACACCTTCAAAGCGGTCGGTGCGGTAGTTGATGACGTGATCGGCGCCGAGCGCCTTGGCCCTCTCGATCTTGTCGTCGGAACCGACTGTCGTGATGACGGTGCAGCCGATCTTCTTGGCAAGCTGGATCGCCGCCGTGCCGATGCCGGAGCCGCCGGCATGCACGAGAATGGTTTCACCGGGTTCGAGCTTGGCATTGTCGAAAAGCATATGCTCGACGGTGCCGAAGGTGACGGGCGCAAGCGCTGCACCGATCGCATCGACACCGGGAGGGGCAGGAACCAGGAGGCGCGCCGGCAGGTTCACCTTCTCCTGCGCGAAGCCGTCGAGATGGAAGCCATGCACGCCGGAGACATGTTCGCAGAGATTGTCGCGGCCTTCGCGGCAGGGACGGCAGAGGCCGCAGGTGCGCGCGCCGTAGATCGCGACGAGCTGACCGGGCAGAACATTCGCCACGCCGGGGCCCATCGCTTCGACGACGCCGGAGGCTTCCGCGCCGATGACGAGCGGCATCTTGCGCTTGGCGAACGCCATGCCGCGCCAGCCCCAGACATCGATATGGTTCAGCGCAACCGCCTTGACGCGCAACGTCACCTCGCCGGCACCAGGGGCGTCCGGTTCCGGCAGGTCGGTGATCTCAAGCTTGCGGTCATCGATCAGTTGCAAAGCGCGCATGGCAAAACCTCTCGCGTTTAAGGCGTTTTTCTTATTGCTAAAACATGTCGCGCAAAAGTGTGCAGCGGTTTTGCGGCGACGACATGCGTAAAGACAAAGACCTAAACCGTGTCAAGCGAATCCGAACGATCGCGACACGGTTTAGTGTTGTCGGGAACCGCTTAAGCCGGTTCGAGCGCCATGACAAGGCTGGCATTCTGTCCGCCGAAGCCGAAAGAGTTGGAAAGCACGGCCGAGACCTGGGCTTCCCGCTTCTTGTTCGGCACGACATCGAGAACGATCGACGGATCCGGGTTGTTGTAGTTGATCGTCGGCGGCAGCGTGCCTGTCAGCATCGTCTGCAGCGAGAAGACTGCCTCGACAGCTCCTGCCGCCGTCAGCGTATGGCCGATCATCGACTTGTTGGACGAAACCGGAATGCCAACCAGCTTTTCGCCGAAGACGGCAGACATGGAGCCATATTCCATCTTGTCGTTTTCAGGCGTCGAGGTGCCGTGAGCGTTGATATAGCCGATATCGCCTTCGCTCATGCCGGCATCCGCAAGTGCCGCGCGGATCGTCGCGATCGCCGGCCCGCCATCGGGCGAGGAGCGCGTGCGGTGGAAGCTGTCGGCCTTGTCGCCCGCGCCCTTCATGATGCCGAGAATCTTGGCGCCACGGGCAATTGCCGATTCCAGCGATTCAAGCACCAACGTCGCGGAACCTTCGGCGATGACGAAGCCGTCTCGATCCTTGCTGAACGGCTTGGAGGCCTTGGTCGGCGGGTCGTTCTGGGTGGAAAGAGCCGAGAGCAGCGAGAAGCGGATCAGCGCTTCGGCACTCAGCGAACCGTCGGTCGCGACCGTCAGCGCCCGGTCGGTACGGCCCTGGCGGATCGCCTCGATGCCGAGCTGGATGGCCGTCACACCCGATGCACAGGCTGTCGACAGCGTGATCGGCAGGCCGCGCGTGCCGAAACGGTCGGAGAGACGCTCGGAAATCGCGCCGAAAAGCGCCGCCTCATGGAAGGCCGGATCGGGACGCTGGCGCATGGCGGCGAGGAACCGCTCATAGGCGTCACCTGGATGGTCGGCTGCCGGCGAACGGTCGGCAAGTTCGAAGCGGGCGCTCCATTCCGGCTCGATCGGCGGCGCGGCCAGGAACAGCGGGCCGTTGAAATCGCCGGAAATACCGGCATTGGCAAGTGCCTCGATGGTCGTCTCGCGTGCAAAGGCAAAGGAGCGCTCGACCGCGTTCGGCACGGGAATGTCGATGAAATCGACCGTGCCGGCAATGCGCGTCGAAAGGCCGTCCGTCGGGAAACGGGTGATCTCGTGAATGCCCGATGTGCCGGACGAAAGAGCCGCCCAGTTGTCTTTCAGGCCCTGGCCGAGCGAGGTCATGATGCCCATGCCTGTTACCGCAACGATCGGCCGGCCGAGATGATCCCTGTAAGCGGAAGCTGTCATTTCAGTCTCTCCTCACGCTTCTGCGGAAAGAACGGCGACGCCTTCGCCGCGCTGGTGTCCAACGGTAGTGACGACGGCCGCTTTCGTGCCCGCCTTCATCGGCGCTTCGTGCGCGGCATCGAAGGGCGGAACCTTGGCCGTTGCATCGATGGCAAGGGCGGCAAGCGCGAGGCCGAGCGTGAAATGCGCCTCGATCGCGTGGCCCGAAACGCCACCGAAGCCGCGGATCGCAGCGCCCGGAAGCTGATGCTCCAGCACCGCCTTTTCGCGTCCGGCAATCTCATGCATGCCGGTCGAGCCGGAGAAGATCGCCGTGGTCTCAGTCGCAAGCGCAGCCGCGGGCTTCAACAGCCGCTCCATCCGAACTTCGAAATTGCCAGCACCGCGATTGCCGCGATCGCCTTCGACGGCGTTGATGGTGGCATAGATATGCGCGCCCCGCGCTTCGGCATGCTTGCGCGATTCAAGCACCAGGAAGGCGCCGGCCGAACCGGTGATCATCCCGCCGCCTTCGAGGCCGGAGCGCGACCAGAGCGGTGCCCATTCGCCGCGCGTATGTGCGCCGATCGCCTCGGTGAGCAGGATCATGTCCGGACGTTCGGCAGCAAAGGCGCCGCCGACCAGCGCGTGGGTGGATTCGCCCGACTTGATGCGCCAGAAGGCCGTCTCGACTGCAGAAACGCCGGAGGCTTCCTCACCCATGAAGGTGCGCGAGGAACCGGTGACCTTGTGAACGATGGAGATATTGCCGGCGAGCAGATTGGAAAGCTGCGCTAAGAACAGCGTCGGGCGCAGCTCCGTCGTCAGCTTTTCGTTCAGCAGCAGCTCGCGGTCGTTGCGCTTCAGGCCCTCGTCGACGATCAGCGTATCGACATTGATGTCGCGCTCGCCGCCGCCGGCTGCCACGATCATGTCCATGGTGCCGCAGGCTTCCATGTCGTCCTTGAAGCCGGCATCGTCGAGTGCCAGGCCCGCCGTGAAGACGCCGATGCGCTGCCAGTTTTCCATCTGGCGCTGGTCGCCGCGCTTGGCGATCTGCTGCGACCAGTCGATCTCAGGCAGCGGATGAACCGGATAGGGTTTGAACTTCTCGGTCTCGACGACGGTCTGGGGCGCAGCTTCGGCGGTCAGGAGGGCGATATGCGCATCCTTGCCGACACCCTGACAGGTCACGATGCCGATGCCGGTGATGACGACGTCATTGGCGGCCTTGCTCATCTATTCACTCCCCTGGGCCTTCGCCCCCTGCGCAGCGATGGCGGCCATCAGGCCCACCTCTTCCGCGCGTTTCTTCACGATATCGCCGAGCGGAATTTCGCTGAACGGCATGGTGCGCAGCTTGAGCTGCGCATCGCAGACCTTCTTGCCGCCGCTGGTGATCTTTGCCTTGGTTACGGCAAAACCGGAGCCGTCATGTTCGAGGAAAGCCTCGATATCGAGCACCGCTTCCGGCTCGACGAAGGTGCGCATCTTGGCGCCATCGACCGACATCAGGAAAGGCATGGATGCAAAATTCGTGGCAGCCAGCACCAGCATGCCGGAGGCCTGCGCCATGGTTTCGATGAGAAGCACGCCGGGAACGAGCGGCATGCCCGGGAAATGCCCTTCGAAAACGGGGCTCTTGGCCGGCACGACCGAGCGCGCAACGAGCGTGCGCTTCTCAAGGTCCACCGCCTCGATACGGTCAATCATCTGGAAATATTCCAGCAGCATCAGTCTTCTCCGGCGCGACGCGCAAAAGCCCGTCGGAAGGCCTACTTAGGAACAAAACCGCCCGGCCGCCATATCAACGGCGGCAGGGCGTGAAAAAAAGACGATGATGTTGCTTCAAGCCTTTGCGGCGCGCAGCTCGTCAATCTTGGCACAGAGGTTCTTCAGCACGAAGTATTCCTCGGTGGAAACCTTGCCTTCGTTGACTTCCTGCGTCCACTTCTCGAGCGGAATCTTGATGCCGAATTCCTTGTCGATGGCGAAAACGATATCGAGGAAGTCGAGGCTGTCGATACCGAGGTCGTCGATCGTGTGGCTTTCCGGCGTGATCGTTGCGCGGTCGATCTCGCTGGTTTCAGCAATGATGTCGGCAACTTTATCGAATGTAGCGGTCACTCGCTCTACCTCTTGGAAATGAAGATTCTCCTCCTCATAGGCAAATCCATTTCAAAAGCCAATGCTTTCGTCCCGGTTGCAAGCCAATTTGGCGAGCAGGTGTTGCCTAAACAGCAATGGAATGGCGCGCTTCGGCCTGTCCGAGATAGGCATCGATTCGTAAAGCGGCCACCCGGCTAATGATTTTTCTGGCCTCCGTGCCGACAAAACCGTCTGCCTCGACGCCGCAGATATCGTCCTGATCCACGGTTGCAACGGGTAATGTACACACAGAACGAAACCTCCGTGCACCTAAACTTGCGTTGAATTGCGGCGCTGCCGGATGACTCGTATAGGGCGAAACAGAGCCGGATATTTCTGCAGCAGGTTGGTGTTCAAGGTGGGAAATAACCCACTGAAGAAGGAAACTTTGATCTGGATCAAATTGGAATCCGGTCGGAATTGATAAAGATCAAGACGCAGACGCAAGAAATCGGAATAGATGACCTTGGGGCCGAAGCGTAACACAAACGCAGGCACATGGTCGGATCGGGGCACCGGAAAATGGACATCGCGCGTAGTGAAGATCCTGACATAAGTATTCCGGCAACCTGCCGCGTCTGCGAGGCACGCCACGGCGTCGTCTGCGGGGCGCTGGCGGCTGCGCAACTGCGCGAGCTCTGCAAGCACTCGACTCGCCGCAAGCTCGATGCCGGCTGCGAGATCGTCGCCCAGGGCGAAGAAGTCTCGTCCTATTCCAACATCATGAATGGCGTGGTGAAGCTCTGCAAGGTCATGCCTGACGGGCGCCAGCAGATCGTCGGCCTGCAATTCGCCCCCGATTTCATCGGCCGCCCCTTCGTGCCGGAAAGTACATTGTCGGCCGAAGCGGCCACGCCGACGGAAATCTGCGTCTTCCCCCGCGGGCTGCTCGACCGAATGATATCGGATACGCCGGAACTGCAGCATAACCTGCACGCCCAGGCGCTGAAGGAGCTGGATGCGGCGCGGGAATGGATGCTGACGCTCGGCCGCCGCACGGCCCAGGAAAAGGTCGCAAGCCTTCTCTATCTCGTCGCCACGCATGCAGAGCCGGAAACGACCAGCAGCGCTGCCTTCGACTTGCCGCTCTCACGCAGCGAGATCGCCGATTTCCTGGGGCTGACGATCGAAACCGTCAGCCGCCAGATGACGAAGCTGCGCAAGCAGGGCGTCATCCGCATCGAAAACAATCGTCACATCGTCGTTCCCGATATGGATCAGCTGGAGCGCATGATTACCGCGTGATCACCACGCGCGTATTGGCAAGACCGTTTTCCTGCGCCATCGAGAAGAACGCCGCCGCATTGGCGGGATCGAGGCGCACGCAGCCATGCGAGGCCGGCGTGCCCAAACGCTTGCGTTCGAACGTGGCGTGAACGGCATAACCGCCGTTGAAGAACACCGCGAATGGCATTGGCGCATTGTCGTATTTCTTCGAGCGGTGATCGCGCGACAGCCACTTGGCGCTCCACGAACCGGTCGGCGTGGAATAACCTTTGCGCGCCGTCGAAACCCTCCAGCGATACTTGACCCAACCGTTCTGGCTCACAGTCATCGTCTGCTTGCTGATGCTGATATTGGCAACCAGCGTGGCAGCTTCAGCTGCAACCGGAGAAAATTGCAGCAATAATACTGCGGTCGCGGCCGCAAAAAACGTCTTCATAGTGATCCCTCAATCGAACTCTAAACGCTTGCCCCACCCAACGAGAGGAGAAACTACAACAATACTGCGTATATTGCCTTAAGCCGAATGGTAATCACATTTTTAACAGAACAGGGCAGTTATCGCACTGCATCTCACTCCGGAAAGCCAGCCTTGCGGTAGCCATCGACGAAATGCGCGAGCGTCGCTTCGTCGCGGAATGGCTCCATCGCGACCCAATGGCTGATGGTGAAATGCGGGTTTGCGACGAGAAACAGCTCGGCCTCCGCACGGGCCTCTTCGAGCCGGCCGAGCTGGGCCAGGCCCGCCGCCAGGAAACGGCGTGAGCTTGTGCGATAGGTTTCCTCCCGGTGCAGCGTCTCGACAACGGCTTCGTAGTTACCATCAGCATATTGCGCCTGGCCGAGCGTCAGATAGTACCAGCTGGCCGGAAAAGGATTCAGCCGGAAGGCCTTGCCGATATGTTCGAGACCCTCGTCGATCCGCCCGGCGAGAACAGAAATGTCTGACAGGGCCGCCCAGGTGTCTGCCTCGTTCGGGTCTAGCGCGATGGCTTTTGCAAATTCCGCATCGGCTTCTGAAAAGCTGCGCTCGTAGGCAAGCAGGTAGGCCAGCACCCAGCGGCTGCCGGCATCGTTGGGATCGAGCGCGACGGCCTTGCGCGCAAGTTCCAGGGCAACGCTGCGGTCAGCGTCCGTCGGTCCACCGCTATGCACCCATCCCATCCAGTGGTTGAGCGCAAGCCAGCGATGGGCCTCGGCATAATCAGGGTCGAGGGCAATGGCCCGTGTCAGCATCAGCTGCGTTTGCCGCGCACTTTGCGGCGCATCATCCATCAGCGTACGCGCCCGCACGCAGAGATCGTAAGCATCGAGGTTCTTGGGCCGGTTGCGGGGCGGCATCGGCCGCAGCCGGCCGAGCAGCGCCTCGACGATCTTGCCGGTGACCTCGTCCTGAACGGCAAAGATGTCGTCCAGGCTGCGGTCGAAGCGCTCCGCCCAGAGATGGTCGCCACTCCCGGCGTCTACCAGCTGCGCATTGATGCGCACGCGCCCGGCGGCGCGTCTTGCGCTGCCTTCCAGCAGGTAACGCACGCCAAGCTCCGCGGCGATCGCGCGCACGTCCATTGCCTTTCCCTTGTAGGCAAAGGCCGAGCTGCGGGCGATGACGAACAGGTCGGGGAACCTGGACAGGTCAGTGATCAGGTCTTCGGTCAGGCCATCCGCGAAGAAGTCCTGCTCCGGATCAGAACTGACATTGATGAAGGGCAGCACGACAATCGATGGCTTGTCCGGCAGCGCCGGAAGCTTTCGCTTCGCGCTGCCAAGCTGCTTGATGGCCCCGATAAAGCGGTAGCCGATGCGCGGAACCGTAGAAATCCATTCACCGCCATCAGCGGCCGGCCCCAGCAGCTTGCGCAGTTGCGCGATCTGGACGGTGAGATTGCCCTCCTCGACGGCAGTGCCCGGCCAGGCCGCATCCATCAGCTCGGTCTTGGCCAGAATTTCGCCGGGCCGCCCGACGAGCGCGGCAAGCAATTTTACCCCGCGGTGCCCGACGGCAACGGGATCGTCATTCCGAAGAAGCGTCCCCGCCTCCGGATCAAGCACGAATGGACCAAAGGCAAAGCGCAATCCCTGCATGGCGCGCATCCTAGAGGCTTTCATTCCGGGTTGGAACCGTCCTGCCCGATGCCAGACCCAGGTATTCCGCGGCGGTTCATGCGCTTGGCATCAAGGATGCGATCTGTGTACATCAGGCAGCAGACGGTGGCGGCGACAACGAAATAATGACCACCTGAAGATCGAGCATCGAGGCGGTTCCCATGGTTTTCTGGATAGCAAGTCTGGTTGGATTGGCGGTCGCCTATCTCTTCGGCTCCCTACCCACGGGCTACCTGGCGGGAAAACTGCTGAAGGGCATCGATATCCGCGAGCATGGCTCCAGATCCACCGGAGCAACGAATGTATTGCGAACCCTCGGCAAATGGCCTGCGCTGGCGGTTCTCCTCATCGACGTGCTGAAGGGCGTCGCAGCAGTCGTCTTTGCCCGCTGGTTTTACCTCTGGTTCTCGACGGTCTTATCAGATACGCCGCCGACAGCGCTTGATCTGCAGAGCGCCGAGCCCTGGGCTGTGTGCCTGGCCGGTCTTGGTGTGCTGTTGGGGCACGGCCGTTCGATCTGGCTGAATTTTACGGGAGGCAAGTCGGCGGCCACGGGGCTCGGCGTTCTGCTGGCAATGTCCTGGCCTGTCGGCGTCGGCGCTGTCGTGGTTTTCGGCGTTGCGCTCGGCATCTCCAGGATCGTTTCCCTGAGTTCGATGCTGGCGGCGTTGACGGCTATCGCTCTCGTCTTCGGCCTGCAGCAACCCTTGCCCTATCGGTTGCTGGTGATCGCAGGCGGCCTATACGTGATCCTTCGCCATCACGCCAATATCAGGCGGCTGCTGTCAGGGACGGAGCCGCGCCTCGGGCAAAACAGCCGTTGATCGACCCCCTACGCTGCGAGACAAAGCCCGGCTTCAGCCCTGCCTGACGATGGTGCCGAGCACGTTGACGAGCAGGCGCGATGCGGTCAGCGCCGACACGCCGTCGATATCGGCAGGAGGATAAAGCTCCACAAGATCGAAACCGGCGATGCGCGCCCGCTTGCCGAGACCGGCGATCAGGTCGATCACCTGCGTGTAGGCCAGCCCGCCGGGGCTACGTGCCGCCACCCCGGGCATGATGCCGGGATCGAGGCCGTCACAATCGAGAGTGACGACGACCCTTGCGCCCTCGGGAATATGCAGCAGGGCCGCTTCGATGCCATCGGCATGAACCTCTCGGGCGGTGACGATATGGCTGCCATAGCGCAGGGCCGCCTCGATCTCGGTCAGACGCGCGCTGCCGACGCCGCGTATGCCGACCTGCACGATGCCGGCGACGTGCGGCATCTCGCTTACCCTTCGCATCGGGTTTGAATAACCATAGCGCTCGCCATGGAGCTCGTCGCGCCAGTCGATATGGGCATCGATCTGCAGGACCCAGACCGGCCCGTGATCCGCGAAAGCCGCCAGAAAAGGAATGGGTACGGAATCATCGCCGCCGAGCAGGATCGGCACGGCCGGCAATGCCAGCACCTCGCGCGTCTTCGCCTCGATCCGGGCGCGATTGCCGGCATTGTCATGCATGATGGTCTCGATCTCGCCGGCATCGATGCAGGAGACCGGCCCGCCGGCAAAGAGCGGGCCGCCGAGATCGAAATCCCAGTGCTCAATGAGATCGGCATCCTCCTGGCTTGCAGCGCGGATAGCGCCGGCGGCCAGCGCATAACCGCTGCTGTCCTTGCCGGGATAGGTGCTGCCGTGCGCGGCTGCGAAGATCACTGCACGGGGCACACGGCCATCGGGCAGGCGATCGGGAAGGCCGAGAAAGGAAGATGAGGCGGTCATGTCCGTGTTGTCCTGATGGGGCGAAATCCTGTTCTGCCCTGTTTAGTCCCTTTGGAAGTTTTTGCGAACTTTTTGGAAGCGCTTAATTACCGCGCCCGCCCTATCGCGCAGAATTCATCCTCTGTTTCAGGTCGAGGGTCTCAGGACCTTCAAACCCTATGGAGGTAATCATGAGCGATAGCTGCACATTCTCGTCCGCTCCGCATCGCCGGCCACTGCATCGACATCACGGGCTGATGGCTATGAGGAGCGTGATCACGAGCCTTTTCCGGCGCATACGCCTTCGCCAGGAACTGAGGCGAAGGATGAAGGTTAGCTTCCCGCTGATCGACGATATCTGCCCGGCAAGACAGTGGGAGGCGGAAAACGTCGGGGCCTTCTGGCATCTATGAGGCAAATGTCGAATGACACCGGATCACCAGCCTCCGCCGACCGCAGCGCTTCACCGGCACCCGTACGGAGAGGATCGCATCCCCTGGGCCGCAATGGCGGGTATCATCGCCACCGTCACGGTCTTCGCCGTGGCGCAGGGGCTGACCTATCCGCTGCTGAGCTTCATCCTCGAGCGACAGGGCACGACATCCACCCTGATCGGCCTGTCGGCGGCAATGACTCCGACAGGCTTCATCGTCTCGGCGCCCTTCATTCCCGCACTCTCGCGGCGTATTGGCGGAGCCCGGCTTGCGATCCTGTGTTCGGTCCTTGCTGCGCTCACCCTCACCGCGATTGCCTGCATCGATGATGCCTGGATCTGGATGCCGCTGCGCTTCCTGCTCGGTTTCTTCGCCAACCCTCTTTACGTGATCAGCGAAACCTGGCTGCTCTCGCTCACACCCGCATCACGCCGGGGCCGCATCATGGGCCTCTATTCGTCGATCGTTTCCGTTGGCTTTGCCATCGGCCCGCTATCGCTCGGCCTCGTCGGCACCGAGGGCTGGCCGCCCTTCATGATCGGTATCGCCGCCTTCCTTGCCTGCGGCCTGATCGTGCTTGCGGTCACCCCTCGCCTGCCGGACATGCGGCATGAAGGCGAGGCAATATCGGTCGGCGGTTTCTTCGCGCTGGCGCCGCTCCTGTTGTTTTCAGTCTTCGCTGCTGCCGCTTTCGAGCAGATCCTGCTCTCCCTGTTTGCGGTCTATGGCGCAGCCCTCGGCAGCGAGGAGGAGCGCATCGCATCGCTGATCACCTGTTTCATAACAGGCAATGCCGCGCTGCAGATCGTGCTCGGGCGCGCCGCCGAACGGTTCGGCTCGCGGCGGACGCTGTTGTTCTGCGTTGTGGTTTACCTGATCGGCTGCCTGCTCTTGCCTGTTGTCTTCGATGCCTGGCTCATCTGGCCACTGGTCTTCCTATGGGGCGGAGTTTCCTTCGGCATCTATACCCTGTCGCTGATCCAGCTCGGCGAGCGTTTCACCGGCCAGGCCCTGATCGCCGGCAACGCAGCCTTCGCCCTTGTCTGGGGCATCGGCGGCATCGTCGGCTCCCCCGTAACAGGACTGGCGATGCAATTGATCGGGCATCAAGGCCTGCCAATCTCGCTTGGCCTTCTGAGCTGTGTATTGGCGGTGTTGCTGATGGCAAAGAACGGACGAGACTGAAGGCTAACCTAGAGCAGGCAGACGAAAGCCACGAAGGCAAGCAGCGTCAGGGCCATGCAGCTCGCCTGAAAGACCGAAATCCCGGCCTCCACGTCCCCTGCCGTCGCCACATCCCGGCCCGTGCCGTTGATCATCGGCTCACGCACCACGACACCCGAATAGACGCGCGGGCCGGCAAGCTGCAGATTGAGCGCGCCGGCCATCGCCGCTTCCGGGCGGCCGGAATTCGGCGAGCGGTGCAGTTTGCCGTCGCGGATGCCGACGCGGAAGGCTTCGCGGAAGGCAGCCGTGCCGCGGCGGATGCCGGCGCCGACGGCGATCAGCAGGATGGAAAGGCGCGCCGCCGGCCAGTTGGCGATATCGTCGAGCCGCGCCGAAGCCCAGCCGAAATCGACGTATTTTTCCGAGCGGTGGCCGATCATCGAGTCAGCCGTATTGAGCATCTTGTAGAAGAACAGGCCCGGCAGGCCGAAGATCGCATACCAGAGCGCTGGTGCCACGACGCCATCGGAGAAATTCTCGGCGAGGCTTTCGATCGCCGCACGGCAGACGCCCGGCTCGTCCAGCGTTTCCGGATCGCGCCCGACGATGCGCGACACCGCCTTGCGCCCGCCGACAAGGCCTTCGTTCTTCAATGCCGTGGCAACCGCCGCGACATGGTCCGACAGGCTCTTCTGCGCCAGGAAGATCGCCACGCAGAAGACTTCGAGCAGGATGCCGACGGGGCCGAAAAGCATCAGGAACCAGTGCAGCACCAGGCCGGTGACGATCGCAAGCCCTGACAGCGCGAGGATAGCCACTACGCCGTTCTGCCGGCGCTGCGCCTTGCTCAGGCTGTCGCGGTTGAAATGCTGGTCGAAATAGGCGATCGCCCTGCCGAAGATGGCGACCGGATGCGGAACGCGCAGCCACAGCCATTGCGGATCGCCGATGATGCGGTCCAGCAGCAGCGCCAGAACCAGCACGAGAGAATGTTCATCCAAATTCATCGGTCAAAGCTCCGAAGGGCCGCGGCAAGTCGTGCATCATCAGCAGCGTCAGGCGCAAGGCCGAAGCGCAGCCAGTCCGGCGCGTAATCGAACCGGCGGACGAGAATATGATGGCGGCAGAGAGTCGTGTAAATGTCACCGGCCTTCGCGTCGGCAACGAGGGTGAAAAGCGGCGTGCCGCCGGCAACGGCAAGCCCGGCCTCGGCAAGCACGGTACGGAGACCCCGATGGCGCCCAGCAATCGAGCGGGCAATGGCGGAGACATCCGAATTCAATAGCGAGCTCGCCATTGACAGTGCCGGCCCCGAAACCGCCCAGGGACCGAGCCAGTCCTCGAAATGCTGGAGGATATCGCTCCGTGCAATGGCAAAGCCGAGCCTCAGCCCTGCTAGCCCGAAGAACTTTCCGAAGGAGCGGAAGATGATCAGGTTCGAAAGCCCTGATGCACGTGGCGCGAGGCTGGCTTCCGGGCTGGTATCGCCGAAAGCCTCATCGACCACCAGAAAACCACCGCCCGTCTTCAGCCGCTCATGCAGTGCTTCCAGCCTGTCGGCCGCATAAATCCGACCGTCGGGATTGTTCGGGTTGACGACGACCGCCAGCCCGTGCTGCACACCGATGTCATCGATATCGCTGACCGCATCGACCACGAAACCGGCAGCGCTGAACGCCCGCGCATATTCCCCATAGGTCGGCGACAGGATCGCCACTCGCCTCCCCGGCGCGATCAGCCGCGGCAGAAGCTGGATTGCCGATTGCGTGCCGGGAACCGGCAGCGGCAGGATCGCGCCGCTGCGATAATGATCGCGCGCCGCAWGTCGTGCCGTCTCGACCAGATGCCGGTCCGGCAGGCGATGCCACGCCCGCGCTGGTATCTCCGGCAGCGTCACCGGATTGGGATTGATGCCCGTCGAAAGATCGAGCCAGTCCTCCAGCCGTCCACCGAAGCTTGCCGCCGCTGCGGTAATGCCGCCGCCATGCACGATCGGCGCATTCATGTGGCAGCTCCCGCAAGATCGATCAGATGCATGTAGGAGCCGGCCACCTGCCCGCGCCGCAAGCCGGCCAGGCCGAGATCGTTGCCGAGTGCATCCTGCGTGGCAAACATCCGGTCGGCCTCCCCTTCGGAGACGATCGTCGAATAGTGGAATTCATGCGCCGTCATCGGCCTGTCGAAAAATGCGCCGTCGAGTGGTGTAACACGGCGATAGCCGAGATGCCGCTTGCGCGTCTCATAGCTGGTGACGAGAGGCAACAGGCCGAGCATTTCATGGCGCTCGCCCTTCTCGTCGATCAGCCCCTCGCCCAGCACCATGTAGCCGCCGCATTCGCCATAGATGCGCACGCCGCGATCGGCCGCAGCCTTCATCGCCACCGCAAAATTCTGCGAGGCCGCGAGCCTGCCCGCATGCAGTTCGGGATAGCCGCCGGGAAGATAGATCGCATCGGCAGTGACGGACGGGCCTTCGTCGGCCAGCGGCGAGAAGAAGGAAATCTCAGCGCCGCGCCGCCGCCAGCCGAGCAGCATATGCTCGTAGCAGAAGGCAAAGGCGATATCGCGGGCAACGGCAATATGCCTGCCGAACGGCATCAGCCGGGCGATATTGGCAGCCGACGGCCGGTTCATGCCCTGACGCGCGATGCGCATCAGGAATTCGAAATTGCACTCTTCGGAAACGGCATTCGCCGCATAGTCGATAAACGCGTCGAGCGCGCCATGTTCGCCCGCCTGTACCAGCCCCAGATGCCGCTCCGGCAGCCCCAGCATCGCATCCTTGCGGATGACGGCAACGATGGGCATGCGGATCGCTTCCAGCGCCTGACGCAGCATCGCCTCATGCCGGTCGCTGCCGACCTTGTTGAGGATGACGCCGGCAATGCGCACATCGGCCCGGAAACCGGCAAAGCCGCTGACGAGCGGCGCCACCGACTGCGACAGCCGCGAGGCATCGACGACGAGCACGACGGAAAGCCCGAGCTGCGCCGCGAGATCGGCCGCCGTGCCGCGCCCGTCCGCAGCACCGTCGAAGAGGCCCATCATGCCCTCGATCAGCAGCACGCGGTCGCCGGAGCGATGCAGCGTCGCATTGGCGGAAATCAGTTCAGGCCGCATTCCCCAGGGGTCGAAATTCAGGCAGAGCGTGCCGCTTGCCGCAGCATGAAACGCCGGGTCGATATAATCGGGGCCAGCCTTGCCGGGTGCGACGGCCACGCCGCGATTGCGTAGCGCCCGCAGCAGCCCAAGTGTCACCGTCGTCTTGCCGGAACCGGAGGATGGTGCGGCGATCAGCAACCCGCTCATGCCGTCTCCTTTCCTCGGCCGTTGGCATGTCGAAAAGGATCTGGCTGCAGCCGCCGTCCGCCGAGAGCTCCCAGCCAGTCGAGCGAGGCGCGCAGCCGCACCACTTCGCCGACCACGACGATTGCCGGCGGCTCCAGCCCGGAGGCGGCAACGGCCTCCGGCGCTTGCCCAAGCGTCGTTTCCAGCACCTGCTGGTCGCCGGTCGCCGCGTTGCAGACGAAGGCCACGGGTTCGGATGCCGAACGGCCGGACGCAATAAGATTGGCGCTGATCTGGGATATATGTTTCATCGCCATATACATGACGATGACGGGCGAACCCTTGCCGATCGCTTCCCAATTGATCGCATCGGGCACGATGCCGGAGGAATCATGGCCGGTCAGGAAGGTCACGGCATGGTTGATGTCGCGATGCGTCACCGGAATGCCGGCATAGGCAAGCCCGCCGATCCCGGCGGTAATACCCGGCACGATGCGGAACGGAATATTGTGTTCGACCAGCGTCAGCGCCTCTTCCCCACCGCGCCCGAAGACGAAGGGATCGCCGCCCTTCAGCCGCAGCACGCGCTTTCCGGCCCGCGCCAATTCCACCAGTCGAAGCGAAATATCCCGCTGCTTGGCGGAGGGCTTGCCGCCGCGTTTTCCCGCATATTCGAGCTCCGCACCTGACCGCGCGAGCTTCAGACATTCCTCATTGACCAGCGCGTCATGGACGATCACATCGGCCTCGGCGAGCCCCTTGGCGGCAAGCAATGTCAGCAGGCCCGGATCGCCGGGACCGGCCCCGACGAGCCAGACGCTGCCCGGCTCGAGCGCCGGCAGATGTGAGAATGCGCTATCTATCATCCCGCTGATCTAGGCCTGCCGACAGACGAGGTCAACGCTCTCGCTTGCCGCGCACCGGAAGTTGACAAAATGGACCTGAATCAACTCCGCAAGAACCGGAATCAACCTCAAAAGAAATACCCCTAAGAGATTGATTGGATTCCGAAATGGAAAACGGGCCGGCAGCGATGCGCAAGGCCGGCCCGTCGAAAGTCATCAGGCGCGCAGCAGCGTATCGCGGATGAGATCGATCACCTTTTCCGACTCGATGCCGGTGGCAACGAACTGGCTCGGCAGGCCGTCCCAGTCGCCCGGCGGGAAGCGGCGGCCATCCGGCTTGATCACCGTCTGACCATCGGCAATGCCGCCGCAGACGACCCGCACCGCACCCGTGATCGTCTTGAACAGTTCCGGTGCCACGACATAGACGCTGGCGCAGCTGTCATGCACCATCATGCCGTCTTCGACCGCGTGCTTGTAGAAGTCGATATAGGACTGGGAGAGCACGTCGAGCTGCTTGACCGCGTTGTCGCCCTTGGCGGCCATGTCGCCGAGATAGCTGCGGCTCATCGTGGTGATCGCCGTGACATCGAGACCGATGACGACGACCTTCCACGGCGCGGTCAGCACGATATCGGCAGCTTCCGGATCGCCATGAATATTGGCTTCGGCAACCGGCGAGACATTGCCCGACACATAGAAGTTGCCGCCCATGATGACGACTTCCTTCACCAGGCTGGCAATCTCGGGGTCTTCCTTCAGCGCCAGCGCCAGGTTCGTCATGCGGCCGACGGCCACCAGCGTCACCTCGCCCGGATTGGCGCGCACCGTCTCGATGATGAAGCGATGCGCCGGACGCGGATCGACCGGCAGGTCGATCACATCAGGCACCGGCATGTCGCCAAGGCCGTTCTCGCCATGAACCATGGTCGGCCACGGACGCTCCTGGCGCGAGGGATTGATGGTAACGCTTGCTCCCTTGGCGACGGGTGCGGCGATATCCCACTCCCGCTTCAGGAACAGCGCATTGCGCGTCGTCGTCTCGATCGAGGCATTGCCGAAGATCGTGGTGATGCCGATCAGATCGATCTCGGGATGGCGATGCAGGAAAAGCAGCGCCATTGCGTCATCGACGCCCGGATCCGTGTCATAAATGACCTTGTGCATATGTATCCTCCAGAGCAATTCCAGCAAAAATCTGCAGCGGTTTTGCGCCTTGAATTGGGTGAAAACAAAGGGATAGAGCACATTCGTGATTCAAAAAACGAAGATGCTCCGGATTCGAATCGCTGGCAGCCGGACGGCGCCGCGAAGTGCCGCCACCATAACGCCCGTCAGGCTTTCTGCAACCCGATGCGGGCGACGGCCGCTGTCGCATGCTGAGATTTGATCTTGCCGAGCACCAGCCCCGCATCCATGCCAAGAGCCGCAAGGGCCGCCGCTTCCGCCACCCCATGGCAGCCGACACGGGCAAAGACGATGGCAGAGGGATTCCTGAGCCGCGGCGTCTCTTCCTCCAGCCGCACCGCATCGAAGAACACGGCAGGCACAACAAAATGCGCCGCAACCGCAAGGATCGCCGCCTCCTGGCTGCGGCTATCGATCGAGGCAACAGCCGCGAGCTCAGCCCCGCTGATACCAGCCGCCCTCAACGCCTCGACGGCAAGCGCCATAACCTCGCTATCAGGCGTCCCGCGCTCGCAGCCGAGCCCGAGCACATGCCGCCTTGCCTCATCAATGGTGATTTCGCTCATTCCCATCAGCCGATTGCGTCCTGCTGTGTCCCCGGAGCCATTGCAGCTCAAGGCGGGAAATGCAACAAGGCCGCCCGAAAGCCCCGCCCCGCATACCTCTCCCGGAACAGCATCTTGCCTGACATTGCCATCCATCTGCTTCTGCTGCTCTGCGCGGCGGCCTTCTTTGCCGGTTTCGTCGATTCCATTGCCGGTGGCGGCGGCCTCATCACCGTCCCCGCCATGTTGATCGCAGGCATCCCGCCGCTGCAGACGCTCGGCACCAACAAGGTGCAGTCCCTCTTCGGCGCGGCCTCGGCAACCATCGCCTATGCCCGCAAGGGCCATGTGAAATTGTCGGAACAATTGCCGATGGCGCTGATGGCCGTCATGGGCGGCGCGCTGGGTGCGGCACTCGCCACGCTCGTTCCCGGCCAGGTGCTGCAGGCCATCATGCCGGTGCTGCTGGTCGCGATCGCCATCTTCTTCGCCGTCAAGCCGAACCTCAACGACCTCGATACCCACAGGCGCATGACGCCCTTCGTCTTCGGCCTGACGCTGGTGCCGCTCATCGGCTTCTATGACGGCGTCTTCGGCCCCGGCACCGGCTCTTTCTTCATGCTCGCCTTCGTGACACTTGCCGGCTTCGGCATGCTGAAGGCGACGGCCCACACCAAGCTCCTCAATCTCGGCTCGAATTTCGGCGCGCTCGTCGTCTTCGCAAGCTTCGGCGCGACACTCTGGAAGATCGGCCTGTTGATGGGTGTCTGCCAGTTCCTCGGCGCGCAGCTCGGCTCGCGTCTCGCCATGCGCATCGGCGCCAAGCTCATCAAGCCCCTGCTCGTCGCCGTCTGCATCGCCTTTGCGATCAAACTTCTGTCCGACTCGGCAAACCCGCTGCGCGTCTGGCTCGGCCTGTAGGATAGCTCACCGACGATCCCGTTAAGCCGCCGCTACGAGTGGGTTTCCTGAAGGATCGCCAGAGCCTCGCCGGCCTTCGACTGCTGCGTTGCGAACCAGCGGTCTTCCCCGGCACCTGCCGCCTGTGCCAGCCGGGCCGATCCCTGTTCTTCAGGCGGCGTTTCAGCGGCACGGCGCTTCTCACGCTCGAGCGCGGTAATATAATCCTGGTTGCTGAGGGCCAGAACCTCGGCAAGCGTCATGCCCTGCGGAATGATCGTCCGCTCGCTCGCATTCCCGGCTTCATCGCCCGATGCCGCCTCTTCGTCCTCCGCCCTTCCAGACCGCGCACTCGTCAGAATTCCGCTCCGCGTATCCCCGACACCCTTGTCGCGCCCGCCTGAGGATGCTTCGAAGGTAGCGCCCATGTTCGAGAAGAATTTCATCACCTGGGTCATGCGAAAATCGGTCAGTTCATCTTCGGTCATGGTCGACTCGAGGCCTTCGCTCAAGGGGCCGATCTTGAGGGCCGAAGGGTCGAAACCATTGGCGACGATGGTGCCGCCACCCTCGTAGACGCGCGCCACGACCTTATCGCCCATCTTGACCACGAGTTTCACGGGCAACGGGTTGCCGTTCTCATCGCCAAACCAGCCCTCGTCACCAAGATCCTGGATGCCGGCAGCGGACGCCGCGCTCATCCTCACGATACCCGAAGATCGTCCCGAGGCATCATAGGTGTGATCGTCATCGTCCTCTTCCGGGCCGGATGATAACAAGGCAACGAGAGGGTTGGAATCGCCGGTAGCATCCGCGCTTTTCGTCCCATCCTTAGGCTTGCCTGCTAGAATACTTGCGGCCGTAGAAGAGCCCGCGAGCCGGCCGAAAATCTCAGTGCTGATAGATGACACGTTATGCTCCTCGCGATGGAAGGGAGACGCCGCGCCGAAACCTTCGACCCGGGGCTGAACCACCATTCAGGTGGTATCCAGCGCACAAGCCAATATCTGTGATTGCTTGTTCCGGGCTGACCGGCCGCAAGCTTGGATTGCAGAACCAGAAATCGGAAAGTGGAAATGGAATAAAAGAGATGGAAAGACGAGTGCACAGGTTCCCGCTCCGCCTCATTCCCGGAAAAGCTAGCCGCTGAACTTGATCTCGTCGATATCAGTCAGCACCGTCTTGGCCGAAACACCCGGCGCATTGGCGAAATGCCAGGCGACATATTGCTCGGCATAAGGATCGGCGGATGACATGCCGTCGATGGGCAGGATGACGTTCATGCCCTTCAGCGCCGCATAGGCTGCCGTATTCAGCACCGCGCCTTCGGATGCCGTGCCGGTCACGATAATGGTCTTGATGTGCTTCTCGGTCAGGATCTTTTCGAGATCGGTGTTGATGAACTTGTTGGCGCCGGCTTGCACGATCGGATCATCAGCGTCGGGCGCCAATACGTCGGCGATATCTGCTTTCGCAGCGCCGCCCGTGATGCTGTAGATAACGGGCAGGCCGCTCTTGCGGGCCTCCTCCATCAACTTTTCCACCTTCGGCAGCGAAGCGATGCAGCGAGGCTTGTTCCTGGTGTTGCATGGCCCCTTGGACGGATCCTGCGCGCCATTGAAATCGAGCAGCAGCAGCGCCGTATCCGACTTATCCACGGTGACCGGCTTCAGCACAGGCGCAGGCGGCACCTTGATCGTATTCCAGTCGTCGATCACGGTCGCTTGCGTCGTGGAGGCGCCGAGAAGTGCGATGGCGAATGCGGCTAAGGCTTTGTACGAACGGGTTTTCATGCCGGACTTCCTCCGGGGCAAAAGGGTCGCCGGAAATCTCCGAACTCATCCCTCGCCTGTCAAATCACCAAGCCGCGACCAGGACTTGATCCTGTAAGAAACTGCCTTCCATTACGTCCGGCGTAATTGATAGGGTGCGCTGCCTTCCCCCATGATCGCGCTGCCTGGAATTGATGGGCGATCAAAAGGAGATGACCCGATGAACGACGCAAACACCAACACCGAGCGCTACCTTGCCATCTGGAACGAGACGGATGCCGCCCGCCGCCGCGCTCTCATAGCCGAGAGCTGGAGCGAAGCCGCCACCTATATCGATCCGCTGATGCGCGGCGAAGGCCATGAGCAGATCAACTCGCTGGTCGAGGCCGTACAGAGCCGCTTTCCCGGCTTCCGCTTCGAACTGATCGGCGTGGCCGATGGTTATGGCGACAACCTGCGCTTCTCCTGGGGCCTCGGCCCTGAAAATGGCGAAGCGCTGATCAAGGGCACGGATTTTGCCGAACTCGAAGACGGCAGGCTGAAATCCGTCCGCGGCTTCATCGACCAATTGCCGGAAGCCGCCTGATGACACCGACCGCCCGCTCCCTTGGAGATCACCTGCGCGAATGGCGCCAGCGCCGCCGCATGAGCCAGCTGGATCTCGCGCTGGAAGCCGATATCTCCCAACGGCATCTGAGCTTCATCGAAAGCGTGCGCTCGACCCCGAGCCGCGAAATGCTGCTGCATCTTGCCGAGCGGCTCGACGTACCCCTGCGTGACCGGAACCCGCTGCTGCTGGCAGCGGGTTTCGCCCCCGTCTTTGCCGAACGCAGACTGGACGATCCGGCCTTAGAACCGGCGCGACGCGCCATCGACAGAGTGCTGAAAGGCCACGAGCCCTTCCCGGCACTTGCCATCGATCGCCACTGGACACTGGTGGCCGCCAACGCCGCCATTGCACCGTTGCTCGAAGCCGTTGCCGATCCATCTTTGCTGGAAACGCCGGTCAACGTTTTGCGTCTCAGCCTGCATCCGCAGGGGCTCGCACCTGGTATCGCCAATCTCTCGGAATGGCGCGCCCATCTCCTCGACCGGCTGCGGCAGCAGATATCGGTCTCGGGCGACCCGGTGCTGGAAAAGCTGTTTAAGGAGCTGCTGTCCTATCCGGCGCCCAAAGATGCGAGCGGGACTCACACCGATCTTGCCGGCATTGCCGTTCCCCTGCAGCTTTCAACAAAGGCCGGCCTGCTCTCGTTCATCTCGACGACAACCGTCTTCGGAACGCCTGTCGATATCACCCTGTCGGAACTCGCGATAGAAACGCTCTTTCCGGCCGACGAGGAAACGGCCGCGATCCTGCGCGGCCATCTCGCTAATTAGGAATCAGAATTCCACGCCCGGCTGCCCCTTGATGCCGGAGCGGAAGGGATGCTTGACGAGCTCCATCTCGGTGACGAGATCGGCGATCTCGATCAGCTCGTCCTTCGCGTTGCGGCCAGTCAGCACGACATGGGTCATGTGGGGCTTTTCGTTCCTAAGGAACTCGACCACCTCGTTGATATCGAGATAGTCGTAGCGCAGCGCGATGTTGATTTCGTCGAGCAGCACCATGGAATTGCGCTCGTCACGGATCAGTTCCTTGGCCTTTTCCCAGGCAGCACCCGCCGCCGCGACATCCCGCGCCCTATCCTGCGTTTCCCAGGTAAACCCCTCGCCCATCGTGTGAAACTGGCAGATATCGGAGAAATGCTTCTCGATCAGATCGCGCTCGCCCGTCCACATCGCGCCCTTGATGAACTGCACGACGGCAGACGGCTTGCCGTGGGCGATATGGCGGAAGATCATGCCGAAGGCAGAAGACGATTTGCCCTTGCCCTTGCCGGTGTGGACGATGATCAGGCCCTTCTCATCCGTCTTCTTTGCCATGATCTTGTCGCGGGCGGCCTTCTTCTTCGCCATCTTCTCGGCGTGGCGGGCATCGTCCTTTTCGGCTGTTTCTACTGGCTCATCACTCATGGCTGGCTGCCTGCTCTTTTCTTGGTTTCGTTGATTTCAGTGAGGTTGAATTGCGCCGAGTTGCTGCGCGGCGTCCAGAGCTTGCGCTCGATCGCCTCCATGAGCCGCTCCTTCATTTCGGAAAGCGCGGCGGGGTTCTTCTCGGCCATGAAATCGCGCACCTTGGGGTCGGCGACATAGGCCTGGTAGACCGCCTCGAAATGATGGTTGCCGACAGCACCGGTCGTCGCCGCAAAGGCAAAGAGATAATCGACCGTGGCGGCAATCTCGAAAGCGCCCTTGTAGCCGTGGCGCATGACGCCATCGATCCATTTCGGATTGACGACACGACCGCGCACCACCCGCCCGATCTCCTCTTCGAGGGAGCGGATAACAGGCTTTTCCGGCCGCGAATGATCGTTGTGGTAGATCGCCGGCCGCGCACCGCCGAGCGCTTCCGCCGCCGCCGCCATGCCGCCTTCGAACTGGTAATAGTCGTCGCTGTCGAGCAGGTCATGCTCGCGATTGTCCTGGTTCTGGACGACGGCCTGAATGGAGCGCAGCCGTTCCTCGAACACCCCGCGCTCGGCCTGCCCCTCCTCGCCCGCGCCATAGGCATAGCTGCCCCAGACGAGGTAGGCTTCGGCAAGATCGGCCCGCCGCTCCCAGCCCTTCTCGTCGATCAGCGCCTGCAGGCCCGCACCATAGGCGCCGGGCTTCGAGCCGAAGATGCGATAGCCGGCCCGCTTTGCCGCGGCCTTCTCATCGAGCCCGGCAGCGGTCAGCCGCGCCGCCTCGCCGCGCATGCGCTCGGCAATCGGGTTATCTGCGGCATCCTCCTCGAGCGCGCCGACGGCTCGGATCGCCTTGTCGAAGAGCGCGATCTGCTCCGGGAATGCATCGCGGAAAAAGCCCGATATACGCAGCGTCACATCCACCCGCGGCCGCCGCAACATGGCGGGCGGAATGATCTCGTAGCCGGTGACCCGCCGCGAGGCCATGTCCCACACGGGCTTGACGCCGATCAGGGCCAGCGCCTGGGCAATATCGTCGCCACCAGTGCGCATGTTCGACGTGCCCCAGGCCGTCAGCCCGAAGGAGACGGGCCATTCGCCGTGATCCTGTACGTAACGGCGGATCAGCAATTCTGCGGATTTCTTGCCGAGCTCATAGGCTGCCGGCGTCGGCACCGCGCGGCTGTCGACGGAGTAGAAATTCCGCCCCGTCGGCAGGACGTCAGGCCGCCCGCGTGTCGGCGCTCCGGACGGGCCGGGTGGGACGAAACGGCCGTCGAGGCCGCGCAGGAGGGCGTCGATCTCGGCGGGGCCGCAGGCGAGGATGGATGGTTTGAGGCGGGCCTCGATCTCGTCGAGTACGCATCTGGTTTGAGGCCAGAGAATTGGGCATTCCATTTCGCCGGAAACGAACTTGGCGGCAAGCATCTCAATCCGTTCGACGGTGTCGCCGTTTGTGCGCCAGGGAGCGTCGGTAATATCGGCGAGGATTGGTGGACGTGGACCAGTCCAAAGCGCTGCCATATCGCAATCGAGAGGATCGAAGGAACGCTGAAGCGCGCGGCTCCCCTTCTCCCCAGCGGGGAGAAGGTGGCCCGAAGGGTCGGATGAGGGGGCCGCAGACTCGGCTTCGCCTATGCTCAGCCGCTCGCTCCTACCGTCGCTCACCCCCTCATCTGTCCTGACGGACATCTTCTCCCCGCTGGGGAGAAGCGGGAAACTCAACCCAGCATCCCCGGCAATCGCGCGCTGCAAACTCGCATCCTCACCCTCACCCAGCCCACGCGGCACCCGCGCCAGCGCCACGGTGAGATCCGTCAGCAGCCGCCCCTCGGGCGACAATCCAAACACATGCAGTCCGTCACGGATCTGCATTTCCTTGAGATCGCAGAGATAGGCATCGAGCTTCTTCAGCGCCTCGCCTTCGCTCTCACCCTTGGCAATCCCCGCATCACGATCAAGCCCGATATCCGCAACAAGCTCGAGGATCTGGCGGGATAGCAGCCGGATGCGCCTGGGATCGCCGCCCGACGCCTCGTAATATTCATCGACCAGCGCCTCCAGATCCTTCAGCGGCCCGTAGCTTTCGGCCCGCGTCAGCGGCGGCGTCAGATGGTCGATGATGACGGCAGCCGTGCGGCGCTTGGCCTGCGTGCCCTCGCCGGGATCGTTGACGATGAAGGGATAGAGATGCGGCAGCGGCCCGAGGATCGCTTCGGGATAGCAGGTCTCCGACAGCGCCAGAGACTTGCCCGGCAGCCATTCCAGATTGCCGTGCTTGCCCATGTGAATGACGGCCTGCGCGCCGAATTCTTCGCGCAGGAAAGCGTAGAAAGCGAGATAGCCGTGCGGCGGCACGAGATCGGGCGAGTGATAGCTTTCCTTCGGATCGATATTATAGCCGCGCGCCGGCTGGATACCGATCAGCAAGTCGCCGAACCGCGCAAAAGGCAGGGCGAAAGCGCCATCGCGGACATAGGGATCGCTCTCCGGCAAACCCCAGCGCGCGCTGACTTCATCCTGAATCTGAGCGGGAAGAGATTCCAGGAAATCATTGTATCGACTCAGGGAAATCGTTTCGCGCACGACCTTGCCATCGAAGCCGGAATTGGTCGGCCCCTGCATCAGATGCCGTATCAACGCATCGCCATCATCAGGAATATCGGCGACCGGATAACCGGCCTTCTTCATCGTCCGCATGACTTCGATCGTGCCGGCTGGCGTATCCAGGCCGACGCCATTGCCGAGCCGTCCGTCGCGGTTCGRATAATTCGCCATGACGAGCGCGACCCGCCGTCCCTCCACAGGCATCTGCCGCAGCCGCGCCCAGTTCGCCGCAAGCGCAGCGACATAGCGCATGCGCCCGGCATCCGGCTCGCTGGAAACGATATTGGCCTCGACCGCAGCATCGTAGCGCGCCGCCGATTTGAAAGAGACGGCGCGCGACAGCACCCGGCCGTCCACTTCCGGCAGCGCGACATTCATGCCGAGATCACGCGCCGACAAGCCTTGCGAGGAAGCGGCCCAGGCTTCCCGCGACGAAGCGGAAAAGATCGCCTGCAGCACGATGGCGTCATTGGCCTCCAGCACTGTCGGCTGGCGATCGGCGCCGGGTGCGGAGACGGCAAAGCCGGTCGTGTTGATGACGACATCGGGCTTGAGGTCGGCGAAGATAGATTCAAGTATGCCTTTGGAGATGGGATCCTTGAGGCTGTAGGCGAAGACCGGCAGCGGGCGCAGGCCCTGTGCCTGCAAGGCTTCGATGAGTGCTTCGACAGGGCGGGTTTCGCCGCTTTGAACGAGGGCGCGGTAGAATGCGATGGCGACAGTCGGCACCGACCGTCCCTTCTCCCCATCGGGGAGAAGGTGGCCCGAAGGGTCGGATGAGGGGGCCACCCCACAAACCTCGCCATCGTACTCCCGCTGCTCGCTTCCTCCGTCGCTCGCCTCCCTCATCTGCCCCGTCGGGCATCTTTTCCCCGCTGGGGAGAAGGCAGAACCTGCTACCGCCTTCCACTCCTCAATCCCGACAAGCCCCCGCCCCGGCCACCAGATCCCCGCCTTCATCAGCGGCGCAGCCGGCGCCGGCTTCTCCGCCCCAGACAGCATCGCCGCCGCATAGGCCAGAAAGCCTCGCGCATTGGCATCACCACCCTCGATCAGATACCCCCAGAGCGCATTGAGATCATCGAGCGCCACATTCGAAAACGGCGTCAGCCCCGCATCCGGCCGCGCATCCCCCGGCAGCACCGCAATCAGCGCCCCGTTGCGGGCGGCAACCGCATGCAACGCCTCCAGCGCATAATGGAAATAGCTCGCCCCACCCAGCGCCCGCACGATGATCAGCTTCGCATGCCGCGCCGTGCGCTCGATATAGGTATCGACCGACATCGGATGCTTCAGGCTCATCAGGCTCGCAAGCCTCAGCGAATGCCCCGTCGCTCCGCCGCCATGAGCCGCGGCGATTGCCGCAAGCTCGGTGTCGGCGGCAGAGAGGAACAGGATATCGCCCGGCGACTGGCCGAGGTCGATGGCCTCGTCCCCGTCGCTGATCGTTCCCTGTTGAGCCAGAAGCAGATGCATCGAAACTCCTTAGACCAGCGCCACGATCGCCTTGCGCACCGCGTCCTGATCCATCTCGTGCAGGCCGATGACGACGAGGCGCGTGCTGCGTGCTTCGCCCGGCGCCCAGGCGCGGTCGAAATACTGGTCGATGCGGGCACCCACGGCCTGCAGCTGCAAGCGCATCGGCTTGCCGGAGACATCGATGAAGCCCTTGAGGCGCAGCACGTCATGCTCGGCGATAATGCGCTTCAGCTTCTCGACGAAACCTGATGTATCGGCGATAGCGCCGAGCTCGACGACGAAACTGTCGAATTCGTCGTGATCGTGCGGCGTACCGTCCTCATGCTCCAGCTCGTGATGGGACTTGCGGTTGACGATATCGTCTTCCGTGCCGATGCCGAGGCCGAGCAGCACGCTTGCCGGCACGTCGCCATTTTTCGCTTCGATCATCACAGGCTTGCGGGCGATGCGCGAGGCGACTTCTCTTTTCACACGGCTAAGGCCGTCAGCGTCGATCAGATCGGTCTTGTTGAGCACGATGAGGTCGGCGCAGGTCAGCTGATCCTCGAAGAGCTCCTCGATCGGGCTTTCATGATCGAGCGATTCATCCTCGACGCGGCGTGCATCGACGGCATCATGGTCATCGGCAAACCGCCCGGCGGCGACGGCCGCGCTATCGACCACGGTGATGACGCCGTCAACGGTGACTTCGCTGCGAATATCCGGCCAGTTGAAAGCGGCTACCAGCGGCTGCGGCAAAGCAAGACCCGAGGTTTCGATGACGATATGATCAGGGCGCTGCTCGCGCTCCAGAAGCTTCGTCATGGTCGGAATGAAATCGTCGGCCACCGTGCAGCAGATGCAGCCATTGGTGAGTTCAATGATATCGTCCTCGGTGCAGTTCTCCGCCCCGCAGCCCTTCAGCACATCACCATCGACGCCGAGATCGCCGAACTCGTTGATGATGAGCGCAATCTTCTTGCCGCCGGCATTGGTGAGCAGGTTGCGGATCATGGTCGTCTTGCCGGCGCCGAGGAAGCCGGTGATTACGGTTGCGGGGATTTTCTGCTGCATGGAACTAACCCTTCATTTTCAGCGGCAGTCCTGCCGCGATAAAATAGACATCCGCGGCTTCTGCCGCGATCATTTGGTGCAGCCGGCCGGCATGGTCGCGGAACTCCCGCGCCATGCGATTCTCGGGCACGATACCGAGACCGACTTCATTGGAAACGATGACGAGCCGCGCCTTTGCCGTAGGAAGCCAGGTGGCAAGGGCGGCGGACTGGGCGGCGATATCGCGCTCGTCCATCATCAGGTTGGTGAGCCACAGTGTCAGGCAGTCGACGAGAACAGCCCTGCCCTCGCCGTCGATGGCGGCAAGGCGTTCGGTCAGATCCAGCGGCTCCTCATGCGTGGTCCAGGAAGGGCCGCGGTCGGCCTTGTGCTGGTCGATGCGCGCCCGCATTTCGTCGTCCCAGGCGCGGCCGGTGGCGATGTAGTGGCGGTCGAGGCCGCTGGCTGTCACGAGGTTTTCGGCAAAGCGGGATTTGCCGGAGCGGGCACCGCCGAGGATGAAGGTGGCGGTCATGCTCGGACGACCCTCGCAGAAAGCGCCGAACACAAGCAAAGCGTCAAATGACAGGAGTACCCTGCGGCCCCCTCATCCGACCCTTCGGGCCACCTTCTCCCCGCGGGGGAGAAGGGGAAACCCCACCGCACCACCAGAGGCAGCGCTGAATCATATCCTTCAGCCAAGACAACCTCCGTGCTGGCAGCGGGTGAATACCCAGAATGGGCATTATGCCCGGCACGGATGGCAGGTCTCCTGGCTCGCAGTTGTCGGCGGCGACCGGGGCGACCGTTTACGGTCGCCCCTGATCGTGCCAGCGGATCTGCCTCGCCTTCCCGGCTGCATCTCGTGAAAAGGCGGACGATTCGTAGAATTGGAGGCGTCCTGCCCCGGCTGATCACGATGCATTTCCAGTGGCTTTTCCGGCACCTGTCCCGCCTTGCCCGCCTGCACCACGCAGGCTGCCGACGCAGCAGTCGAAATGCCGGATGGAAGACCCTGACTGCTCTACAGTCGCGGGGTCGGCTGTGATGAAAGCGCCCGGTTTGGGTCCGCCCCGTCACATTCCCTTTTCATCCGGAAGGCGTAACGCCGATCCGGAACCATCCATTATGTCTATTCATGGTTAGGCCCCCGCCCCCGCCATGTCAATTGGCGCACTGGGTGCATACGGCCCTCATCTCGACTTAGACTACAGATATTATCGTCTTTAATCAAAGGCTTACGTCACAAAAACTTTACGGCCCGGCCGGTATTTCGCCGCAATTGCCGCTCATGCGGATGGCGGCCCCGCCCTTGACCTGCACTCCTGCTGCCTAGTTTCCCCATGATGCTCTCCCGAATGGATATCCGCCGCCTCGGCCCTCTTGGCACAGTCCTCGATCCGGGACGCATGCGCGCGCTCGTCCGACATAGCGAAATGGGCATGGTCTTTGCCGGCGCGCTCGTCGGTATCGCCTCGGGGCTTGCGGTCACCGCCATGAGCTACGTCTCGGAGGAGATGCACAGGCTGATCTTCGGCATCGACGGCACGACGAGGCTCAGCGCCTCGCAGATCGACAACAAGTTCCTGCTGATGGCCGCCCCGGTTGCCGGCGGCATGCTGCTCGGCCTGCTCATCTTCATTCTCGCCAGATGGCGCAAGAAGCCGATGGTCGACCCGATCGAGGCGAATGCGCTGCATGGCGGCCGCCTGTCGCTGACGGACAGCATCCTCGTCGCCATCCAGAATCTTGTCTCCAATGGTTTCGGCGCATCTGTGGGGCTGGAAGCGGGCTATACGCAGCTTGCCGCCGGCATCGCCTCGAAATTCGGGCTGAAGCTGCAGTTGCGCCGCTCCGACATGCGCGTCCTCGTCGGCTGCGGTGCGGCGGGCGCTATCGCTGCCGCCTTCAACGCGCCGCTGACGGGCGCCTTCTATGCCTTCGAGCTCATCATCGGCACCTACACGATCGTCTCTCTGACGCCTGTCGTCGTCGCCGCTCTTGTCGCTACGCTGGTCGCCCGTCTGCTCTCCGGCAGCGATTTCATCATCGATGTCGGCAGCTTCGGCGCGGTCGCCCCGGCCGATTACGTTCCGGCGCTGCTGCTTGGCGCGGTCTGCGCCGGCGTCGGCATCCTCATCATGCAGGGCGTATCCTTCGTCGAGGAGCTGGCGCGCAAAAGCTCCATCGCACTGCCCTTCCGCCCGGCGCTCGGCGGCATCGTCGTCGGCCTCCTGGCGCTGGTCTCGCCGCAGGTGCTGGCCGCCGGCCACGGCGCGCTGCATCTGAACCTCGCCCATGAGATCACCATCCCGGCACTCATCGGCCTGTTTCTGCTGAAATCGGTGGCCTCAGCCGTCTCGATCGGCTCCGGTTTCAGGGGCGGCCTGTTCTTCGCCTCGCTTTTCATGGGTGCGCTGCTTGGCAAGCTCTTCGCCTACTCGGCTCCTTATTTCGCCGATGCAAGCCTGACGCCGGTTATCTATGCCGTCGTCGGCATGAGTTCGCTGGCCGTCGCCGTCATCGGCGGGCCGTTGACCATGACCTTCCTGGCGCTGGAGATCACCGGCGACTTTCCGATCACCGCTTTGGTGCTCGCCGCCGTCATCACCTCCTCGCTCGTGGTGCGCACGACCTTCGGCTATTCCTTCGCCACATGGCGCTTTCATCTGCGCGGCGAAAGCATCCGCAGTGCCCATGATGTCGGCTGGATCCGCAACCTGACCGTCGACAAGCTGATGCGATCGGACGTGAAGACGGCAAAACCCGGAATAACGCTGGACGAATTCAAGCAGGCCTTCCCGATCGGCTCGACGCAGCGCGTCATCCTCGTGGAAGAAGGTGACAAATATGCTGGCCTCGTGCTGGTACCGGAAATCTACGCCAACCCCACCAGCGCGCAGGACGAAGCCCAGCAGCTGACCGATTTTATCCGGTATAAAAACGACTTCCTGCAGCCGCAGATGAACGCCAAACAGGCGGCTGCGATCTTCGACAAGACCGAAAGCGAAGCGCTTGCCGTCGTCAACAACCTCATCGAGCGCAAGGTAATCGGCCAGCTCAGCGAAAGCCACACGCTGCGCCGCTACAGCGAAGAACTCGACCGCCGCCGTCGTGAGGTCTCAGGCGAGATCTGAGGCATTTGCCGCTGAAGTCAGAAACACGCCGCCATTAGAGCTACGCATCAAACTTTCTGAAAATCGATTCCGATTTCAGGCCACTGCCGTAGTAGGTACCGCGAGCTTGAACACGTCCGCCCTCCTCGAAACGCCGCGCAATTCGAACGATCCCAGATGTTCGCAGGCGACACCGCAGGCGGCCGCGAAGCTTTCCGACATCAGAAGGGGCTGGCCGAGTTCGCCGCAGAGTTTCTCGAGCCGCGAGGCCTCGTTGACGGCCCTGCCGATCACGGTGAAATCAAGCCTGCCGCGAGCGCCGACATTTCCGTAAAACACCTCGCCGAGATGCAGGACGACGTCGACGCCGATATCAGGCCCGCCCTCGCGCATCCGCCGACGATTGAGCGCCTCGTTTGCCTCCAGAACATTTCGGGTCGAGGCGAGCGCAGCCATGCAGGCCTTCTCGGGATCCTCGCCGTCTTCACCGCCTGTCGGAAAGATCGCCAATACGCTGTCGCCCATGAACTTGAGGATCTCGCCGGAATTTTCCTCGACATGGCGGCCGATCAGCTCGAAATGCTCGTTCAGAAACCCGGCGATCTCACCGGGTTGATAGACTTCGGTCAACGCCGTGAAGTTTCTGAGGTCAGCAAGCAGGATCGCGGCATTGATGGCGCCTCCCGTTCCCCTCTGGACCTCGCCCGCAAGGATGCGCGCACTCGTCTTAGCGCCTGTATAGACAGCAAGGATGTCCGAGGCGGTTCTCGATGCCGCGATGCGGTAGCAGGCAAGCCCCAGTGCCGGGAAAAGCTTTGCGATGATCGTCAGCTGATCGTTGGAAAATCCGCCCGGCCTGTCGCTTGTCAGGGACAGGCTGACCCCGCGCAACGCGGCCTCCTTCGGAAACTCCAGCAGGCTGACCAGATGATCCGTACCGCCGCCAAGCGCGAATTCTGCAAGCTGCGGATAGTCGTCGACACCCTCCCCCTTGGCAAGGATCCAGCGCCCCAACGTTTCGCCTCGGCCCAACAGATAATAGATCGGCGTCTTCTCGAAGCTCAGCTGCGCCGCGCTGCCATATTCGGCCCTCTCGATGGTGGTCGCGCCGCCCCGCACGAAATTGGCCGAGATGCCGGCATACATGGGATGAATGGATGGCATCGCGATACTGCCTCGCCAGATGGGAAAGCCATCCGCGATCAGCCGATCGCACAAACCGGCAATGAGCTCACCGATATGTTCGCTCCTGATTCCCTCGTCTATAAGCCACTGAATATGATCGTTAATTTCGGAACCTCCACATGGGCCGGTGCAATTCTATAGTCGGAAATAGGGCGAATGGGCGGCAATGCCGAACCGGGCTGCGACCTCAGGCAATGGCTGCGAGGCCAATGTTTCTAACCATCCATCCCGGCAACGATAACCGCGGGGCAGGCGAAGAGAGAACGATACCTGGCGACACCTTCATTTGCCTGCCTCGCCTCCTCATACCATTCCCGGGCAATGGAGGCGGTGCGGAATTCGATGATCAGAAGCCTGTTCATCTGCCGGTTTCCCTGGACCGGTTGGACCCTGCCGCCCGGAGACCGGACACGGCCTCCATGGAACGTCATATCCGCCGATATGCATGCAAGATAATCATCGATCGCCTGATCTTTGATATCGGGATGGATTTCGAGAATGAAATAGGCGCTCATGGATCGCTGCCTGTAACAAGGGCCGAACAGCCATGCGAGAGTATCGACATGACGCTGACGATTCCTTAGAATATCGAAACAATTAGTTCGGAGATCTAAACGTTTTGCCGAAAAAGTCAACTGACCGCCTCGCGCGCTACATTCCGACGGTCCAGCTGTTTTCGGCCCGGCTCGGGCTGTTCCACCAGAAGGTGGCCGAGCAGGTGGGCTTGACCAGCACCGAATTCAAGTGCTTCCGGCTGTTGGAAAAACTCGGACCGCTGTCGATGACGGCCCTGTCGCGCGAGGTCGGATTGAAGATCGGGACGGTCAGCGGGCTGATCGACAAGCTGGAGGCGACCGGCTTTGTCGTCAGGCAACGGGACGAGACCGACAAACGCCGCCTTGTCCTGGTTGCCTGTCCCGAGGCCTCGGCACGCGCCACCCGGCTCTACGAGGAGCAGAGCGAGCCGGTCTCCGCGATCCTGGACTCCTACAGCGAGCCGGAATTCAACCTGCTGCTGACCTTCCTCACCGATCTCGGCAATATCTTCGCCCGGACCTCTCCGCCGTCGCTGAAAGAACCGCATCCCGAGCAGGCCTCCACCCACTCCGGTGAGAAGCCATGAAAAACGCCGCAGGAATGAAGGCAGGCATCTCCGCTCACATCCTGACCGTCATGCCGCCGTCGACGGTGAGCACGTGGCCGTTGACGAAGGAAGCGGCACCGCTTGCAAGAAACAGCGCCGCGCCGGCGATCTCGTCTGGGCGGCCCCAGCGCTGGACCGGGATGCGCTGGCGCACGAAGGGCATCAATTCCTCGTTTGCAGCCATCGCCGCATTCGTCTCTGTGGCGAACCAGCCGGGCGCAATCGCGTTGCTGGTGATGCCATGCGGGCCGAATTCGACCGCCATGGCGCGCATCAGGCCGGTCAGGCCCTGCTTGGCCGCCGGATAGACGCAGTCGCCGGGCATTACGACATGGCCGCTGATCGAGGTCACCGCGATCAGGCGGCCGTAATTGCGCCGTTTCATCAGCACGGTTGCGTCCCGCGAAAGCGTTATCGCGGCGGCCAGATCGGTGCGCAGCAGCTCGATGATGGCATCGTCGTCGAATTCGGCCAGCGGGCGCCTGTCGCGGGCGCCGACATTGTTGATCAGGATATCGAGACGGCCATGGGTCTTTTCGATGTCGGCCATCAGCCCGCGCTGGGCCTCTCGGTCGGCGATGTCGAACGCGGCGGCCTGCGCCGTGCCACCAGCKGCGCGGATGATCCTTACGGCATCTTCCAGCGTCGCCGCCGTGCGACCGGTGACGATGACGTGCGCACCGGCCTCGGCAAGTGCGCGTGCCATCTCGAAGCCCAGGCCGCGGCCGCCACCGGTCACGAGCGCCACCTGGCCCGCCAGCGAGAATCCATCCAGTATGCTCATAATCTTTATCGCTCTCGACTGGGTGCGTTGCAGCGACAATTAATGGACTCAGTCAACTAATTTGGCAAGAGCTGAGCGTCTTCGCTGAACGCAGGCCATATCCGACCTAGCCGAGCAGCCCTGCAAGCCAGTGCGGGTGGAGATGTTGCTCCAAGCCACCTGCGACCTCGTCGAGCGCACGGTCGACGCTCTCGCGATAATTACCGCCTTCACCTGAGAGGCCAAAGCTTTGAAGCAGCCGGGTGCGGTAGGCGTCGCTGCCGAAGAGGCCATGCAGATAGGTGCCCATGATCCGGCCGTCGGCCGAAACCGCACCATCGGCCAATCCTTCCACGATCGCCGCCGGGCGGGCACAATCCTCCCCTCGCGTGATGCCGAGATGAATCTGATAGCCTGACAGCGGCACGTCATATTCCGCCGAATGGGCAGAGCTGTTGCGCACAGTCTTCTCCGGCGCCATCTCCGTCTCGACATCGAGCAGGCCGAGCCCTTCGATTTCTGTCGTCGCTCCCTCGATGCCGAGCGGATCACGTACAGTGCGGCCGAGCATCTGATAGCCACCGCAAATGCCGATCACCCGGCCGCCGCGCCTGACATGGGCGGCAAGGTCGCGGTCCCATCCCTGGGCCTGGAGATCGGCGAGATCCGATATCGTCGATTTCGAACCGGGAAGGATGACGAGCCCCGCATCATCGGGCAGCCGCTCGCCTGCCCGCACGAAGACAAGCTCGACATCGGGCTCGGCCCGAAGCGGATCGAGATCGTCGAAATTGGCAATGCGCGGCAGCACCGGCACGGCAATCTTCAGCGCGCCCGCCGCCCCTTTCGCCAGCCGCTCCAGCACGACGGAATCCTCGGCCGGCAGTCGCCCCGCCGCCTTCAGCCAGGGCACGACGCCGAAGCACGGCCAACCGGTAAAACCTTCGATAGAGCGGATACCGTCGTCAAACAGCGAAACGTCGCCGCGAAACTTGTTGATGATGTAACCCGAGATCATCCTGCGATCTTCCTCGCTGAGGATCGCATGGGTGCCGACGAGCGAGGCGATCACCCCGCCGCGGTCGATATCGCCGACGAGGACAACAGGCACATTCGCCCGCGTCGCAAAGCCCATATTGGCAATATCGCCGGCCCTGAGATTGATTTCGGCCGGCGAACCCGCACCCTCGACGATGACGAGGTCCGCACCCTCGGACACCTTGCCGAAACTCTCCAGCACAGAGGCCAGAAGCTGCGGCTTCAGCCGCTGATAATCGCGCCCCTTCGCCTGCCCGAACACCCTGCCCTGCACGATGATCTGGCTGCCATTCTCGGACTGCGGTTTCAAGAGCACCGGGTTCATATGCACGGAGGATGGCGTGCGTGCTGCGAGCGATTGCAGCCATTGCGCCCGGCCGATCTCGCCGCCGTCGTCGGAAACTGCCGCATTGTTAGACATGTTTTGCGGCTTGAACGGCCGCACCTTCAGCCCGCGATTGGCCGCCAGCCGGCAAAGCCCCGCCACCAGCACCGTCTTGCCGACATCCGAGCCGGTTCCCTGCAGCATGATGGCTCTGGTCATAACTCTATCCGTGAACGCTTCCAGGCAGGCCTACAATGCCGGCGGGCGGACGGTCAACCGAGGCCTGAAAATGCGAAAACCGCGATCGAGCCATGAAGCCCAATGCGGTTTGCCGTAAACGCTGGCGTCTTCACCCTTACACGATGAAGCTCGCTTTTCCCGGGACGCAGTACCTGATCCGGAAAAGCAGCGGTTGTCCCCGCCACGCATCAACAGATAACGGCACATTCTTACCGGATGGTTATTGAAGGCCCGCCCAGAGGCAAAATTCGACTTTTTTTGAACTTTTCCGAATTTTTCTCATCCGGAACCGCTTCAGCCCTGGCCGTGAGCGTGCATTCCCGCTGATCGAATCCAGGTGGAACATTCATGAGCGCAGCCATAAGTCCTTCGGATTCAATAATTTAGTTACAGATGGAACCCGAAAGACGGATGATTTCTTGAAGCAGATCCGTAGCTTTGCTTACCATGAGCCATCGATAGAAATGGCCGGCGACGAGCCACCGGAAACCAGACGAACGGCGCCGCAAACAGGAGAGGCCGGAGAACCGTGATCTCCGCCGGGCGATTGGCACCTGAAACGGCGGAGAGATTTGTCGGCTAATTATGAAGCTCCTGGATTTCAGCGTGACGCATGATCCGGCCGAATGGAATGCCTGCACCTCGGTTCGGGGCTGCGCCAATCCCAGGATGAACGCCTATCCGGTGTCGCAGGCCTTCACGCTGATGACCCGGTCATTCGCTGACCGCGCCGGCCCCGTCATGACCTGTCTGAAGGCACGCAGCTGGGATAACGAGACCATCAGCCAGGGCTGGCATGGCAGGATGAAAACGGTGAGGACAACGAAAGTGCGGCCCTCTATTTCCTGCAGAATTATGAGGAACTCTGGAGCCGATGGATTCCGGTCGATGTAGCCGAGGAGGTCAAGGCCAGTCTATAACCTTGCTGACAACAAGGACTGGACGATTCGTCATGACTGGCACGGTGCCCTTCCCCGATCGCGATACCGTCGCGGAAAAACTCGCGGCGCTCTCGGAAACCGATAAATCCTATCTGTCGCTGCTGATGGAAAACCCGGCGCAGGACGATAACCTGCTCGCTGGCCTGTATCGGCATCTCGATGTCGCCTCCGCCTCGCGCCTTCTCAACTCGCTGAAGCTCGAAACTCTCGGCAAGTGGATCGGTGAAGCTGGGCCCGACCGTCTGCAGATCAGGCTCATGGAAGCGGCACGCTCCAGCCAGCACCCTGCCTATGCCGCATTCCGGACCGGGCTGACCCGATCCGGCGGGCTGGAAAAAGCTTATCCGACTTCGAAAATCTGAACCTGTTTATCTCTTCGCTGCGCGATCGACACTGCGGCCGGCATCCTGCGTTGCGTTGACGGCACTTGCCGTATCCCTGCCGACGCCGCGGATCGTATTGGCGCAGGAAGAAAGTGCAAGAAGGACCATAAAGGCGGCTGCGATTTTACCCGTGGTCGTCATGTGCGAAATCCTTTTGTGAAATCAACCCCGAACGGCCAATGCCGTCCGGGCGGGATAACGCATTCGTGAGCGAAAAGTTCACCGGCTAAAAGAAATCAGGCAGCCGCCGCTTTCGACCTTTCGGCGAAGGATGCGCGGATGCTGTCGGCGACCGTTTCGATCGGCCCCGTCATCTGCGATGCGGTGAGCAGCTGGATGTCGAAAGAGCCCAATTCCGGCAGCCCTTCCTGGATGCCGAGGATTGCCATATCCTCGCTGACATAGGAGAGTGGCAGCGGCGCGATGGCGAGATCGGAGACCACGGCGGCGCGCTGCGCCATGGTGTGGGCGCTGAGATAGGCGACGCGATAAGGCCGCTTGTTGCGCTCCAGCTGGGAGATCGCTTCCTGCCGCCAGATGCAGCCGTCTTCCCAGATCGAGATCGGCAGCGGATCGCGCCGATGCGCCGAACCGCACTTGGCGCCCGCCCAGACGAGCCGTTCGCGATAGACGACCTCACCATTGGTCGGGAAAGGCCGCGTGGCGCAGTTGATGAGAGCGAGATCGAGGCGTTGCTCCTCCATCCGCTTCTTCAGGCCTATGCTCATGTCGATCGTCACGTCGACCATGATACCCGGATAGATCTGTGCAAAACTCTTCAGTATCTGCGGCAGCAGCCGCTCGCCGATATCCTCGGGCGCGCCGAGCCGCACCACGCCGCTGAGCTCAGGCATGATGAAGCGCGATACTGCCTCGTTGGAGAGCGCCAGGATGTTGCGTGCATAGGACAGCAGCATTTCGCCATGCTGCGTCAGCGTCACCGAGCGCGCATCGCGGCGAAACAGCGTGACACCAAGCTGTTCCTCGAGCTTCTTGATCTGCATGGAAACGGCCGACGGCGTGCGGAAGACGGTTTCGGCGGCAGTCGAAAAATTACCGGTCTCTGCAATGGCTACGAAGGTGCGCAGCACATCATTGTCGAGCAGCGGAATGGGACGGCGAAACGGGATTGTCATCGTCACATCTTTCAATTTTTCTGAATGATGAGGCATTATCATTGCATTTGATTGAAAGTCAATCCGACCCCAAGGGATCGGATCGATGACACTTTAGCCCTCAGTACCGAAACGGTTGGTCTTGAAACTCTTTCCCGCCGCACCTGAAGCAACCGTCCTGCCCCCGCCGACAGCCTTCGGATAGGTATTGCCGACCATAGCAGGCGCCGTAAGTCCGACCGACGCTTCTGGCGACCGCACTGCCCAGGCAATCAGCGCTCGTGCGGACATCTCGCCGACGCCACCCGAGACATGCTCCGACGCGGAAACCGGCAACACGGCGATCTGCTCAGCCGTCGGCGCGGGATGAGTCAACCGGTCGGCGATATCTGAGGTATTGGCGGGCTTGCGACCGACAACGAAGCGCGTGAAATCGGCCGGGGCCGGCTGGACGGATGCCAGCGCAGCGGCAACCGCGGGTACAGGTGCGGGCGTTTCGCTCTCCACGGCCTCGATTTCAACAGGCCGCAGCACTGGCAGCGGAACAGTAAGCGAGGCAAGATCGGCAAAGGCCCGGTCGGCAACTGCCTTGTCCTCGGGCTTGGCAAGCTGCGGCGCCAGTCCGATCTCGGCCCGCTTCTGCGGCGTCGGCAGCATGGCGGTGACAAGGCTTCCGGTCACGACGGGATCAGGTGCCTTCGCAGGTGCTGGTGCGCGTGCGGTCAGCAGGGTCGGTGCCGCTGGCTTTGGCGTTACAGGCGCATCGTCCTCCTCATCCTCGCTTGCGGCAATCTCGATCGGCGCGGAGCGGATACCCTTCTTGCGGTCGGCAAGCGCCACCTGATAGCCCGGAAGCGGCCGACCGTCCGCCGGCAGGTGGATCGTGCGTCCGTCGGGGAAAAGCCGCGCCAGCTCCTGGCGCGACATGCGCGGCCAGGCGCGCACATTGCCGACATCGAGATGCACGAAGGGGGAACCCGATGTCGGGTAATAGCCCACACCGCCGACTTGCATCTGCATGGCAAGCCCGCGCAGCGTCGTGAGCTTGACGCCGGGAATATAGAAATCCATCGCCTTGCCGAGCATGTGCTGGCTGCGCTTGGCGACACCGGTATTGCGCGAGCGGTTGCGCAGCATGTTGTTGGTGGCAGGCGAGCGGTAGGCCGAGACGACGTGGATTGCCTCCTTCGCCCCGCTCTTGCGATAGACCTCCCAGACGAGATCGAGCAGCCGCGGATCCATCCTGGCCGGTTCATTGCGCCGCCAGTCGCGCAGGAAGCGGTTGATCTGGTTGAGGCCGCGCTGGTCGAACTTGCCGTTGCGCTTGAAGACGATCGTCGCACGCTCGCCCGTATGCGTGAAGTAGAGCTTCAGCGCCCTGTCCTCTGCCGCTGCCTCGCTCGATCCGGCAATGACAGCAAAAACGAAGGCCGCAACGATCGCCACGCGATAGGCGACGACAGACAGAAACCACGCAGACGCGGTCGCTGGAATGGCGGCGATGGCTTGATGAAGGGACACAGGCTTCGTCCTTGGTGCGAGACACGAAAACATCACAGGCACCGCATACGCGGCGGCGTTAAGCCTTCATTATGGTCAATAGATCCTTAAGAGGCGGTTTATAAGCAGCGGATTACATGAAGCTCCGTTTCCGGAAGATGCCGTCGTGCGGTTCTCCGGTTGCGCCGGCTGTAGGAAGTCCCGCCACAATTATCTTGCCTGAAGAGCTCGATCTTCGACGGCAACTATCGCAAAGCGAAGCGAGATCGCATAGTTTCGACGGATCGTTGTCATCAAAACAGGCCAAAGTTTGTTTACCGAAATAGCCATCGTCGTCCTTCTCACCATTCTCAACGGCGTCCTTGCCATGTCGGAGCTCGCGATCGTCTCCGCCCGCCCGGCACGCCTCAGGGTTATGGCAGACCAGGGAAGCAGAGGAGCGCGACTGGCCCTGCACCTCGCCGAGGATCCCGGCCGTTTCCTGTCGACGGTTCAGATCGGCATCACCCTCGTCGGCGTCCTGTCAGGTGCCTTCTCGGGCGCCACGCTCGGCGCGCGATTCTCCACCTGGCTTCTGGCGCAGGGGCTTCCCGATGCCTGGGCGGATGGGCTTGGCGTCGGTACGGTCGTCGTGGCGATCACCTATCTCTCCCTCATCATCGGCGAGCTGGTGCCCAAGCAGGTGGCCCTTCGCGCGCCGGAAGCGGTCGCCGCCAGGGTCGCGCCGACGATGACCTACCTGTCGAAGGCCGCATTGCCGCTCGTCTGGCTGCTCGACGGCTCGGGCAAACTCGTTCTCGCCCTGCTCGGCCAGTCGGGAAGGAACAGCGATGGCGTCACCGATGAGGAGATCAAGACGGTTCTCGCGGAAGCCCAGAGCGCCGGCGTGATCGAAATCGGCGAGTCCGCCATGATCACCGGCGTCATGCGTCTTGCCGACAGAACGGCGCGCGCGCTCATGACGCCGCGGCGCGATGTCGAGCTCGTCGATATCGAAGATACCGCCGAGGAGATTCGCAAGACCATTCAGTCGACATCGCGAACGCGACTGCCGGCACGCAAGGGCAGCTCCGACGAGGTTCTCGGCGTTCTCGCCGTCAAGGACTATTACGATGCCCTTGAAGCCAACCGGACGGTCGACATCATGACGCTGGTACGGGATGTTCCGATCATCTCGGATCTCGCTCCCGCCTCCTCGGTGATCGAATCCATCAGGAAGTCGTCGCAGCATATGGTTCTGGTTTTTGACGAATATGGCCACTTCGAAGGTGTCATCACGTCAGGCGACATCCTTGAATCCATCATGGGCGTTTTCGGCGACGCGGCCTCCGGCGAGGAACCGGCGATCAAGCGACGCGACGACGGCTCCTACCTGGTTTCCGGATGGACGCCGATCGACGAGTTTTCGGAATTCATGAATTTCCCTGTTGACGCAGACGTCGAATATCAGACCGTCGCCGGTCTCGTCCTGGAAGAACTGAAGCACCTGCCCGAGCTTGGCGAGACCTTCGTCAAGAACGACTGGAAATTCGAGGTGATCGACCTCGACGGGCGGCGCGTCGACAAGCTTCTCGTCAGCGCGCTGGCGAAGAACGATGCGCGGGCGGAAACATGATCGCCACGATCAGGGCCGCAATGCGAGCGGTCTGACGGCCGCTCACCGCGACTCGACGTGCCATTCTCAGCCTTGCGCCCCATATCCTTCATTCCGAACGACGATCAAGGCCGGACAACAATCAAAGGATCTCCATGTCAGCCACCGCCCACGACGCAGACCGGTCTCATGCAGGCCAACAAAAGTTTGCGGCCCTCCTGCTCGGGGCGGTTGGAGTGGTCTATGGAGATATCGGAACGAGCCCGCTCTATGCCTTCCGCGAAGCGCTACGGCCCTTCGCCCATGACGGCGTCACCCCACAGGAAGTTATCGGCCTGATCTCGCTGATGATCTGGACGCTGACGATCATCGTCACGTTCAAATACGTGCTGTTTCTGCTGAGGGCGGACAATGAGGGCGAAGGCGGGACCCTTTCCCTGCTGGCCCTCCTCATGAAGAAAACCAGCCGGCACGCCACCGTCTTTTTCTTCGCAGGGATCATCGGTGCCGCGCTTTTCATCGGCGACGCGATGATCACGCCTRCGCTCTCCGTGCTGTCGGCGCTCGAAGGGTTGAAGCTCGTCACTCCGGTCTTCACGCCATACATCCTGCCGATCGCCGTCGCGATCATGCTGCTCCTGTTCCTGGTGCAGTCGGTCGGCACGGCCTCCGTGTCAAAACTCTTCGGCCCGATAACGCTCCTGTGGTTCCTCGTGATGGGCCTTGCCGGGCTTGCCCACATCGCCGACGACCCCGCGATCTTCGCAGCACTCAATCCCCTCTACGCCTTCGATTTCATCACCCATGCGGGCCTCATCGGCCTCGTGGTCCTCGGCGCCGTCTTCCTGACCGTAACAGGCGCGGAGGCGCTCTATGCCGATCTAGGGCATTTCGGCAGGAAGCCGATCCAGGTCGCTTGGTTCGCTGTGGTCTTCCCCTCGCTGCTCCTCAACTATCTCGGCCAGGGCGCGCTTGTGCTCGCCAACCCGCAGGCCGCGTCTGATCCGTTCTTCCTGATGTTTCCGGAATGGGCGATCCTTCCCGTGGTCATCCTTGCCACGGCTGCCACGATCATCGCCAGCCAGGCCGTCATCACCGGGGCGTTCTCGCTAGCCCGTCAGGCAATCCATCTCGGTTTCCTGCCGCGGCTGGAGATCTGCTTCACCTCCGCCTCCAATACCGGCCAGATCTATGTACCGGCGGTCAATATGGCGCTGCTGCTTGGCGTGCTTGCCCTGATCTTCGCCTTCGGTTCGTCAGAGGCCCTTGCCACGGCCTACGGAATTTCGGTCACGGGTGCGATGGTCGTCACCACGATCCTGTCCTTCCAGTTTCTCCGCGTCGTCTGGGGATGGAACGTGCTCACGGCGCTCGCCGCACTCCTGCCGCTCCTCCTGCTTGAAAGCATCTTTCTCGGCGCGAACCTCCTGAAGATCCACGACGGCGGCTACGTTCCCGTGCTGATCGCCGGCGCGCTCATGGTGATGATGTGGACCTGGAGGAAGGGAACCAAGCTAGTGCGCCAGAAGTCCGCAAGCAACGACATACCCCTGATGCAATTTCTTGCGTCGATCGAACGAAAATCGGATCACGCTCCCGCTCAGGTCCCCGGCACGGCGATCTTCCTGACCAGCCTTCCCGACATGACGCCCGGCGTGCTCCTGCACAATCTGAAGCACAATCGCGTCCTGCACGCGCGCAACGTCATCCTCAACGTGAAGACCGCGCCGCGGCCCTATGTGTCGGAAACGGATCGGGTGACGATCGAAAAGCTGTCGGAGCGCTTCATCAAGATCCAGCTCCTGTTCGGCTTCATGGAGGACCAGGACGTTTCCAAGGCCCTGCCGCTCTGCCGCAAGGCGGGCTTTGATTTCGAGATCATGTCGACCTCGTTCTATGTCGGCAGGCGCAAGCTCGTCGGGGATCCGAATACCGGTCTTCCGGCCTGGCAGGACCGGCTCTTCATCGCCATGGCGGGCTTCGCCATAGATCCCTCAGATTATTTCCAGCTTCCCAGCAACCGCGTGGTGGAGCTTGGTGAACAGATGGTCATCTGACGGCCTGCACATAGGTCGCCTGCACATCCGCTTACCCCCTTTGCATGTCGCCATCAGGCTTGAAGAGCTGCCGAATGCAGTCCTTCACAGCCATGGGCACGGCCCTACCATCTTTCAATTTCTCTGAACCTAAGAGCCAGTTCATTTCATTTGTTTGAACCAGCCTCAGTACCTATATTTTAGTTGTGACGATGAGGCTGAAGAAAAAGGAGGCCGATCATGTCGCAAATAGCAGGCTTCAACATCCTCCAGGCTTTYTTCGCATTCCGTGCGCGCCTGTTTCGGGTGGCTGCACGTGAAAAGATCAGGCAGGAAATGAAGCAATATCCATCGCACATCGCGGCCGATATATGCGCCCTGCCCGCTCTCGACGAGGAGCGGTGATAGTTCAAAATCGCTTATGGTACTCATAAAATCTATTCGTTTGRATGATGAGTCCCGCAAGCGCATATTTCACTTCAAGGACACGGGAATCCCGGATCCAGCAAGGAAAGGAAACGGCAATGACCTCGTTGACTTACAGGGATGGCGGCAAGGACCTTTCATCCTACAGCAGACATTCTTCGTTCGGTTTCTATGCCGACAAGCTCGTGCGCGCATGGCGCCGGTGGCAGACGGAACGCCAGATCGAATCCATGCCCCTCGACATCCGCAAGGATATCGGCTGGCCGAGCGCCGACGAGACCGGCAAAGACAGAGCTCACTAAAGACAGGGCTCATGAATGCACCATGTAATGAATACGACATACCTCCCAAGCTGAAGGCGGTGTCTGTCCCAACGCAGCACCGCCTTTTTCATCTCCGCCGCCCACCTACTCTCCAGTGAATTTCACAAGACCACAACGCAGCATCGAGGCCATTTTCTCTGCTCGCGCCGCAAATCACTGCTGATGTCGCAGATTTGCTCTTCCTAGCCGCATTTATCCATGCCAGTGTCGCTTTTGGAACATCGGAACGACGCATTCCACGCGACCAATATGCAGTCGCCCTCGAGCATGGATTTTCCAATGAACAAGATGCAGCTCAAGAAACGTTCCGTAGTCTTCTTCATGGTCCCGCAATTCACCATGCTGCCCTTTGCAGCGGCCGTGGATACCCTGCGCATCGCAAACCGCATGCTTGGCTATCAGGCCTATACGTGGCGCCTGAGTTCCGTCGACGGCGAAAAGGTCTATTCCTCCTGCGGCATCGGCGTGGAGGCCAATTCATCGCTCGCCGAAGAGCGCCGCCATCTCGGCGGCGAAAACCGGCCGGGCATGGTGCTCGTCTGTTCCGGCATCGATGTCGAGACTTTCAACCATAAATCCGTCAATGCCTGGCTGCGCGAATCCTACAATCGAGGCGTCGCCGTCGGTTCGCTCTGTACGGGCGCGCATGTGCTTGCCCAGGCAGGTCTCCTGAACGGCAAGCGCTGCGCGATCCACTGGGAAAACCTGCCGGGCTTCTCCGAAGCCTTCCCGCAGGTCGAGGTCTATGCCGACCTCTACGAGATCGACAACAATCTCTACACCTGCGCCGGCGGCACGGCATCGCTGGACATGATGCTGAACCTCGTCGGCGAGGATTTCGGCGAAAGCCTCGTCAACCGTATCTGTGAGCAGCACCTGACCGATCGCGTGCGCAACCCGCATGACCGCCAGCGCCTGCCGCTGCGCGCCCGCCTCGGTGTCCAGAACGCCAAGGTGCTGTCGATCATCGAGCTGATGGAAGGCAATCTCGCCGAACCGCTGTCGCTCCTGGAGATCGCCGAAGGCGCCGGCCTGTCACGCCGCCAGATCGAACGCCTCTTCCGCCAGGAAATGGGCCGCTCCCCAGCCCGCTACTATCTGGAGATCCGCCTCGACCGCGCCCGCCACCTGCTGGTGCAGTCCTCCATGCCGGTCGTCGAAGTCGCCGTCGCCTGCGGTTTCGTCTCCGCCTCGCACTTCTCCAAGTGTTATCGCGAACTCTACCAGCGCTCACCGCAGCAGGAGCGCGCCGATCGCAAGATGACCATGGCGACAGCCCGCCAGCAGGCAGTTGCGGCTTGAGAGAAACGAGATAGGCGGCCGACTGGGCCGCCTTTATCGTTTTGACAAGCCGGCCCGCTTCTCCCGTCATGCTCGGGACGAGCCCGGGGATGACGACGAAGAGAACTGCAAGCGCCCCCTACTGCGCCGCCTCTTCCGTCATCTTGGCATCGGAATAGACCAAATTCCGGCCCTTGTGCTTGGCCATGTAAAGGAACTGGTCTGCCGCGTTCAGATAGTTCTCGAAGGTCTCGTAACCGGTGATCTCGGCGACGCCGATCGACACCGTCACCGCCAGCTCCTCATCGTCGGCCGTCACTCTGAGGCGGGAAATATCCGAGCGGATCTCATCGCAGAGCTTGGTGGCCGCCAGCGAATCCATCAGCGGGAAGAGAATGGCGAATTCCTCGCCGCCGAGGCGCGAGAGAAGATTGTCGCTGCCTTCGAAGATCGTCCGCAGTCTGTCTGCGACAGCCTTCAGCACCTTGTCGCCGATCTCATGGCCATAAGTGTCGTTCAGCCGCTTGAAGTGGTCGATGTCGAGAATGGCGACCGCGCTCGACATTTTCAGCCGCAGGCACTCGTTCACCAGCTTCGGGCCGTTATCGTAGAAATAGCGCCGGTTATAAAGCCCGGTCAGATAATCGCAGGCCGCCGCCGCGCGCAGTTGCTTCATCTGCGTCAGCGTCTCGACATTGTTGGCAATGCGGCACTGCAGCTCTTCGGCGACGAACGGCCGGTAGACGAAGTCGCTGGCCCCGGCCTTCAGGAAACTTGCCGACAGCATGCGGTCGTTCGAGGAGGAAACGCCGATGACGCGCAGCTTGTCAGAGCCGAACCGGTGGCGGATGCGCCGCGTCAGCTCATAGCCGCTCATATCGGGCATATGATGATCGGTGACGACGAGCTCGATATCGCTGTAGGCCTCGAGTGCCGCAATCGCCTCGAGCCCGGAACTGGCTTCGACGACCATATATTGCTGGGCTTTCAGGAGATCGACCAGCACCTGGCGTGCCGATGAAACGTCGTCGACGACAAGCACCCGCGTCTTGCGGTTCATGATCGCCCGGCGCACCGTCGCGACCAGATTGTCGAGCGCGAATTCGTTGTCCTTCAGCACATAGTCAATGACATTCCGCTCGAGGATGCGGGCGCGGGTATTGAGATCGAAGGTCGCGGTAAAGACGATGGCCGGAATATCGTGCTCGATCGTGCAGTCGAGCGCCTCGCCATAGGGTGCGTCAGGCAGGTTCAGGTCGACGACGGCTACGCTGTAGCCTTGGCCGTCCTGCGAGAGCTCTTCGCGCAGCGCCTTCAGCGAGGAACAGCAGACAACACTGAGGTTGAGCTCGGTCTGGAACCGATGGCAGAGCACAGCGGAAAACATCCGGGAATCCTCAACCAGAAGTATGCGAATTCCTCCAAACCGAGGACCTGCATTCTCCCGCTGAAAATCCCCCTGGAATGTCACAGCTACCTATCCCTCCGCACGCCCATGGGGGTCGACTCGCCCCCTCTTGCAGCGTGCGGGACGATAACCGAGGCCTCCCCTCCCGTGAAGGGGAAAACGACGGAAGCTACACCTGCGATTGCAGAAATGTGAGCCTCCGTCATATCTTTCCGGTGTAGACCGATCACGTAGGGGCGTTTGCCCGTACTCGATCTTTGCGGCAGGGTCAGGCAACCGCCCGCTCCTTGCGCATCGACTGGATCTGCAGGAGCGTATCCAGGTTCTGGTTGACGCGGCAGTAGAACTCCTCGTCGATGAACGGACGCAGCATGAAGTCGTTGCCGCCGGCCTTCAGGAACCGTGCCGAAAGCAGCCGGTTGGAAGAGGAGGAAACGCCGATGATGCGCAGCTCATGCGAGCCGATCGAGGCGCGGATGCGGCGCGTCAGCTCGAAGCCATCGATATCGGGCATGTTGTAGTCGGTGACCATAAGGCCGATATCGCGGTTGGCCTTGAGGATCTCCAACGCCTTGGCGCCGCTCTCGGCGGTGCTGACGCGGAAATTATAGCGCTTCAGGCGGCTGGAAAGCAGCGCCCGGGCCGTGGCGCTGTCGTCGACGATCAGCACGTGATGACGGTGGTTCGTCAGGAAGCGGCAGATCGATTCCGCCAGCAGGTCGACGGCAAAGATATTGTCCTTGAGGATGTAGTCGACGATATCCTTGGCGAGCAGCTTGTCGCGCATGCCTTCCTGGAACGTGCCGGTAAAGACGATCGTCGGGATCGACAGATCGACCAGATATTCCAGCGCCTCGCCGTTTTCGGCGCCCGGCAGGTTGATGTTGGAGATCGCGAGCGTAATCGGATCAGAAGATTTGTCGTAGGAAAGCTGCAACTCTTCGAAGCTGCGGCAGATCTCGACATCGATATCGAAGAGCTCCTTCAGGCGCTTTCCGATCATCGACGTGAAGACATTGGAATCTTCAGCGAGGATAATGCGCGCGCCGGCAAACATTTCTCCGGAATATTGCATCCCCGAAATACCTAGAAACGCCATGGCAAACCTTTAAAATGGAAATTGTGTCCCCGAACGAAACGGTTACATGAATTGATTTGAATAATTATTAATTGGGTTGCCATAGCCAGCTATGAAAAAGGCGGCCGATGATGCGGCCGCCCTTTTCTTGTCCATATGCTTAAGAAATTGAAGCATCTCGCGCTAAACATAGACTTAAAGCGCGTCGCGATATCCCTTAGCCACGAAGTGCTGCGTTCTCGGTGTCGAACGGGCTCTCACCGACGACGGTCGCGTTGTACGTGGTGCCGAGGATCTTGATCTTCAGCTTCGTGCCTTCCTTGGCGTAATCGGGCCGCAGCATGGCAAGCGCCAGCGAGCGATTGATACGGAAGCCGAAAGTGCCGTTGGTGGCGCGGCCGACAAGCTCGCCCGCCTCGTTGTAGATTGCCTCCGAGCCGCGCGCATCGACGTCATTGCCGGTCTCGACGACAAGCGTCGCGAAGTTCCACTTCAGGCCCTTTTCCTTGTAGGAAAGCAGGCCCTCACGGCCGAGGAATTCCTTTTCCGGCTTGATGAAGCGGTCGAGGCCGGATTCATAAGCATTATATTCGATCGACATTTCGCGCGGGATCAGGCGATAGGACTTTTCCACCGACATGGACAGCATGGCGCGGATGCCGAAAGGCTTGATGCCGAATTCGGCACCGGCTTCCATCAGCTTGTCGAAAATGTAGTTCTGCATCTCGATCGGATGATGCAGCTCCCAGCCGAGCTCGCCGACGAAATTGACGCGCAGCGCATGGGCGGTTGCTGCACCGACCGAGATCTCCTTGCCTGATAGCCAGGGGAAATCCTTGTTGTCGAGGCTGGCGCGGGTCAGCTTCTTCAACACATCGCGCGACTTTGGACCGGCGAGAACAAGCACGCCCCAGCCTTGCGTGATCGGCGTGAACTTCACGCTGCCGTCTGTCGGCAGCAGCTTGCGCATATAGTCGTGGTCATGCGCCTCATAGGCGCCGGCAGAGACGAGGTAGAAAGTGCCAGGCGCGCTTTCATAGACGGTGAATTCGGCGCGCACGCCGCCTTCCCTGGTCAGCATGTGGCAGAGCGCGAGACGTCCGCGCTTCTTCGGGATCGTGTTGGCAAAAATCGATTCCAGCCATGCGCGCGCACCGGGACCTGTGACCAGTGCCTTGGCGAAGGCCGACATGTCCAGCACGCCGACATTCTTGTTGACGTTCAGGACTTCGTTGCCGACATGCTCGAAATAGTTCGAGCGGCGGAACGACCAGCGCTCCAGGACGCGGCCGTCCTCGGTAGGGTCGGAATGATTGTGGTTGGTCAGGACATCGGCGCCAACGCCGATCTGGTCCTTCGGCAGGTCATAGCCCTCGGGCGCAAACCAGTTGGCGCGTTCCCAGCCATAGACGGAGCCGAAGACCGCACCGAGCTTCTTCAGGCGGTCGTAGACCGGCGTCGTCTTCAGCGGACGGGCGGCGGAGCGCTCTTCATCCGGATAGTGCATGGTGAAGACGTTGGCATAGGCTTCCTCGTTCTTGGCGATGAGGTAGCCTTCCTTCGCGTAAGGGCCGAAACGGCGCGGATCGACGCCCATCATGTCGACGGTCGGCTCGCCATCGACGATCCATTCGGCAAGCTGCCAGCCGGCGCCGCCGGCGGCGGTTATGCCGAAGGAATGGCCTTCATTCAGCCAGAAATTCTTGAGCCCCGGTGTGGGACCGACGATCGGGTTGCCGTCGGGCGTATAGGCGATCGCGCCATTATAAACCTTCTTGATGCCGACTTCGCCGAAGGCAGGCACGCGGGCGATCGCCGTTTCGATATGCGGCATCAGCCGGTCGAGCTCTTCCTGGAACAGCTCGTATTCGCTGTCATCGGACGGACCGTCGACATAACAGACAGGCGCGCCGTGCTCGTAGGGGCCAAGCAGCAGCCCGCCATTTTCCTCGCGCATATACCAGGCGCTGTCAGCCTCGCGCAGCACGCCCATTTCCGGCAGGCCCTTGGCCTTGCGGGCGAGAATATCGGGATGCGGCTCGGTGACGATATACTGGTGCTCGACCGGGATGACCGGGATGTTGATGCCGACCATGTCGCCGGTCTTGCGGGCGAAGTTGCCGGTGCAGGAAATGACGTGTTCGGCGATAATCTCGCCCTTGTCCGTCGTCACTTTCCAGAACCCGTCAGGCTGCTGCTCGATGGCGGTGACCGTCGTGTTGCGGTAGATCGTGGCGCCGTAGTCGCGGGCACCCTTGGCAAGCGCCTGCGTCAGGTCCGCCGGCTGGATATAGCCGTCATCGGGATGCTGAATGGCGCCGAGCAGTCCATCGGTCTCACAGAGCGGCCAGATCTCCTTCACCTGCTCGGGCGTCAGGATATTGACCTTCACGCCGATCGTTTCGGCAATGCCGGCATAATACATAAATTCGTCCCAGCGATCCCTGGTGCGGGCGAGACGAATGTTGGAAACCTTGCTGAAACCGACATTCATGCCGGTTTCCTGCTGCAGTTCCTGATAGAAGCGGACGGAATATTTGTGAATCTGGCCGACCGAATAGCTCATGTTGAAGAGCGGCAGGAGGCCCGCCGCATGCCAGGTCGAGCCAGAGGTCAGCTCCTTGCGCTCGATGAGCACGCTGTCGCCCCATCCCTTCTTCGCAAGGTGATAGAGCGTCGAAACGCCGACCACGCCGCCGCCGATGACCACTGCCCGCGCATGTGATTTCATGGAATAATACCCTCTTCAACCGAATGTCCGGCCTGCGATACCCGGACGAACCATTGTCGCGAACTATGCAGCGAGGCATGAGCCGTGAGAGGCCTGTTTACGACATGCGAAAAGCTTGCCGCGACCACCTGTAAATAGACAAGCGTCAAAAGCCGTGAGGCTCAAAAAATCATAAAAATCGGCAATAACCAGGCTCAAGCCGCCGTCACTTGACGACGGCCGAACCCTTGACGATCTCGATCGTCTCGTCGCCGGAAAGCCCGATACGATCGCCATCGGGCGTCGTCATGAAGCAGCCGGAGGGACAGAACCTTTCGGAAGCGCCGGCGTCGACGACGACTTCCACACGGTTGCCGCCTTCAGTGACGGTCAACACCACGGGCGCCTCGTCCTTGTTGGTGACGGAGGCCGCCTGCGCCAAAGGTGCGGCGGAAAGGAGAAGAAGAAATGCGACTGCGGAACGTGTCACGACATGCGACATAGGCTATACGCCCTCCCCTCGAGCGCTCGTCGCTGCCCGGCAGCGATCGATTGCCTGAGGTTATAGCACCACAGCCGTGAATGAGCGCTGAATGCCCCGTTCAGCCTTTGAGCTTGCCATCGGCCGCCTTGCTGCGCAATTGGCGCACCGGCTGCTCGTCTTCCACCGTCTCGTCGTCCCTGGCCTCATTTTCGGCCGCGGCGTCCTCGGGCTCATCAGGCTTTTGGACAAGCGCCTTCTCCGCCTCGGCATTCGCCTGCCGGTGGATGGTCAGATCGCTCTGCGGCAGCGGGATCTCGATGCCTTCCGCCCTGAAGCGCCTAAGGATCTCGATCCTGAGATCGTTGCGCACCGCCATGCCGTCACCCATGTCGGCGAGGAAGAAGCGCAGCTCGAAATCCAGCGAATAGGGGCCGAAGCGCAGGAACTCGACATGCGGCTCCGGATTGCGCATCACCAGTGGCACCTTGGAAACGAGTTCCAGCAGGATATCCATCACCTTTCGCGGATCGGCCTCGTAGCTTACGGAAACCGGGATTTCCGAACGGCCGATCTTGTTGCGATGCGTCCAGTTGCCGACGAGCCCGTTGATGAGTTCGGAATTCGGCACGATGATCGACTGCTTGCGGAAGGTCTCTATTTCGGTGGCGCGCACCGAGATGCGCTTGACGATACCTTCGGCCGTGCCGGACACGACATGGTCGCCCACCTTGAAGGGACGTTCGACAAGCAGGATCAGACCGGAAACGAAGTTCGACACGATGTTCTGCAGGCCGAAACCGATACCGACGGACAGCGCCGAGGCGACGAGCGCGAGATTGGAAAGGTCGATGCCCGCCGCCGAAACGCCGAAGATGGCGGCCACACCGACGCCGAGATAGCCGATGCCCGTCTTCACCGAATTGCGCACGCCGAGATCGACATGGCTGCGCGCCATGACATTGCTGTCCAGCCACTTCTGCACCCAGCGCGTCGCGAGATAACCGCCGGCAAAGAGCAGGATGCCGGTAAAGATGCCGAGCAGCGAAATGCTGATGCCGCCGAGACGGACTTCCGTAAACAGCCTGTAAGCAAGCAGCTGCAGATCCTGCACGTGGAAGCCCCAGAGCAGCAGGATGAGCGGAATGCCGGTCAAGAGCGCGACCGCATAGATCAGCAGGCCGACAACCAGACCCACCTGGTCGATCGCAACAGGCCCGAGCTTGAAGCGGGTTTCCAGGAAACGCCCGAGGAACGTATCGCCGAAATTGTCCTGCCGTGAGATCGCCTTGCCGAGCAGCAGGCCGATATAGGTGGTCACCACGATGGCGCTGGTGATTATGAGCTGCGTGGCGACGAAACGTGCCAGGCCCACATAGCCCGAAAGTGCAGCAAGGATCAGCCCGGCACCGAAGACGCGCAACAGGATCGCCATGCCGCGCGGCCAGTGGCGGCCAGGCGCATCGGGATCGCCGTTCCTCGCCAGCATCGGCTTTCCGAAGGATACGGCAATCAGGATGAGACCGATGATCAGTGCCGCAAGCAGGCTGCGCACGACCGTCAAAACCAGCGGCGAGCCCATCGCCTCGCCGATGGCGCCGAAGAGATAGTCGAGCGCGTTGACCACCGCCATGGCGATCAGGCAGTAGCCGACCGAGCGCGCGCCGAGATTGGAAAGGCGCACCAGGCGCCAGGACGGATCATTCGGCGCGAAGACCGCATTGACGAAGCGGCCGACGAAATAGACGAGACCGATCGAGCCGAAGAGCGCGGCGATCACGGGCGTGATGTCGCTCCTCAGCACATTAAAGCCGTCGAGGAAGATCAGCGACGTCACCAGCAGCACATCGAGCGCCGCCGTGCGGATCAGCGTCGACCAGAAGGCAAAGGCAAGACGGCTGATATAGGAAGGTTCTTCGACATTGACGTCGCGCCGCAGATACTGGCCGAAAAGCCGGTAGCCGCCCGAGAGCAGGATCAGGGCCGTCGCGAGCGACAGGAAGATCGCCGCAAACAGCGACAGGGCCTTGAACTTCCAGACGAAGGTAATCCAGCTCGAAAGCGTCTGGGAAAACTCGCTCACTTCCTGCACGAAGGCACTGGTCGCATCGTCGAAGACGGAGACGGAGATCTCGGTGCGCCGGAACAGTGTATCGGCAAAAAGCTGGCGGCGCGTCGCCGTGATCACGTTGGAAAGCTTGGTGATAGCGATCGACAGATTCTCCGCGTCACCCGTGACGGCGTTGATCTGCGAGCGCTCGGCCGTCAGCGCGTTACGCTCTTCGGTGACGATCTGCGCTTCCGGCGGCTGCCCGTCCTTCGGCGGTTCGCCGAGCTCGGCAAGGCGGCTCTTGATCTGGTCGAACCGCGGCCGCAGGCTGACGGACGTGGCGATGACGGTGCGGCCGAGCTCGTCGGTCTTGCCGGCAAGCTCCACCAGACCGTCGTCATCGTCGACATTCTGCTTGACGCGGTCCTGCAGCGAAGCAAGCTCGTTCTTCGCCTTGTCGATATCCTTCAGCGCCTGATCGAGGCCGGTACTGGCGAGCGGCGCCTCGGCCGGCGCAGCCTCTGCCGGAGCCGCCGGAACCGGAGCCGATTGGGCCGGCGTCGTCTGGGTCTGAGCCTCAGCCGCCGGCTGCGGGGTCTGCGCAGAAGCGGCCCTTCCATCGAAATGCAGGCCGGCAACAGCCAGCGAAAGCAGAAGAACGGTGCGAAGCAGCCAGTGTATCAAGCGCAAGAAGCCCCCGCGTGGATTCGTCTCATCAGGTAATTGACCGCTTCTTATAGGAAAGAAAGGCGACAGAAAGGCGGAATTTCGAGGTGGCAGCTCAGAAACCGGAACCGGGAAGCGCGAGATAGGCCAGTTCGGCATCACTCGACTCGCGCCCGACAAGGGCATTGCGGTGTGGAAAACGGCCATATGTCGCGATCACTTCGCGGTGGCGAAGCGCATAATCACGAAACTCCTCGTCGCCGAGCGCTGTGAAAAGTGCCACCGAGCGATCCTGCTCAACGAGATCTTCTGCATGCTCGAACGGCATGTAGAAAAAGGTTCGCAGGATACCCTCCACCGACTGATCCGCACCATTGGCAAGCGCAAGCTTCGCCTCGCGCAGCGCCAGCCCATCGGTCGCAAAGGCAAGTGGCGTCGCGCGGTAGATGTTGCGTGGAAACTGGTCGAGCACGATCACGGCCGCAAGCCGGCTCTCGGGGCTGGAGCGCCATTCCTCGGTGACTTCAAGGGCAAGCGACAGGTGGGTGGCACGAAACCGCGCCCGGATTTCCTCGTCCAGTTCTGCAGTCGAGCTGAACCATTCCTTGCGGCTGCAGCGAACGAACCAAAAATCATAAACTTCGCCCGGCGTGCAGACGCTATCCGTATTCATGATGCTCCCCCAAGCGTCAGCTTACAAAAAAGACCACGTCAGCTCACGAAAACCGAACCAGACTACAAAAGCTACGTCAGCTTACGGAAAAGACCAGCATCGCTCTCGTGCCGCGATGCTCCGGATCATAGACGAGTTCGGATTTCAGGCTGGAGGCCATGGCGGTCAGGATCTTTGTGCCGAGACCGGTCCCCTTCGGCGGGCCGTCCTGCTCGAAGCCGCGGCCGGCATCCTCGACCGTCACACGCAGCACATCGCTCTCATGCTCGACGATCACGGTAATCTCGCCGGGAACACCATCCGGATAGGCATATTTGAAGGCGTTGGTGACGAGTTCACTGACGATGAGGCCGAGCGTGATGACCTTGTCGGTCGCCAGATTGACCGGCTGGGAAGTCAGCACCACGCGATGCGGCCGTTTCTCGTCTCGCATCGAGGCTTCGAGCTCGGTCAGGAGGCTGCTCAGATATTCATCCACCTGCACCGTGCCGACCTGCCGGTTGGTGTAGAGACGGCGGTGGACGCTGGCGATCGCATTGATACGCATCTGCGTTTCCTGCAGAGCGTCGATCGCTACCTGGTCGCTGGTCATGGAGGACTGCATGCGGATCAGCGCGCCGACGAGGCCGAGGCTGTTGGCGATGCGGTGATTGACTTCGGCAAGCAGCATTTCCGCATGGTCACGCTGCTGGCGGATCACCTCCTGCGCCTGCGCCGTGTCACGGCGGAAGCGCGCCCGCTCCAGCCCCTGTTCGAGGGCGGCAGCCAGAAGATCGAAATAATCGGGCGAAATGCCCTTGAGAACATAGTCGTCTGCGCCGGCCTTCAGTGCTGCGACCGCAATGCTCGTATCGCCGGAGCCGGTGGCATAGATCACAGGCGGATGGTTGGGCATCGCGATGATGCGCGGCAGGATATCGAGCCCGGTTTCGGCCTTCAGGAAATGATCGAGAACGACGGCCTCGATGCCGCCTTCGGCAAGCACCGCAAGGCCGGAAGCTCCGTCGCTTGCCCATTCGAGCGTAAAGCCGCGGCGGCCGAGATTCTTCTGCATCAGCAGCGCCAGCGCTTCATCGTCATCGATATAGAGGATACGGATCGTTCCACCCGTATCGCCGTTGGACTCGCTCATTCTGCCTCCGGGCATTTTCCCGCAGCAATACCGGCTGTGAGGCCGCCGAGTCTTTCTGCATGAGACTGTCGTATTGCATGGACAGGCGCGCGTAAACAGCACCTAGCCTTTGGTATCATGTGATGCCTGACGCCAGGCAGATCGAAGGAGAATGCCATCGAGAATGTCGACCCTTCCCGGCTGCGGCCGGAAGCCCTCTAAAAAATCGCGAACACGAATACTGAAAATCAGTGCCGTAAACGCAAGGGAAGGCAAATGGTTCCGCGGAAAGTCAGCTTTTTTGAAAGCGCCGGTGGTGAGAAACCTCGGCACCCGCATCGGCAGCAAGCTGCAGGAAGCGCAGGCAGGACAAGAAGCCGATCATGCCGACGACGAAGAACGCCCAGCGGAAATCGCCGAGAACAGGGTCCGCTGCACCCCGAAGCCCCGAGGAAATGTTGAGCACGGCCGCCGCCACCGCAACGCCGAGCAGCATGGAAATCTGCTGCAACATGCTCGACAGCGTCGAGGCCGAGCTTCTCTGCGTCGGGCCGATATCGGCAAAGGAGAGCGTATTGAGCGCCGTAAATTCCATCGACCGCGAAAGCCCGGCAATGAAGAGCAGCGCCGAGATGATGATCGCAGGCGTTTCCGGCGTCAGCAAGCCGCAGGCGACGATTGAGGCGGCAGCGATGATGCCGTTGAAGAAGAGCACGTTGCGGAAGCCGAAGAACCGCAGGAGCGGCGTCGTCACTACCTTCATGCCGAGATTGCCGAGGAAATAGACCAGCAGATAGGTGCCGGCGGCAATCGAGCTCAGGCCGAAACCGAGCTGGAAGAGCAGTGGCAGCAGGAAGGGCGTGGCATTGATCGCGACTCGGCAGGCCGTGCCCGCCGAAAGCGTCGTCATCGAGAAGGTCTGAACCTTGAAGGCCGAGAGATCGAGCAGCGGATTGTCGGCCCGCAGAAAGTGCCGCGTCGCCATGACGGAAAGGACGATGCCGGCGGCAAGCAGCACGAGGAGCGGCACGAACCCGCCCTGCCCTTTGACCGACAGTTCGAGCGCCGCAAGCAGCGAGGTCAGCCCCGCCGCGCTCAGGAAGAAGCCCTTGATGTCGAGAGGCCCGACGCGCTCTTCTCGCTGCTCCGGCACGAAGCGCAGCACGAGCGCAATGCCGACGAGGCCGATCGGGATATTGATGAGGAAATTCCAGTGCCAGCTTGCATAGGTGGTGATGAAACTGCCGAGCACCGGCCCGACGACGGGTGCGGTCAGCGCCGGCCAGGTGATCAGCGCGATCGCCTGCACCAGCTCGGACTTGCGGGCATTTTTCAACACGATGATGCGCCCCACCGGCGTCATCAGCGCACTGCCGACGCCCTGCACCGCGCGCGCGATGACGAACTCCGTCAGGCTTCCCGACAGGCCGCAGAACAGCGATGCCAAGGTGAAGACGGCAATCGACACGAGAAAGACGCGCCGCGCGCCAAACCGGTCGCCGAGCCAGCCGGAAAGCGGAATGAAGGCCGACGTGGTCAGCATGTAGACGGTGATGCCGATGCTCATGGCGACCGGCTGCACACCGAAACTCGTCGCCATCTGCGGCAGCGAGGTGGTGACGATCGTACCGTCGAGGATCTGCATGAAGAAGGAAACAGCAACGACCAGCGCTACGATCTTGGCCTGGCGGACGCTTGCCGCCCCATCTGTCTTCTCATCCGTCTGAACTGCAGTCATCGATCTGCCAATGCGAATTCCTGAATGCGCGGGAAAGGGCGGGAAAACGAGGAGACAAGCCGCGCGGAGGGAGTTCAGCCTGCATACGCCGCTTATGCCAGATCGGAAAGGTCAATTGCCGCCAAGGCTGAATTTTTTGTCAACATGTTCGGCAACAATCGATATCAGTGTCCAACAGCCGTCTCAATCGGCTTCGCGGTCACACTTGCCGGCGAAAGCTTGCCGAGTTCGGATCTGCGGCTGGCAGTATCGAGTTCGGAAAAATCATCCGGCAGCTCGGACGTGACCTCGCCCTGCACCACGCAGTCGATCATGAACATCGGTCGGCGCTTATGCTCCTGCACCAGCCGGCCGACATATTCGCCGAGCGTGCCGAGCGCGATCAGTTGGATGGCGCTCAAGGCCGATATGGCAGCCATGATGCTTGACCAACCGGTGATGACATTGCCTTCGAACCATTGCACGAGCGTGTAGACCAAAAGCCCCACCGCGAAGACGGCCGAAATAAGCCCCATCCAGGCACTGATGCGCAGCGGAATGATCGAGAAACTGGTGATCGCATCGATCGCGAAGCGGATCATCTTGCGCAGCGGATATTTCGTCGAGCCGGCATAGCGGACATCGCGCGTATAACGCAGTGCCACCTGCCTGCCGCCGATCCAGCTCACCATGCCGCGGATAAAGCGATGCCGCTCCGGCATATTGAGGAGGATATGGACAATGCGCGCCTTCATCAGCCGGAAATCGCCTGTGTCCTGCGGGATCGAGATGGACGTCAGCCGCGTCAGCAGCCGGTAGAAGACCGAAGCGGTAACAAGCTTGAACTTCGTTTCGCCCTTGCGCTCGCTCCTCTGCCCGTAAACGACATCGGCCCCCTGATCCATGATCGCCATCATCTGCGCCAACAGCTCCGGCGGATCCTGAAGATCGGCATCGATCAGCAGCACGCGCTCGCCGCGCGTCACCGCAAGGCCCGAGGTCGCCGCAAGCTGGTGGCCGTGATTGCGCAGAAGCTTGACGCCGAGCACCTGCGGAATGTCTGCCGCAAGCCCCGATATGACGTCCCACGTATCATCGCTGGAGCCGTCATCGACGAGGATGATCTCGAAGGATTGGCCGGCTACGGCCTCCGCTGCCGCCCGCGCCCGCCGGCAGAACTCATTCAGCCCCTCGGCTTCGTTGTAGCAGGGCGCGACGATGGAAAGCTTCGTCTTCACGTCAGCACCATCAACGGATTTGCCCATTTCCACCGAATCTCCCAATCCCCGCAGGGCAGCATGATCAATCGCCTGAAGGCACACAAGACAGAGCACCCTTGCCCTGATGATCGGAATCCGTGCCTCCGGCGGTGGTTTGATATCACGCGTCTGCTTTGCATATTCTAAAGGCGAAGCCGCAAAGTGGATTGCGGATCATGAGTACAAGGAGGTGTCATGCAGAATGCAGCACCCGATCTCGGCCGCAGGGCCGCCGAAGCCAACGCCAAGTTCCTGGTGGCCCTCGCCGTCATGGTCTTCCTGGTGGCAGGCACGCTCGCCTATTGGCAGGGCTGGCTCTTCATCGCCAATTTCGCCGCCTGGTCGGCCGGCTCATCGGTGTATTTCTACTATCGCGACCCGGCACTTCTGGAAAAGCGCATGCGCGCCGGCCCGGCCGCCGAAACGGAGCCGGTCCAGAAGCGCATCCAGCTCTTCACCAGCGTGGTGATGATCGCCCTCATCATCGTCTCGGTGCTCGATTACCGGTTCGGCTGGTCGGCGGTCCCGGTGTGGGCAATCATTCTTGGCAACCTGCTGATATCGGCAGGTTTCCTCTTCGTCGTCTTCGTTCTCAGGGAAAATACCTTTGCGTCGGCCACCATCCAGGTCTCCGAGGACCAGAAGGTCGTCTCCACAGGCCTCTACGCCCTCGTGCGCCACCCGATGTATGCCGGCGTCCTGCCGCTTGCATCAGGCATTCCGCTTGCGTTGGCCTCCCTGTGGGGCCTCGTCATCGTACCGCTGATCTTCGTCGGCCTGATCCTGCGCCTCATCGACGAGGAGCGCCATCTGCGCCGGGACCTGCCCGGTTATGAGGATTATTGCCGCAAGGTGAAGTACCGGCTGTTTCCCGGCCTCTGGTGAAAATCCGTCTGAGACTCACTCCGGCTCGTAGCGGCTGACCTCCAGCCCCGATCCGACCGGCAGCAGCACGCTCGTGATCCCGGGCTTGCCGCGGATGGCCCGAGCATAGATCGTCACGTCTTCTGTCGCCGGATAAATCATGTTGTCGGCAACGACGATCGCACCCGCATTGAGCCTCGGATAGAAGGCTTCGAGGCACGGCAGATAGAGATCCTTCCAGAGATCGACGAGCACGAAATCGACCTTGCCCCGCAATTCGCGGATCATCGCGACCGCATCGCCCACCCGGAAATCGATATGGTCGCCAAGCCCTGCCCTCTCCGCCATTGCCTGCGCATGCGCAGATTTATAGCCGTGCACTTCCATGGTGATCAGCCGCCCGCCGGTCGCCCGTGCCGCCTCGGCGAGCCAGATGCCGGAATAACCGAAAGACGTGCCCAGCTCGAGAATGGTCGGCGCCGTCAGGCTCCGGACGAGAATGTTGAGAAACCGCCCCGTCTCGGGGCCGACCGCCCGCATCCGCTGATCCTGCCCGCCGTCGCGTCCGCCCGGCGCCTCCTGGCGCGGATTGCCGCGCTCCTCGTCGATCCGCTGGTGATAGGCACCGAGCACATTGAGCACCTTCTCATCCAGCCGATATGCGCCGACATTGTTCTCTTTGTCACCGCTCATTGGGCACTCCTCCGGGGATAGGGTTGCGAGGGTAGATACCGCAGCAAGGACTTCGCTCCAGCGAGTTAAATACCGGAGACGACTTCGGGCAAGGGCAGAATGTCTGGAAAGGGCAATTCGCTGATTCCCGCCAACGGAGGCGCCGGAATCAGAAAAACAGAAAAAGCCAACAAGCCTTTGATATCAAAGGCTTTGTTTCTGGCTTCTCTTCTCTTTGAAGGAGAAAGTGGTGGGTGATGTAGGGCTCGAACCTACGACCCGCTGATTAAGAGTCAGCTGCTCTACCAACTGAGCTAATCACCCGTCCGCGCTTGGCTGCGCGGTGTGACGGGGCATATAAATAGGATCGTCCGGCTTGTCTAGCGCCCTGTCGAAAATTCTTTGGTTAATTGCGAAGTTTTTTTGTCAGGTGCCGGAAATCCAATGAAATCAAAGGTCGAGCGTGCCGGTCGCAATCCGCACTGCCTGGCCGCCGATCCGGGCATTCGAAATAGCGCCGCCTTCGATATCCATATGCAGGTGAATGAAGGACGGGCGGCCCATTTCCAAACCCTGCTCGATGAGGAGCGGGTGATGCCCATCCGTCAGCCGGTCGAAATGGTTGATCGCGCCCGAGAGAGCGGCGGCTGCCGAGCCGGTGGCCGGGTCCTCGGAAATGCCCATGCCGCTTCCAAACATGCGAGCATGGAACTTGGCCACATGGTTCACGCCGCCGCGGCAGTAGATATAGGCCGAGGCGAGCGCGCCATCGACGAAGGGCACCGTCTTTTCCCAGAGCTGCGGGTCGAACTCCAGGCGCTCTGCCGCGCCGACGTCATGGACCGGCACCAGGAGAAAGGGAACGCCTGCGCTCCAGATCGACGGCACATGATTCTCGAAGCCGATTTCGGTCGTCTTCAGCGATAGCGCGTCGGCAATGCCGAGCTTGTCGAGCGGCAGTGGTATCTGGTGCGATTTGCGCGGCAGGTCGAATTCGGCAAAGCTCGCCTCACCTTCCCGCAGCCTGACGGCACAGCGCACCGGCCCGACATTTTCCTCCAGTACCGAAACGAGGTCGATTGTTCCCGCCCCATGCGCCTTCTCCGCCAGCGCAATCGCCGTACCGACGGTCGGATGACCGGCAAAGGGCAGTTCACGGCCAGGCGTGAAGATGCGGATACGCGCCGTATAGGCGGGATTGTCGGCCGGCTGCACGAACACCGTCTCGGACAGGTTCGTTTCGCGGGCGATCGCCTGCATCGCCGTGTCCTCAAGTCCCTCGCCGTCAAAGATCACGGCCAGCGGATTGCCGGCAAGCTTGATGTCGGTGAACACGTCATAGACACTGTAGCTTAACGCCACATCGGCCTCCCTGAATCGGTCATCGAGCCGCCAACCTGCCCGACGGGACGCCCGAGCGCAAGCTTCAGGCCCGCTTGCCTGTGAAATACCAGTCGATGATCGGCAGCATGGCGGCATTGTAAGGCTGAGCCTTGGGATCGGCGGAGCGGATCGCAACAGCGCCTGCGATTTCCTTGTCCTCGGCAACCAGCATATGACGGCTAATGAAATCGACCATCTCGTCGGCCGTCATATCGAAGCGGAAAAGCTTGAAAATCGAGACCGAGCGCCTGATGTGGCTGGCGTGGAGCCCGTCACCTGCAACGGCATCGGAGAGGTCGAGACCTGTCTCCTCCATCACCTCACGGGCCATGTTGCTGTCGATATCGCAGCGCCCGTCAACGATATCCTCGGGCTCCAGTGAGCCGGCGGCGAAATAGACCTGGCCGGCATTGGCCGTATGCGCGCCCATGCGAATCGCGACCAGCGCACCGTCGGCTGATTCCAGCACCGGATAGGCGAAGAGATGAATGGCGCCCTTCCGCTCCGGCTGCCTACGCCACCACATGAAGGTCGAGAACGGAACGGAATAGGCCTCGCTCGCAATCCCCTCTCGGGAGAGCTTCAGCCGGTGCTGCAATACCATGCGACCATCGAAGAGCGCCGGATTGGCGGCGATTTCCCGCTCCCAGTTCTCGCGGATCGCCGGTCTGTTCTCAACGAGCAGCGGGTGATCGCCATCGAGTACGCGCAGATTCGAGCCTGCGATCGGAAACACCGTCTGTTCCGGCGGAAAGGCTGAAAGATCTTCTGAAAAGTTTGGTGTCATAAGAGATCCAGTGTCATGACGACGGGGCAATGGTCGGATGCCTTCGGCCTGTCCCAGCCGGTGCGCGGGTAGCGCTCCACCTCCTGCCCGGGCGGGAAGATGGTACGGTAGGGCTGTCCGTGGCGGATGATTTCAGGGATGCGCTTGGCGTTGGCGGCGGCAAKGGCGGGCGATAGCCAGAGATAATCGAGCTGGCAGAGCCACTGCTCCTCCGGCCCGCGCGAATGATAGAGCGTCCAGCGATCAAGCGGCTCGCGGCGACGCACGACATTTTCCGCAAAGCCATCCTGACTGAACACATCGAGCGCGCTTTCGACCTCGTCCTGATGCTCGAAGCGATAACCGATGGTGCGCCGGCCGATGACGTCGACGCGCTCCTGGTAGTCGTTCATGTCGCCGCAGATAACGAAGTTCTTGCTTGCCGTATGCGCAGCTCCGAACCGGTTTTCGATGATTCGGCGAACGGCACGCGCCTCGGCCCGGCGGATCGGCAGGGTCGATTGCCGCCCGTCCAGCCCGTCGCGCGGGCTGCCCATCGACTTGAAATGAACGACATAAAGCGTCATCGGCACCCCGCCGATCCTCAAGTCCAGTTCCAGGCAATCGCGCTTGAAGACCTTGTCGTCGAGCCGGTTGGTCTTGCCGATCTCTTCATCGAAGAGGTCGAAATCGCGATAGGTCACCATCGCATGGCTCTTGATATCCTTGAGCTCGATCTTCTGCCCGTCGCGCGTTTCCTCGCGCATCAGTACGGCGACATCGATGCCGCGGCTGTCATTGCCCTCGACGAGGTATTTCTGCCGGTAGCCATTGCCGACCATGCGATAGAGATAGCCATATTCGAAGGCCTGAAGTGCAGCCATATTGTCGATTTCCTGCAGGCAGAGAATATCGGCATCCGCATCGGCGATGGCGAGCGCCGTCATCTGCCGCGTATCGTCGGTCGACGCGATCACCCGCGCCTGCTCCAGCTGCTGATAGGTGCCCTCGTTATTGACCTCGAAGAGCTTGATGACGCGATCCTGTCGAAGCTGGTTGCGATAGCCTGTAAAGTCGAAACGGGTGAGCAGGTTCTCGACATTGAAAGTAGCAAGGCGAAGCGACATCAGGCATTCCCGGTTGGCATCAGGGCATTACTAGACACGAATAAGCGGCTAGCAAAGCCTATTGTCCCTCAAAGCCGCCAGCCGGCGCGGATGACGACGCGCACCGCCTCGCCGGTCTCGACAACCACGCGGCTGTAGGCGCGCAACGCCTGGCCGTTGCCGAGCGTCAGCTTCACCGCATAACGCTCGCCTTCGAAGAGCACGGATTCGACGATCGCAGGAGCCCCCTCGCCGCCGATAACAACATCTTCCGGACGCACCAGTATATCGGCGCCATCGGTATTGGCGGCCACCAGCGCATCTTCCAGCTCGTCCCATTCCAGATGACGTTCGCTGCCCATGACAGGCAGCGTGACGATCGCGCCGCGGCCGATCAGCCCGCCGACCATGCGCCCTTCCGGCCGTGCATAGATCTCGGCCGGAGGCGCCACCTGCAACAGCCGTCCTTCGGACATGACGGCGACGTCGGTGGCCAGCGCCATCGCCTCGCTCTGGTCATGCGTCACATAGATCATCGTCGCACCGGAGCGCTGGTGAAACTCCCGGAAGGTTTCCTCCATCTCCTGCTTCAGATGCCGGTCGAGATTGGCGAGCGGTTCGTCGAGCAGCACGACATCGGGCGATGTCACCAGGCAGCGGGCAAGCGCCACGCGCTGACGCTGGCCGCCGGAGAGATCGGCCGGCCGCCGTTCGGCATAATCGACGAGCCTAACAGTCGATAGCGCTTCGCGCACCTTCGCCTTGTAGACTTCGCCGGAGATGCCGCGCACCTTCAGCGGATAGCCGACATTGTCTGCCACGCTCATATGCGGCCAGAGCGCATAGGACTGGAAGACCATCGCCATGTTGCGCTTTTCCGGCGGCAGCGATTGCGAGGCATCGGCAAGCAACCGCTCGCCGAGATGGATGGAACCATCGCTCGGCGTCTCAAAGCCGGCAATCATGCGCAGCACCGTCGTCTTGCCGCAGCCGGAGGGGCCGAGCAGCGCCAGGAAACCGCCCTCGCGCACGTCGAGCGAAAAGCCGCTGACCGCCGCCCGTCCCGTGCCGAAATCCTTGGCAACCTGATTGAGGATCAGCTTCGCCACGGCACCACTCCCTTGGGCAGATGTTTCGCCAGAAGCTCCAGAAGCAGCATCATGGCGACGACCATGAAGACGACGAGCACTGACAGAGCCGAGGCAAGGTCGGAACTGCCGCTGTCATCGAGATTGTAGATGGCGACACCCAGCGTCTGCGTGCCAGCCGACCAGAGCAGCGCCGAAATCGTCAGCTCGTTGCAGGCGATCAGAAAGACGAGGATGACCGAGGCACCAGCCGCCGGGGCAATCAGCGGCACGATGATATCCTTCAGCCGCCGGAAGAAGCCGGCGCCCGAAAGCCGTGCCGCCTCTTCCAGTGCCGGATCGAGCTGATGAAAGGCGCTGACCACAGGCTTCAGGCTGACGGCGAAAAAGGAGGAGAAATAAGCGATGAGAATGATCCAGACCGTGCCGTAGAGCGTCACGTTCAGCACCGGGATGGGTGCGGCGAAGACAAGAATGAAGCAGACCGCCATGACGATGCCCGGCAGCGAATAGGGAATCTCGACAAGGCTGGAAACGATTCGCGAGAGCGTATCCCTGCGCCGCGTGAGCGCATAGGCAGCCAGCACCGTCACGAAGAGCAGTCCGACCGCCGCCCCGCTCGCGAGCGACAGCGAATTAACGAAGGCCGTGCGTGTCACCGCCTGCCGGAAGAGGATCTCCTCGAAGGCATGAAACGTCATGGTCTTGAAAGTCAGCGGCACGCCGTAAGCCGGCACCAATGCGCCGGCCACCAACGCAAAGAAGGGTGCCGCCAGCATGAAGAATAGCACGATCCACAGCAGCGGCGTGAAAATGAGCTTCCAGCCGCCGAGTTCGAAGGCGGCCGTTGCGCCAGACAGGCCGATCACCCGGTAATCGCGCCCGCGCAACGCCCGGTCCTGGATGGCAAGGCCGGCGACAGAGATCAGCGCGATGATGGCAGAGAGCAGCGCCACATCGCCGAAGGTGCGGCCGGTAAAGGCGGTGAACTTCGAAAAGATCAGCGTCGGCAGCGTGAAGATCGAGGCCGGAATGCCGAGAATGGCGGGAATGCCGAAATTGCCGGTACAGGACACGAAGGAAATTGCCGCCCCCGCAATGACGCCCGGCAGCGACAGCGGCAGGATGATATCGCGAAACACCCTGAGACTCGATGCGCCCGACAGCCGCGCCGCTTCCACGCCGTCGCGCGGCAGGGTCATCAGCCCTGCCCTCAGCGCCAGATAGACAAGCGGCGCATGCTGCACGCCATAGAGCAGCGCAATACCGCCAACCGAATAGAGCGGCTGCGGCGATCCCATCGGCGGCGCAATATGCAGCGCCTTCAGAAGCGGGCTTGACGGTCCCGACATCTGCACCCAGGCAAGCGCCGTCACCTGCGGCGGGATCATCATCGGCAGCACGAAGAAGAAGCTGAGCGGCCCCTTGGCCGGGATGTCCGTCAGCGTCAGCAGATAGGCGAAACCGCAGCCGACGATAAGCGAGATAACAGTGCCGAGGATGGCCGTGACGATGGTGTAATAGACCGCCGACCAGACCATGGGATCGGAGAGAACCACCATGACGCCGCCATTGGCAAAGGCGGAAATGCCGACGACCGCGAGCCGTGCCAGAGGCAGCACGCTGAGGAAGAGAACCACTGAAACAATGAAAGGAAACAGCCAGACGGGCTGGCTGCTCCCTGCACGTACATAACCCTGCATGGGTCTATTATTTCGAACCGAAGAGATCCGTAAAGGTCTTCAGGTCCTTGTCGGTATTTTTCAGCGCCTCGGCGGCGTTGATGGGCAGAACCTTGATCGTGTCGCGTGCCGGGAAACCTGCGGGCAGCTTCATGCCGTTGCGGGCCGGAATATAACCGAGTTTCAGGAAGCCTTCCTGGCCTTTTTCGGAGAGAACGTAGTCGACGAACTTCTTAGCGGCATCGGCATTCTTGGCGCTGGCGAGAATACCGACCGGCTCGGTCACAGCCGAAACGCCTTCGCTCGGGAAGACGAATTCAACCGGAGCGCCCTTGGCCTTTTCGCGGATCGGCAGGTAATCGACGACCACGCCGTAAGCCTTTTCGCCAGTGGCGACGGACTTCAGGACAACGCCGTTGCCGCCGGAAGCGACAGCAGCATTATCGGCAAGCGATTTGTAGAAATCCCAGCCGAGGCCGGGAACGGCGGCCAGCGTCTGGGCATGAATAAGAGCTGCACCCGAAGCAAGCGGGCTCGGCATGGTGACGAGGCCCTTGGCTTCCGGCTTGGCAAGATCTTTCCAGCTCGTCGGCTTCATGGCAGCCGACGTGTTGTACATGATGCCGGTCGTGATCAGCTTCGTGGAATAGTAATAACCGCCGGCGTCATAGAGAGCAGCGTCGTAGTTTGCTGCTTCCGGCGACTTGTAGGCGAGCAGCTTGCCGTCTTCCTTGAGGCGCTCGAGCGTCACGACATCGGCGATCAAGAGAACGTCGGCAACCGGATTGCCGGCCTGGATTTCAGCCTGGAGCTTTGCCATGATCTTCGGCGTGCCGTCGCGCACCCAGTCGACCTTGATATCGGGGTTGGCGGCCATGAAACCATCGACGGTCGCCTGCGCATCTTCGTTCGGCTGGCTGGTGTAGAGAACGAGATTGGCGGCGGAAGCCGGGACGGCGAGAAGGCTCGCGGCAAGCAATGCAGCGGCGGAAACTAGCGTTTTCATGGATGACCCTCGGATTGCGATACCCCTCCCTTATTAGGGGCGTTTGACAGCGATGTGACAGGGCACAGCGGCCTCGGCTTGGTCAACCAGGCCAGCCGATTGCCGCGCCTTCCTATCTGCTTTCTCAACAAAACACGCATTTTTCCGATAGGGGTAAAAGCAAATCATATAAACTTTAGATTGAATCATCTACGGCTCTGCGATGCCCGATCCGCTTTCAACACGCTGGAGCCCCAATGAAGATCTGTATTGCGACCGTGCTTGCCTGTGCGATTCTCGCCGGATGTCAGACGACAGCCAATAAACCGTCCAAAGAATTGAAGGATTATCCCGAGGGGGTAGCCTATCAGGACTGCCTCTTGTCGCGCGCAGTCGCCTATGCCCCGCAACAAGGCTCGCCATTGGAATTGGGATTGATCGCCGCCAACTCCTGCAGCTCCGCTCGCCAGGCCCTGCTCGACGCAGTCAGCAAAAATGAAAGCCCGGGCTTTGTGCGTGAACTGTCACGCGCTATGGAACGAAATCAACCGCTAGTCGCGGCAGATATGATCCTCGCGCTGCGGACAAAAAAATAGCGTTTATCCCGAAGTCTGCTCGCCGACCTCGTGTCGAAATCCGCTGGCTATTGTCCTCGCGCAAGCGTCGGCAAGAGCGTAATCTCACGGAGGCGTGAACGTTTTGCTGTTTGACGATCAGCTGCCCTGCGGTACGTCAATCAGGCCATTTTCATGAGGAGGAATTTCAATGGAATATCGTTTGCTCGGCCGTTCCGGCCTGAAAGTTTCCACTGCAACCATGGGCACGATGACCTTCGGCGGCGTCGGCTGGGCAAAGACGGTCGGCGATCTCGGCGCGCAGGAAGCCCGCCGTATGGTCGATATCTGCCTCGATGCCGGCGTCAACCTGATCGATACGGCCAATGTCTATTCTTCCGGCGAATCCGAAAATATCATCGGTGAAGTGCTCGGCGGCAAGCGCCCTGATGGAGTGCTGCTCGCCACCAAGGCCCGCTTCGGCATGGGCGATGGCCCGAACGACCGCGGCCTGTCGCGCTACCACCTGATCCGCGAATGCGAGGCGAGCCTCAAGCGCATGAAGACCGATGTCATCGACCTCTATCAGGTCCATGAATGGGACGGCCAGACGCCGCTCGAAGAAACCATGGAAGCGCTCGATACCCTGATCAAGCAGGGCAAGGTGCGTTATGTCGGCTGCTCGAACTATTCCGGCTGGCACATCATGAAGGCGCTAGGCGTCGCCAACGAACACAAGTACCAGCGCTTCGTCAGCCAGCAGATCCACTACACGCTGGAAGCCCGCGACGCCGAATACGAACTGCTGCCGATCTCCATCGATCAGGGCCTCGGCGTCCTCGTCTGGAGCCCGCTCGCCGGCGGTCTTCTCTCCGGCAAGCACCGCCGCAATGCCGCCGCTCCCGWAGGCACCCGCCAGTTCGCCGGCTGGACCGAACCGCCGATCCGCGACGAAGACCGCCTCTGGAACATCGTCGAAACGCTGGTGGCAATCGGCGAGGAACGCGGCGTTTCGGCAGCGCAGGTCGCACTCGCCTGGCTGATCGGCCGCAAGGCGGTCACGTCTGTCATCATCGGCGGCCGCACAGAGGCTCAGTTCAAGGACAACCTCGCCGCCGCCGATCTGAAGCTCTCGGAGGAGGAGCGCAAGCGCCTCGACGATGTCAGCGTACCGCCGGTGATCTACCCCTACTGGCACCAGCTCAACACGGCGAATGACAGGCTGAGTGAAGCCGACATGGAACTCTTCGCGCCGCACCTGAAGAAGTAAGCTCTCCAAAGCATTGCATGGCGGAAAATCAGCGTCACAAAAGATGCATTTCCGCCATGCTATCGTGAACCCCTGCCCCCATCACGAGGTTCACCATGCTCCGGAATTACAAGGTGCTGAAGGGTACGGCTTCGGCGCTCGCCCTTGACGACGACAACGATCCGCATATCGAAATCCGCATCGAGGCCGGTGGCGTCAGCTATCGCATCGCCATGAACGTGCGCTCGAAGGAATCGCCGCACGACTTGCTCTATGCCAATGTCATGGATTTCCAGCACGAGACGCTGACATCAGAACTCACCGCTTTGCCTATGGGTCTGACCGATATCAGAGGCGACCGAAAGGATCTGGCGATCGACTATGTGCGCGGCGGCATGATCGAGCGCGAGGACATGGACGTGGCGCCCTTCCAGCTCGACGGGCCGAAGAACGATCTGCGCGATTTCATCGAACCGATCGTGCAGGAAGGCATCGCCGACAAGTCCATCCACTTCTACGCCTTCGGCGAAGCCTGGGGGCCGGAGAACAACAAGCCGGATGAATATTTCGGCTTCGAGCCCGGCAACGGCATTCACGATATCCATATGAATCAGGGCGACAGCGGCAGTTTCCGCGCCACCAACGCGCCCAATCAGGACGGCGCACTTCTGATCCATTTTTCGGATGAGGACCACTGGGCAGCGATCTTCCTCGGCTTCCAGTCGCAAAACTGGAACACCGATGCCAACACCGGCCATCCGGTCGGCGACAACAGGGGCGGTCAGGGCCGCGGTGAAGGCACCCGTCGGCCGCAGCCGATCGTCGCCTCGTCGCTGCGTATCGTCGCCGCCATGATCAGATCAATCCCGTGAACCGCGCCGACGGCACCGAGGAGGAGACGGTGACGCTCGTCAACCGCTCTGATGTCGCGATGTCGATCGAAGGCTGGTCGCTGGAAGATGGTGAAGGCCGCAAACAAAAGCTGACGGGATCCCTCGCCTCGGGCGAATTCCGCACCATCACGCTCGACCCTGACAATGGCGGCCCGCAGCTTGCCAACAAGGGCGGCGACATCATCCTGCTCAACGCCGATGGCGCGATTGCCGACCGGGTCGGCTACGGCAAGAGCGAGACCGCAAACGAAGGCTGGACGACGATTTTCTGATCGCCGCCCAGACCAATATTCGGTATCAGCCGATCTCGCTGGCGATCAGCCTGCCGAGACGGCTGATGCCCTCTTCGATCATCTGCTCGTTGGCGCAGGAGAAGCTGACGCGGAACGTGTTGGCACCCGAACCATCGGCGAAGAAGGCCTGGCCGGGAACGAAGGCGACCTTGGCGCTTTCCAACGACTTGGCCAGCAGTTTGGCGCCATCCATACCCTCCGGCAGCGTGACCCAGATGAACATGCCGCCTTCCGGCTTCGTCCAGCGCGAGCCTGCAGGCATGTACTTCTCGAGTGCCGCCAGCATGCTGTTGCGGCGCTGGCTGTAGGCGGCCCTGACCTTGGCGACCTGTGCATCGAAACCGCGTTCGGCAACTTCCGAAATCGCCATCTGGTTGATGGTCGAGGAATGCAGATCGGCCGCCTGCTTCATCAGCACCAGCTTGCGAATGACAGGCGCATTGCCGACGATGAAGCCGACGCGAAGACCCGGCGCCAGCGTCTTGGAGAAGCTGCCGCAATAGATCGTGCGCGTATCGTTGATATGGCCCTTTTCGGCAATCTCCAGCGCCAGGATCGGCGGGATCGGATCGCCGTTATAGCGTAGCGACTGGTAGGCGGCGTCTTCGATGACGGCGATGTCGAGCTCTTCGGCAAGTTTCAGAACCTTCTCGCGGCCATCGCGGTCGACGGTCTCGCCGGTCGGGTTGGAGAAATCGGCAGAGAGATAGGCGAATTTCACCTTGCCGCCCTTTTGCGCTGCAGCCTCGCGGTAAGAATCCGGCGTGCGGTTACCGCCGGGCGTCAGCTGGTCATAGGACGGCTCGTAGGCATTGAAAGCCTGCAGCGCGCCGAGATAGGTCGGCCAGGTGACGAGTGCGGTATCGTTGGGCGACAGGAACAGCTTGCCGAGATAATCGAGGCCCTGCTGCGAGCCAGAGACGATGAAGACATTGTCGAGCGCGCAGGGAATGCCGAGGTCCGCCATCTGCTTGACCAGCCATTCGCGCAACGGCTTGTAGCCTTCCGAGACCGAATATTGGAGGGCGGAGTTGACGGCCGAGCTGTCGAAAATGTCAGCATAAGCCTGCTTGAATTCCTTGTCCGGAAACAGCGCCGGGTCGGGAATGCCGCCGGCAAAGGAGATGATGTCAGGCCGGTCGAGAAGTTTCAGAAGCTCGCGGATTTCCGAGGCGCGCATCCGTGAAGAGCGCGTCGCAAACATATTGTCCCAGTTCAGCATGGGGTTTCCTCATATTTTTATAATATCAGCAGCTCACCATGCAGTGAAATTTATGTCAACAATACTGACCTATTTTCTTGTCACTGTGACAAGATTGGAGGTCTTATATTTGAAAGCCCTGGTGTCGATCGGGCTGACATCAGAGATTTCACACAACCAAACCGAATGCCTGCCTCGTTGCGTGAAAGTTCGGCACATCACGCGATTATTCCTCTGATCAAAAGCCGAAACCGGCTGATTCAGACCTTTCCAAAACCGGTCCGGCAGCAGTAGTGTGCCGGCCATTATTCAATGGACTATCAAGGTGCCAGCAATGACCGCGACGTCGACCTCTCCTGAAATCAAGATCGAATTCCACAAGTCTCCCGTCTCCGATGCCGACCGAATCCGGGCACTGGAAACGCCCGGTTTCGGCAAGATCTTCACGGATCATATGGTCCTGGCACGATGGACTGCCGACAAGGGCTGGCACGATGCGAAGGTAACGGCGAGGCGGCCTCTGGAGCTCGATCCTGCGAGCGCCGTGCTGCACTACGCGCAGGAAATCTTCGAAGGCATGAAAGCCTACAAGGCAGACGATGGCCGCATCCTGCTCTTCCGGCCTGAAGAAAACGCCCGCCGCTTCGCGCAGTCGGCGGCCCGCATGGCGATGCCTGCCGTGCCGGAGGAACTTTTCCTGAAGGCGGTTGAAGAACTTGTTCGCGTCGACAAGAACTGGATACCCTCAGGTGACGCCAGCCTCTACCTTCGCCCCTTCATGTTCGCCAACGAAGCATTCCTCGGCGTTCGTCCGGCGCAGGAATATATCTTCTGCATCATCGCCTCCCCGGTCGGCGCCTATTTCAAGGGCGGCGCGAAGGCGGTCTCGCTCTGGGTCGAAACCGCCTATACCCGCGCAGCCGCCGGTGGCACCGGTGCCGCAAAATGCGGCGGAAACTACGCAGCCAGCCTGGTGGCCCAGGCCGAAGCGGCGAAGAAGGATTGCGATCAGGTCGTCTTCCTGGACGCAGCAGAGCATCGCTGGGTCGAAGAACTCGGCGGCATGAACGTCTTCTTCGTGATGAACGACGGAACGGTCGTGACCCCGCCGCTCGGCGGCACGATCCTGCCCGGCATCACCCGCGCCTCGGTCATCGTGCTGGCTGAAGAAAAAGGCCTGCGCGTAGAACAGCGCCCCTACTCCTTCGAGGAATGGCAGGCCGATGCGRCAAGCGGCAAACTCGTCGAAGCCTTCGCTTGCGGCACAGCCGCGGTGCTGGCCGGCATCGGCCTGGTTCGCCACGCCGACGGCGAATTCAAGGTCGGAGACGGCCAGACCGGCAAGCTGACATCAGAACTGCGCCAACAGCTCGTCGGTCTGCAGAAGGGCGTCACGAACGACGAGCGCGGCTGGACGCGCCGTGTTCTCTGATCTGAAGTCCGGGAATGCTGCTGCGTTCCCGACGTAGATCTCCCGCGACAGCGCGACAACATCGAAGCCGGGCTTAATGCCCGGTTTTTAATTGCTGGAAACGGTTCGCCGTTGACCGCAACGAGCCAAATTCTTACTATCTAATGATCGATAGAGGAAAGGTAAGAATGGCAACCACAACTCTCTCCGCAAAATTCCAGATCTCCATTCCGAAGGAAGTGCGCGAACAGCAGCACTGGTCCGCAGGCCAGGAATTCGTCTTCATCCCCAAGGGCAAAGGCGTCCTGCTCATCCCCGTCCCCGAACTCGCCGATCTCAAGGGCATGGCCAAAGGCGCCGACCCCGCCAACTATCGCGACAGGAAAGACCGGTTCTGATGCGCGTCGTCGATAGCTCGGCTTGGATCGAATGGCTGACACAAGGCCCGGCAACAGACCGCCTGCAGGGCGAAATGCCCGTGCGCACAGAATGTATCGTCCCGACTATCGTACAACTCGAACTCGCTAAATGGCTGGAGCGCGAACGTGGTGAGGACGCCGTCGATTCCTTCTTCGCCTACACAGCCACCTGCATCATCGCGCCCCTCGATACGGCGCTCGCCCGCCGCGCTGCCGAAGTCTCGGCCAGGCGGAAGCTCGCGCTTGCAGATGCCATCATCTACGCCACCGCCGAATTGCACGATACCGATGTCCTGACACTGGACGCCCATTTCAAGAACCTGGACCGGGTGATCTATATCGAGAAGAATCTATGACCATCTCCTTCTACGACGACAACGCCGAGGCTTACGCCACCCGCGATCGCAAGCCAAAGGCGACAAGGCTCGATGCCTTCCTGGCCGCCCTCCCCGAACAGACACGCATCCTGGAGCTTGGCTGCGGTGGTGGACAGGACTGCGCCTACATGCTGTCCAAGGGCTTCGACGTCACTCCGACGGATGGCTCGGCTGCGCTTGCCCGGCAGGCCGAGAAGCTGGTCGGCAGGCCGGTAAAGGTCATGCGCTTCGAAGATCTATCAGCCAGCGAGGAATTCGGTGGCATCTGGGCGGAGGCAAGCCTCCTGCATGTGCCTCGCGCCGATCTCCCCACCATCCTCACTCTCATCCGCAACGCCCTGAAGCAGGACGGCGTCTTCCACGCGAGCTTCAAGGCCGGTACCGCCGAAGGCCATGACAGCTTCGGTCGCTACTACAACTATCCTTCGAGCGAATGGCTGCAGGAGTTGCTCGTTGCCGGAGGCTGGAGGCATATCGCGATCAACGAAGCCGATGGCGGCGGCTACGACGACAAGCCGACCCGCTGGCTGTATCTCAGCGCCAGTAAATGAAAAGGCCGGAACTTTCGTCCCGGCCTCTCATAATCACAATCTTGGAACAGCTTAGTTGACGGACTTGTCGACCAGCTTGTTCTTGCCGATCCAGGGCATCATGGCGCGGAGCTTCGTGCCGACTTCCTCGATCTGGTGGCTGTCGTTCAGGCGACGAATGCCCTTGAAGCGCGCGCCGCCGGCGCGGTATTCCTGCATCCAGTCCGAGGTGAACTTGCCGGTCTGGATGTCCTTGAGGACACGCTTCATCTCGGCCTTGGTCTCGGCGGTGATGATGCGCGGACCGGAGACGTATTCGCCCCACTCGGCCGTGTTGGAGATCGAGTAGTTCATGTTGGCGATGCCGCCTTCATAGATCAGGTCGACGATCAGCTTCACTTCGTGCAGGCATTCGAAATAGGCCATTTCCGGAGCGTAACCGGCTTCGGTGAGCGTTTCGAAACCAGCGCGGATGAGTTCGACGAGGCCGCCGCAGAGAACGACCTGTTCGCCGAAGAGGTCGGTTTCGCACTCTTCGCGGAAGTTGGTTTCGATGATGCCCGAACGGCCGCCGCCGACGCCGCAGGCGTAGGAGAGCGCGAGTTCAAGTGCATTGCCGGACGCGTTCTGGTGAACGGCTACGAGGCAGGGAACGCCGCCGCCCTTCTGGTATTCGCCGCGAACCGTGTGGCCCGGGCCCTTCGGGGCGATCATGACGACGTCGACCGAAGCCTTCGGCTCGATGAGGCCGAAGTGGACGTTGAGGCCGTGGGCGAAGGCGATGGCTGCGCCGTCACGGATGTTGCCGGCGATGTCGGCCTTGTAGATGTCGGCCTGCAGTTCGTCCGGGGTTGCCATCATCATCAGGTCGGCCCAGGCGGCAGCTTCGGCAACCGTCATGACCTTGAAGCCATCGGCTTCGGCCTTCTTGACGGTCGGCGAACCGGCTTTGAGCGCGATGACAACGTTCTGGGCGCCGGAATCCTTGAGGTTCAGCGCATGTGCGCGACCCTGCGAACCGTAGCCGATGATGGCGACTTTCTTGGACTTGATGAGGTTGAGATCGGCATCACGATCGTAATAGACGCGCATTGAAATTCCTTCCCTTTTGCTTGTCTTGTTGACTGTCAGTAAGCGGGTCAGCCGAGGATCGGCATCTCCGCCAGAACTTTCTCCGTGCCGTAGAGGCGCAGGAAAGCGGTGACCGCCTTCTCCGCCTGACGCGCGGTATCCTTGAGGCCTGGCTCGCCGAGCAGCATGCGCACATGCAGATCGGAAACACTAAGACCGTAAAGCGTGTGATAGGCCTCGTCGGCATCATGGAAGCGCAACAGCCCTGCCCGTTTGCCGGCATCGATCAGCGCCATGGCACGGCGGTCGATCTGCCGCCGGCCGCGTTCGAGCAGAAGCTTGCCAAGCTTGGAGCCGTCGCGATGCGACTGGCCGATTGCCAGCCGGTTCAGCGCCAGCGAGACATCGCCGGCCAGAACCTCGAGCAGGTCGCGTGCAAAGATGACGAGATGGTCGTGCAGGCTCGTATAAGTCAGCCGCTCTCCGCTGCGCTCGAAGGTGCGCACCTTGCTCGCCTGGTAGGCGATCATCGCAGACAGCAATCCATCACGGTCGCCGAACCACTTGTAGAGGCTTTCCTTGGAGCAGTTGGCCGCGCGCGCCACGCCCGAGGTCGTCAGCGCCTTCTCCCCGCCATCGACGAGAAGCTGCAGCGCCTGCTCCAGAACAGCGTTCTGGCGTGGCGAAAACTCGCTCGGCTCTGCGACATCGACTGACACGGATTCAACTCCCCATTTACGTACCGTACGGTACGGTTCGTGGCGTTTATGCGCCAGATCGAGGGCTCTCGTCAAGAAGCATCAGGAGATTTTTTCGTATCATATGAAACAGTGGAATTCGGCTGTTCGAAGGCAGGCAAATAGCCGAGTATCGAGGCCCAAGGAGAATCGCCCGTGAAGACAGCAGTCCTCGCCGCAGCTTTGTCGCTCGCTCTCGCCTTTCCCGCTCTTGCCGCCGAAACGCGCTGCGGCTGGATCCAGAACCCGACACCCGCCAACTGGTGGCTGGACGATGCGGAAAATACCTGGACGATCATGACGCAGGGAAGCGGTGACGAGCCTGAGGGCATGGACCTCATCCCCGACATTTCCGAGCACGATTACGTGCAGACCAACGGCAATTACGGCTATGCCTGCGCCTGTATGAGCGTCGAGACCGATGGCAAGGAACGCATCACGCGCATCCTCTCCTTCCGCCAGTTGAAGCTTGCGAAGTGCCGTGCCGACAAGGCGCTGAAATTCCCAGGCTGAGACTTACTCCCACGCCTTATTCCGCTGCTACAGCATCTCGCGCGCCATCGACATCGCGTGCGGGTGAAGCGCCGTAGAGGCGGCTATATTCGCGGCTGAACTGCGACGGGCTCTGATAGCCGACCTGATGACCGGCAGTCCCTGCATCCAGCCGCTCCACCAGCATCAGCCGGCGCGCCTCATGCAGGCGAAGCTGCTTCTGATATTGCATCGGCGTCATTGCCGTCACCGATTTGAAGTGGTGATGGAAGGATGACGCGCTCATGCTGACGTGGTCGGCTAGTTCCTCGATGCGCAGGGGCCGAGCGAAATTCTCCTTCAGCCAGGCGACGGCGCGCGCGATCCTGTTGCTGTGGCTGTCAGCCGTCGCGATGTTGATCAGCCGCTCGCCATCCGGCCCGGTCAGTATCCGATAGAGGATTTCCTGCTCGATCAGCGGCGCCATGGCCGGAATGTCGTCTGGACGATCGAGCAAGCGCAGCAGGCGCACGGCGGCGTCCAGAAGCTCCGGCGGGGCGACGTTGACGGTCATACCGCGCTGCCCGTCTGTGTGGGCGCCTGGGCGAGGAACATCAATGCGGCTTAAGAGCTCCAGCAGCTTTTCGGAGTCAATCGCGAGCCCCAGACAGAGATGCGGCACCTCCGGGCTGGCCTCGGCGATACGCCATGCGACCGGCAGATCGAGCGAAGTCAGCAGATAGTCCCCGGTTCCGTAGCTGATGAACTCATTGCCGAGGCGGAGGCTCTTGGCGCCCTGCAGCACAAAGGCGAAGCAGGGCTTGTAGCTACTATGCAGCGGATCACTGGGGTTCGAGCGGCGGCTGATGTGGAGGTTGCCGATCGACGTGCGGAACTCGCCATCGCCTGGCGCAAAGCGCATCGCGATATCGACGATTTCCTGATAGGGATTGAAGGGCAATGTCATGCGGCAACTCTTTCTGTCTGACACCAGCGATACCGCTTCTATCTAGGCCGCCTTTTCCATTTCGCAAACAGGTGGCCGGCTCACTTTTGCAGGATCGTGCAAAAAGCTGAGAGTATCGCTCTAACGCTGCAGCACGGTTCCGGGCAATATTCCGCCCACCCCCACCCCTCCCAATCGAAAAGGAAGGTTCCCATGCCTATTGCAAGAGGCTACGCCGCGACTGACGCTTCCAAGCCGCTGACCCCCTTCACCTTCGAACGCCGCAATCCGAACCCGGATGACGTCGTCATCGACATCAAGTTTGCAGGCATCTGCCATTCGGACATTCACACCGTCCGCAACGAATGGAAGAACGCCGTTTATCCGATCGTGCCGGGCCATGAGATCGCCGGCATCGTGACCGCTGTCGGCTCCGAAGTGACCAAGTTCAAGGTCGGCGATCGCGTCGGCGTCGGCTGCTTCGTCGATTCCTGCGTCGGCTGCGCCACCCGCGATGTCGATCTGGAACAGTATATGCCGGGCCTCGTCGGCACCTACAATGAGTTCGAAGCAGACGGCAAGACCCGCACCCAGGGCGGCTATTCCGATAGCATCGTCGTCAAGGAAGGCTATGTCATGTCCATCCCGGACAACCTTCCGCTCGACGCGTCCGCTCCGCTTCTCTGCGCCGGCATCACGCTCTATTCGCCGCTGCGCCACTGGAAGGCCGGTCCCGGCAAGAAGGTTGCCATCGTCGGCATGGGCGGCCTCGGCCATATGGGCGTCAAGCTGGGTGCTGCCATGGGCGCCGATATCACCGTGCTCTCGCAGAGCCTCTCCAAGAAGGAAGATGGCCTGAAGCTCGGCGCCAAGGAATATTACGCCACCAACGACCCGGAAACCTTCAAGAAGCTCGCCGGCGCCTTCGACCTCGTCATCTGCACCGTCAGCGCCGAGATCGACTGGAATGCCTATCTCGGCCTCGTGAAGGTGGATGGCGCTTTCGTCGTGGTCGGCGTTCCCGAAAACGCAATCCCGGTTCACGCCTTCTCGCTGGTCCCGGGCCGCAAGAGCATCTCCGGCTCGATGATCGGCTCGATCAAGGAAACCCAGGAAATGCTCGACTTCTGTGGCGAGCACAACATCGTTTCCGAGATCGAGAAGATCAACATCCAGCAGGTCAACGAAGCCTATGAGCGCGTCCTGAAGAGCGACGTCCGCTACCGCTTCGTCATCGACATCGCCTCGCTGGCAGCCTGATGAAACAGAAAGGGCGGCTCCCGGAGCCGCCCTTTTCCTTTATCGTCTGTTTGCCCCTACCGGTCGTCGCGCATGGTCTCGCGCTGGGTGATCAGCCGGGCGCTGTGCTGGCCGCTCATATAGATCCAGAACCAGTTCCAGGCGACGGCGAAGCGCGAGCGCGTGCCGATCAGGAAGTAGATATGGGCGAGCCCCCAGATCCACCAGGCGAGCCAGCCCTTGAGCTTGAACCGGCCGAAATCGATGATCGCCGCACTCTTGCCGATCGTCGCCAGACTTCCCTGATGCCAATATTTGAACGGTCCCGGCGCCGGCTTGCCGGATAGCCGCGCACGGATGACCTTCGCGACATAGCCGCCCTGCTGCTTGGCCGCCGGCGCAATGCCCGGCACCGGCTTGCCATCCTCACGTATCACAGAAGCCGTATCGCCGATCACGAAGACATCGGGCAAGCCCGGCGCCGTCAGATCCTTCTCGACGATGGTGCGCCCCGCCCGGTCGGCCGGCACGCCGAGCCAGCGCGCCGCATGCGAAGCCTGCACGCCTGCGGCCCAGACGATCGTGCGGCTCGGAATGAAACTTTCGCCGACCGTCACGCCATCAGCCGTACATTGCGTCACCGGCGTACCCGTCAGCACCTCGACGCCCAGCTTTTCCAATGCCTTTTGCGCATAAGCCGAGAGATCCTCGGCAAAAGCCGGCAATACCCGCGGCCCCGCCTCGATCAGCACGACGCGGGTCTTGCGCGTGTCGATGTTGCGGAATTCCTTGGGCAGCGTGAAATGCGCCAACTCGGCGATGATGCCGGCAAGCTCGCAGCCCGTGGGGCCTGCACCAACGATAGAGAAAGTCAAAAACGCGTCGCGCACAGCGGGATCGCTTTCCACTTCCGCCCGCTCGAAGGCGAGCAGCACGCGGCGGCGGATGGTCGTCGCATCCTCGAGCGTCTTCAGGCCCGGGGCGACAGGTTCCCATTCGTCATGGCCGAAATAAGCGTGCGTTGCGCCAGTCGCCAGCACCAGCGTATCGTATTTCAGCACCATGCCACTGCGCAGGGACACGGTCTTTGCATTGGGATCGACGCCATTGACCTCACCGAGCAGCGTGGTCACCTCGGGCCGGTCGGCATAGAGATGGCGGATCGGCCAGGCGATCTCTGAAGTGGATAGGATGGTGGTAGCCACCTGATAAAGCAGCGGCTGGAAGAGATGGTGGTTGCGCCGGTCTATAAGCGTGATCTTCACGCCCCCTCCCCTTGATCCCAGGCCTTTCAATCCATTGACGAGCTGCAGCCCGCCGAAACCGCCGCCGACAACGACGACGTGATGCTCGCTCATGACCTACCCCTTTTTGTCATTCTGCTGCAGCCAATGTCGCCTTTCACACAAAGGTTTCAACTGCCTTTTCGGCATGCCTGCCCTGCGCCGCCGACGGTCGATACGCTAGGGTTACCGGCTCCCCCTGATATCCGATCGTGCTTTTTCGAGAATACCGTAAACGTGCTGCGCATTTTCGATCCCGAGAAGCTGAGGTTCATTGGCGAGGGCGGGTGTCCAGCCGCTCATCCGTCGATCTGACCTTACGCCGAATTTGATCGTGCCCCTGCCCCGGTCGCCTTCTTCAAGGCTGATCGACGGCAGAAGTTCGAGTTGGCTCGTGGATAAATTTCGAAAGAGGCCGCTTCTCCTGATGATGATGCGTCTGTCGGTCACCGCGTATTCCGTCCGCGCCCGCGCGGCAGCATCGACGAAGAAACGTCCTGCCATGATGTAGAGCCCGATAAACACGAACGGCAGACCCCACAATTTCATGAGAACCGGCCCATTCCCGAGCACGGCAGTGGTTTCCCAAGAGATCGCGAAGCCGCCCCAGAGAAGCGAGAAGGGAATAAGGAGGAAATCCCGCGATGTCAGGAGAAATCCCTGCGCCGGACGCCCTGACCAGAGAAGCTTTTCCCCCGGCATAAAAAGACTAAGAATATCTCTATCGTTCATTCAACCATGCCCCTCAACACCGTAGCTCATCGGGCATAGCCCACCGGTATCGCCGTCCCGTGTTTTAATTCTTCCATCGAGATCGATGCCGAAACGTCGAAGAGTTCGAGCTTGCGGACGATTTGCTTGTAAATCACGTCGTAATGCTCGACGCGCGGCAGCACGACCTTCAGGATGTAATCGTAATTGCCGGTCAGCCGATGTGCCTCGACGATCTCGGGGATATCGCTGATCGCGCGGCGGAAGGCCTCCGTCCATTCGTCGGAATGATGCGCCGTCTTGATGAGCGCAAAGAGCGTGGTCGGCACGCCCATCCGCTCGCGATCCAGCACGACGATGCGACGCGCGATGTAGCCGCTCTCCTCCAGCCGCTGGATGCGCCGCGAACAGGCCGAGACCGATAAAGCCACTCGCTCTGCAAGGTCGGTCACGGAGATGCCTGCATCGTCCTGCAGGATATCGAGAATCCGCCTGTCGCGATCGTCGATCATGATGGAGACCACGCTGAAATTTTGCAAGAAACCGAAAAATCCCGCAAAACCTTAGCACGTATCGATGCAAAAGCACAAACAATGCAAACACGTCGCGCCTGATCTGCTGCATCATTACCGCATTCGAAAACACCATAGGGAGCGAGAATCCATGAAAAACATCGGCCTGATCGGCGGCATGAGCTTCGAAAGTTCCGCGGTCTATTACCGCCTCATCAACGAAATGGTGCGCGAGCGCCTGGGCGGCCTGGCCTCTGCCGAGCTCACTTTGCATTCGGTGAATTTCGAGGAGATCGTTGCCCTGCAGAAGGCCGGCGCCTGGGATATGGCGGCCTCGCGTCTCGGCGATGTCGCTCTGCGCCTGCAGATTGGCGGCGCCCATTGCGTGCTGATCTGCACCAACACAATGCATCTGATCGCGCCCGAGGTTGCCGCACACATCTCGGTGCCGCTGATCCACATCATCGACGAGACGGCGAAAACCATCCATCAATCCGGCTGCAAGCGCCCGCTGCTGCTTGCCACGCGCTACACGATGGAGCACGGCTTCTATACCGACCGCATGAAGGGCCTCGGCCTCGATATCATGGTGCCCGAAGCCGCCGACCGCACCACTGTCCACGACATCATCTTCAACGAGCTATGCGCCGGCAAGGTGCTCGACAGTTCGCGCGAGAAACTGATGGCCGTGATCGAGCGCGCCCGCGCCAAGGGCTGTGACAGCATCATTCTCGGCTGCACCGAGATCTGCCTGATCCTCGACCCCGATCATCTTCCCCTTGTTGGATTCGACACGACGGCGATCCATGCCCGCGCTGCCGTCGATTTCGCGCTCGAGGGTGAAATAACCAAGGAAGAGGAAGACGCAGCCTGAGTCATCAATTTAGTTGACTCAGTCAAATAAAAACAGCAGGGTTTCCATCAGGAGACCCTGCCATGACCGATCTTGCCCTCATCGAATCCGCCCGCGAATTCAACCGTTTCTACACGAACTTCCTTGGCCTTTTGAACAAGGCCTATCTCGACACGCCCTTCACGCTGACGGATGCGCGCGTGCTCTTCGAGATCGGCGCGCATGACGGCGTGAGTGCCGGCGCGCTTGCCCGCGACCTGCAGCTCGATCCCGCCTATCTCAGCCGCATTCTCAAGCGCTTCCGTGCCGAAGACCTCATCGAGGCGACGCCCGATCCGGCCGACCAGCGCAGCCAGATCATCACTGTCACCGACAAGGGACGAGCCCAGTTCGAGGAATTCGGTCGTCGCTCCAACGCCCAGATCGCCGCCCGGTTCGACACTTTGACCGATGGCGAGCCACAGGCCGCCGTTGCCGCCATGCGCACGATCCGCGCCATCCTCGATCCGCAGGCGAAAGCGGCTGCCGCCATCATCCGCCCGCATCGAGCCGGCGATATCGGCTGGATCGTCCAGAGCCAGGGACGATTCTATGTGGAGGAATATGGCTGGGATCTGCGCTTCGAAGGGTTGGTCGCCGATGTCGCCGGCAAGTTCCTCGCCAATTTCGACCCCGGGATGGAATATTGCTGGATCGCCGAGCGCAGCGGCATCAATCTCGGCTCGGTGCTGATCACCAATGGCGGCGACGGCATTGCCAAACTCCGCCTGCTCTATGTCGACAAGGCTGCCCGTGGCCTCGGCCTCGGCAGGCAGCTGGTCGATGAATGCATCGCCTTTTCGCGGGGTAAGGGATACCGGCAGATCTCTCTCTGGACCAACGATTTCCTCCATACCGCCCGCGCCATCTACCAGAAGGCCGGATTCCGGCTTGTCTCCGAGGAGAGACACCGCATGTTCGGCCCGGAGGCCAACGGCCAGACCTGGGTGCTCGATCTGAACCTGTGAACAGGTGGTGTCGCAAAAATTCACTTGATTTGGAAATGATCATTCCCTAATTAGGCGTCATGACCATCGACGCCCTCATATCCGCTGCCGTTGCGCCCAACACAAAAACCCGCAGCCGCGGCCGCCCGCGCGAGTTCGATATGGACGCCGCGTTGGATGCGGCGCTTCGCGTCTTCTCCGAGCGCGGCTACCATGCCGCCTCCATCAGCGAACTTACCGAAGCCATGGGCCTTGCCTCCGGTAGCGTCTACAAGGCTTTCAAAGACAAGCGCGGCATCTTCCTTGCCGCCTTCAAGCGCTACCGCCAGCTCGGCCGCGGCCGGCTGGAAGCAAGGATCGCGGCGGCGAAGACCGGCCGTGAGAAGGTCTTCCAGATGGTGATGTACTATGCCGAGCTTTCCCACGGCGAAGCCGGCCTCAAGGGTTGCCTCGTCGTCGGCGGCGCAAACGACCTCTCCCTGCTGGATGCTGAAGCTGCAGGGCATGTCGCCGCCGCCTTTTCCGCCGATGAGAAGCTGATGGCCGATCTGATCCGCATCGGCCAGGCCGATGGCACCATTCCGCCGACCTTGGACGCTGATGCTACGGCCCTCACCTTTCTCTGCCTGACCAAGGGCTTTCGTGTCATCGGGAGGACGGGACGCGCCGAGGAAGAGATGATGGCTGCGGCAGAAGCCGCCATGCGGCTGGTGACTTGACGACCGAATGCCGGAATCCGATCAAGGATCGGGTGGCGGCAGACGATTAAATTGCATTCAATCCTCCCAATCATTGCCTATTGGAGTTTCTGATGAGCGTTTCAGCCACCACGCCGGATACGGCCGTACCTCGTGTCCTATCCCCCTGGCTAACCTTCCTTTTTGCAGCCTCCTGCGGCTTCGTCGCCGCCAACCTTTATTATGGCCAGCCGCTCGCCGGCCCGATCAGCGCCAATCTCGGCTTCTCGCCGGCCGCGACCGGCCTCATCGTCACGCTGACTCAGATCGGCTATGGCCTCGGCCTCTTGTTGATCGTGCCGCTAGCCGACCTCTTCGAAAACCGCCGCCTCATCCTGACGCTGATCGCCGCCTCGGCGCTTGCGCTGATTGGCGCTGCCTTCTCCTCCACGCCGGGCATGTTCCTGACAGCCTCGCTCTGCATTGGCCTTGCCTCGGTCGCAGCGCAGGTCCTCGTTCCCTTCGCCGCCAGCATGGCGCCGGATGCGACGCGCGGCCAGGTCGTCGGCAATGTCATGAGCGGCCTGCTTTGTGGCATCATGCTTGCCCGCCCCTTTGCGAGCCTCGTTGCCGAAGCCTCCTCCTGGCATGTGGTTTACTACGTCACCGCCGCGGTCATGATTGCGCTCGGCATCGTGCTGCGCGCCAACCTGCCGGTCCGCGTCCCTCATACGAAGCTGCGTTATAGTGAGCTGCTGGCCTCGATGGGCCATCTGGCAGTTAACTCGCGCGTGCTGCAGCGCCGCGCCCTCTATCAGGCAGGCATGTTCGGTGCCTTCAGCCTGTTCTGGACGACGGCGCCGCTGCTGCTTGCAAGCCCCGCCTTCGGCATGTCCCAGAACGGCATCGCCCTCTTTGCGCTGGCCGGTGCCGCCGGCGCCATCGCCTCGCCGATCGCCGGCCGCCTTGCCGACCGTGGCATGACGAAGGTCGCTTCCACGCTCGCCATGCTGCTCGGCATGGGCTCGTTCCTCATGAGCCATTTCGCCACTGACGGCTCGCTGATGGCGCTTATCCTGCTGACGGCTGCGGCGATCCTGCTGGATTTCGGCGTGACGACCAACCTCGTCTGCGGCCAGCGCGCCATCTACGGGCTGAGCCCGGAACACCGCGGCCGCCTGAACGGCCTCTTCATGGCGACCTTCTTCACCGGTGGCGCTATCGGCTCAGCGCTCGGCGGCTGGGCTTATGCAACGGGCGGCTGGTCGATGGCGGCCTGGATCGGCTTCTGCTTCCCGGCGCTCGCCTTCCTGTTCTTCCTGACGGAAGGCCGCGAGAAGTGATTGTCTCGGGATCAGGCGGGTCGTCCGCCTGATCCCCTAAAGCAATTCCAGCAAAAGTGTACTGCGGTTTTGCGTCCGGAATTGCGCTCTATAAAGCATCTGCGTCGAACCGCAGCCGCGCAGCGCGAACCTCATCATGGTTCGCCTCCGCCCAGTTCAGAAGCTGCGACAACACCGTGTAGAGCGACCGCCCAAGATCGGTCAGCCGATATTCGACGCTCGGCGGCTTCGTTGGAAAAACCTCCCGCTCGATATAGCCGTCCCGCTGCAGGTCGCGCAGCGACTGGGTCAGCATGCGCTGGGAAATATCGGGGATCATCCGGCGCAATTCGCCGAAGCGATAGGGCTGCTTGGCGAGCGCCTCCAGCAGCAGCGTCGACCACTTGCCGCCGATCTGCTGCATCACGTCGCGAACCGGGCAATTGGTGAAATCCAGACTGGCAAGGTCGATGTCGCGCCGCGCGCCCAACCCTTCGGATTGGCCTGTTCTCGCTTTCAGATTGACGATTGTTCCGGCCATGCTGGTTCCCTTTTGGTAACGAAGTCCCGAAAAACTGCCTTCTTTACAGTTTCCGGTCAATTCCTATTCTAGTGTTACTCTCTTTTTGAGACCACCTGTCAACCACTAGAGGATATCATGAGCGAAACCATTCTCGTCACCGGCGCCGCAGGCCAGCTCGGCCAGCTTGTCGTCCATCACCTGATCGAAAGCTACAAGGTCACCCCGGCAAACATCATTGCCGCGACCCGCAGCCCGGAAAAGCTCGCGAGCCTCGCCGCCAAGGGTGTTCTCACCCGCAAGGCGGATTTCGATGACGCCGCCGGCCTCGAAGCCGCTTTTGCCGGTGTCGACCGCCTGCTGATCATCAGCACTGACGCCCTCGACACACCCGGCAAGCGCCTGACCCAGCACAAGGCTGCTGTCGCCGCTGCAGTAAAGGCCGGGGTGAAGCACATCACCTACACCTCCATGCCGGCCCCGGATGGTTCGCTCGTCACCTTCGCACCCGACCATCTCGGCACCGAAAACGCCATCAAGGCGAGCGGCATCCCCTACACCATCGTCCGCGACGCCTGGTATCACGACAATTACCTGCACGGCATGCCGCACAATCTGCAGTCTGGAAAGTGGTTCACATCGGCCGGCGACGGCAAGATTTCGACCATCTCGCGTGACGATTGCGCACTCGCCATCGCTTCGGTTCTCGCAGCCGGCATCTCGGCCGGCGCCACCTATACGCTGACCGGCAAGCAGTCGCTGACATCGAAGGAGATCGCCGCCCTCGTCACCGAAGCGACCGGCAAGCCACTGGATGTCGTTACCGTGACCGATGAACAGCTTGGCCAGGGTATTCGCGGCGCCGGCCTGCCGGGCTTCGTCGCCGACATGCTGGTTTCGGCCGATGCCAATACCCGCGCCGGCAAGTTCGACATCGTCACCGACGACTTCACAAAGCTGACCGGCAGAGAGCCGCAGCCGCTGAAGGATTACTTCGTCGCCAACAAGGCCGCTCTCACCGCCTGAGCCGGCCTCATCTGAGGCGACTTTGGGCCCGCCCTCGCATCCACCGAGGGCGGGCCGCTTTCAGATCTTCTGGCCGCAGGCCCTGCAGAAGCGTCGCACCGTCTCCGCCATCCCATATTCCAACGCATCTGCCGTCAGCCCGTGGCCGATCGAAACCTCGGCAAGGGCTGGAATGCGCTTCACGAGCGCGGGCAGATTTGCCACCGTCAGGTCATGGCCGCCGTTGACGGCAAGACCCAGCGCAATCGCCGCATCCGCCGTCTTTCCCAGCCCTTCGAGGATCGGCCCTACCCGCTCCGGCGCATCGTAGCAGCCGCCATAGGGGCCGGTATAAAGCTCGATCCGATCAGCACCCGTCGCCTTCGCGGCCTTCACCGCTTCTTCGTCGCCATCGCCGTCGGCAAACAGCGAAACACGGCATCCCATTTTCTTCAGCCGGGTCACGACATCCGACAGCAACGCCTGATGCTTGCGGAAATCCCAGCCGTGATCCGAGGTCGCCTGCGAGGGATCGTCAGGCACCAGCGTCACCTGCTCCGGCTGAGCGCCGGCACAAAGCTCCAGGAATTCCTCGGTCGGATAACCCTCGATATTGAACTCCGCCTGCGGAAACTCGTCGTCGATCAGGTTGCGGATGACGGGAAGGTCGGAAAAACGGATATGCCGCTGGTCCGGCCGCGGATGCACGGTCAGTCCCGAAGCGCCGGCCGCAAGCGCAATGCGCCCGAGCCCTTCCACATCAGGCCACGGCAGATCGCGCCGGTTGCGCAGCATGGCGATGGCATTGAGGTTCACGGAAAGTTTGGCGGGCATGGCAATATCCGTCAGGGGTGGAGACTGGCCCTGCTTTTAAGCCAAGCCGTCCGCGAAGGCCAATGAGATTCGCATATGCATTCCATGTCCGGTCCTGATGGCCGCGCCTGCGGTCATGCGCGTACCGCAAACAATAATTTCCGTTCTTTTCGAAGATCATTTGTCAGCCGCAACATGCCATATGGTAGTAGTGACGAAATGACGCTCTCGACATTGCTATCCCATTTAAAAGCGGTTAGTTTTAGCACTTACAAAAGAAACCGTCCGCGCATAATGTGGGCGCTGCGTAACGAGTAAGTACGCCGAGTACTGCTTCTTCCAACGATAAGAACGCTAGAGGAAACCCCGCTCGCCGCGCTCCGGAAGCAACTGGCAAAGCCGCATGAGGTGCAACTATCTGCCCCAGGAGGGTTCATGCCTGACGGTTCCAGACGTTTGTTTGCCGCCGCCGGTATTGCTTCGGAGGCCCGGTCCAAATACCGGTTTCTGCCTTCGGCCGCATTGCCGCCGGATATTCCACAAGGCCCTGTTGCCATCGCCGATATGGCGAACGCTTTCGGCGTCACGCACAGGACACTGCATTTCTACGAAGAAAAAGGTCTGATTTCCGCAAACCGCATCGGCCTGATGCGCGTTTACGATCAGGATGACGTCATGCGCATGGCGGTCATCACCGTCTGCCGCGAAACCGGCATGCCGATCGCCGTCATCCAGGAATTGATGGACGTACTGCGCAGCGCAGCCTCACAGGAAGAGGCCGAATCGATTTTCCGCGAGGCCCTCTCCCAGCGCAAGCGCGAGCTGACGGCCGAGATGTCGACTTTGCACCGGCAGCTACAGCAGGTGAGCGATCTTCTCGATTACGACAGCAGCCTCGACCTGCCGCCGATCAACGACAACAGGGATCCGGCAAGCCTGACCGATCAGGAGCGCCAGTGCCTGGAGCTGATGGCTGAGGGATATTCGACGCAGCGCATTGCCCGCGCCCTTGACCTCAGGCATGAGGAAACGCGCGCATTGGAAGCCGACATCATCATGAAATTTCACGCCAACAATCGCTTTCAGGCGATCGCCAAGGCGGTTCTCCTTGGCGTCGTGCAGGCCTGATCACTGGGCAGCGGCCGCCACCGCAACCCTGTACGAGCAGATACGCCAGTTTTCAGCGGACGCCAATCTTAGCGGACAATCGTCAGCGTCTCCGCCGCGCGCGTAATCGCCGTATAGAGCCAGCGCTCGCGCGTATCGCGGAAGGCCCAGCTTTCGTCGAACAGCACGACATTATTCCACTGCGAACCCTGTGCCTTGTGCACCGTCAGCGCATAGCCGTAATCGAACTCGTCATAGCGCTTGCGCGTATTCCAGGGGATCTCGCCTTCCACATTCTCGAAGGCCTCCTTCAGGAGCTTGATCTTCGCAGCCCCCCGATCCATGTCGTCATCTTCCGGACGCACCAGCAGGTTGATGCCGGGCTTGGTCGTTTCCTTGGATGAGGTCATGACCTGCCAGAGCGAGCCGTTAAGCAGCCCCTTGGCCGGGTCGTTGCGCAGGCAGACCAGCTTGTCGCCGGTCTGCGGATGTTCGGTCGTAAAACCCTTGAGTTCCCGCAGGCGCTGGTTATAGCGCCGCCGCGTCTTGTTGGTGCCGACAAGCACCTGATCGGCATCCATAACCAGGGGCTGTGTCACCTCGTTCTTCGAGATCACCCGCGCCTTGCCATAGTCGCCATACATGATCTCATTGCCTTCACGCACCTGCATGGCGAGCTTGATGATCGGGTTGTCGCGCGCCTGCCGATGGATATCGGTGAGCAGATAGTCCGGTTCCTGATTGGTGAAGTAGCCGCCGCCGGTGACCGGCGGCAGCTGGCCGGGATCGCCGAGCACGAGGATCGGCGTGCCGAAACTCATCAGATCCCTGCCGAGCGCTTCGTCCACCATCGAGCATTCATCGACGATGATAAGTGCTGCCTTGGCGACCGGGCTCTGACGGTTGATAGAAAACATCGGCGCGATCGAGGTCTTGCCGGTTTCCTCGTCGGCAACCTCTTCCTCGCCGCGCGGCCGGTAGATCAGCGAATGGATGGTCTTGGCATTCGATGCCCCGCGCGAGCGCAGCACCTGCGCCGCCTTGCCGGTGAAAGCCGCAAACAACACATCGCCATCGACATGCTCGGCGAAATGCTTGGCAAGCGTCGTCTTGCCTGTTCCGGCATAGCCAAACAGACGGAAGAGTGGAGACCTGCCCTCCTTCAGCCAGTTGGAAACGGCCTTCAGGGCTTCATCCTGTTGAGGAGCGAATTGCATGGAGGCGACTTGGCAGGATTCGCCTCCGATAGGCAAGGCGGAAATTCCCCGGCGGCGCAGCTTGCGCACCTTTGAGCATCGGCAACTCTGTGCCTTCACTCCACCGATTTACAAGCCACGCTTTATAGTCCTTCCGCAAAATCCCCGATTATCACGAATGACGCCTCGCGCGATGATCGTCGAATGGCAGACCGACTATGCCTGCAATACCAGGAGAACCGTGATGGCCCATTTTCCAGTTGAGACCGACAGGCGCTCGTCATTGTCTGGCGCATGTCTTCTGGTCGGAGCAATGTTCGCAGCGCTGACCGAAGCGGTCGCCGGAACTGTCCTGTCGATGGCAAGACTGGACATCATGGGAGACACCTATGCGTCTTCCGACGAGTTTGTCAGGCTTGAAGTCGGTTACGTCGCAGCAAAGCTTGTGGCCTTCGCGCTGACTCCCTGGATCGCCGGCCGGTTCACGTTGCAGAATGCGCTGACAGTGGCAACCGCCAGCATGACCGTTGCATGCGCACTTGCCGCCGTCTCCAGCGAATTGAACATCCTCCTGGCATTGAGGCTCATTCAGGGTTTCTCAGGCGGGGTCATTCTTGTGAGCGCCCAGACGCTTCTCTTCCAGGTTTTCGCCCGCAGGGAGCAGCCGCTTATCCAGACGCTGTTTGCAATCGGCGCTGTGGTCGCTCCCGCAACGCTTGCGCCATTCATGCACGGCTGGCTTCTCGACACCCTGTCATGGAGGTGGATCTTCACCGCCGTCGTTCCCGTCGGCCTCGCGGCCGTGCTGCTTCTTGCATGGACCGATGCCGGGCAAACGGCCGAAGCACGCCGCTCCCGCTTCGACTGGTTCGGAACCGCGATGTTTGCGATAGCGGCCTTCTCGATCACCTACCTGCTCAACCGTGGAAACCGTTGGGACTGGTTGCGAAACGACGACATCATCATGCTGACGCTCGCCGCCGCGGCCGCCTTTCTTCTGCTCATCATTCATTGCCTGCGCGGTAAACGTGAAGACAAACTTCTCGATCTCGGCGTCTTCGGCAATGGCGGTTTCTCCTTCGGCTTCCTTGCGAGTTTCGTGGCGGGTTTCGCGCTGCTCGGCAGCAGTTACCTCATCCCGTCTTTTTCCATATCGATCCTGAAGATGACCCCCACCGCAGCCGGTGCCTTGCTCTTGCCGAGCACTGCCATGTTCGTGACGACGCTGTTCCTCACCGCAGCCCTTATCCAGCGCCTCGGCATGACACCGGTCGCAACGGTTCCGTTCGGCGTGATGGGCTTGATGTGCGCCATGTGGATGTTATCGGGATCGTCAGGCGGCAGCGGGATTCCCGATATGCTCCCGGCAATCCTGCTTCGCGGCGCGGCCCTCGGTTTTCTCTTCCTGTCGATAACCCTCGTCACAATGCTCGGCCTCAGCAAGGCGCATCTTGTTTATGGCGTGGGCCTGTTCAATGCCGGGCGCCAGATCGGCGGTCTCATCGGAATAGCCTTTCTTCAAACCTTCATCGAGAATGAAACAGCCCAGAACCGGGCTGTCCTTGCCGCCCATATCATACCCGGTCGTCCTGAAGTGATTCAGCGGCTGGCGATGATGAGCCGCTATTTCGCAACCCATGGAATAGAGCTTGGAGCCGCCGCAAAGGCCTCCGGCGCCTTGCTCGGAAAACAGGTCATGATGCAGGCGAGCGTCATCGCCTTCAACTCCGCCTTTTTCTCTCTCACCCTGTTCTTCCTCGGCGCAGCACCCTTCCTGATCCTTTCGAAAGTGATCATCGGCAAGCTCATCGCTCGCAGAACCGCGTCGGCAGGTGGTCTGGCGCATACCCGATGAGATACGCCCGTCAGGCCTTTTTCGCTTCCCCCAGCACCCGCTCGCGCAACAGCCCGACGAGATAGAGCGACCCCGTCAGGATCACCCAGGCGCCGGAGGCGGCTGCCCGTTCGAGCGCCTTTTCGTAAGCAGCCTGCGGATCCTCGATCACCTCGCTGGCAAGGCCGATCTTCGCGGCAAGCTGCTGCATTTCGGCAGGCGGACGGAAGCGGTCCGAAACCGAGGTGAAAATCGGCGAGACGCCRTAACGGCGCATCACGTCGAGAAGCCCCGGCGCATCCTTGTCTGCCGCGATTGCGACGACCGCGATGCCCTGCCCGGCAAATCCCTCCATGCCGGATAGATCGTCGAGAACAGCTTCGAGATTGAAGGGCACATGCGCCCCGTCGAGCGCGATGGAAACGGGCCTTCCCGCCACGGGAACAACGAATCGCTCCAGCCGCCCGGGCAATTGCGATTCCTGCTCTGCCGCCTTGTCGATCAACCATCCGCCGGCCTTCCGGCCATCCCCAGCCGCGACGCCGAGTTCGCCAAGCACATCGAGCGCCGCAGCCGCGACCGCGACATTGCGCTCGGCAATCGTCTTCAACGCGGAAAAATCCGGCCGGATGAGCCGCGCTTCGATCTCTGCAGCACGCTTCGCAATAACGACACCCGCCTCGTCATCAGCTTCGAGCGGTGTCACGACGGTCGACCTCGGCTTGATGATGCCGGCCTTTTCAAAGGCGATGGCCGCTCGCGTCTTGCCAAGGATCTCCGTATGTTCGAGGCCGATATTGGTGACGATGGAAACGTCGCTTTCGACGATATTGGTCGAATCCAGCCGTCCGCCGAGACCCGTTTCGACCACGGCCCATTTCACGCCCGCATCCCGGAAGATCAGGAAACCCGCCGCCGTCAAAATGTCGAACCAGGTCGCCGCCTCCGCCGCCGTGCCCTCCGACCTTGCAGCCTTGAGTGCATCGAGCCCCAGGAAGAGCGCCTCGGCCAGCACGCCCTCATCGACTGCCTGGCCGTTGACGCTGACGCGCTCGGAGATATGCTCCACATGTGGCGAGGCATAACGCCCGACGGAAATGCCGGCATGGCGCAGACCCGCTTCGAGCAGCGCCGAGGTCGAGCTCTTGCCCTTGGTGCCTGCCACATGGATCGAGCGGAAGGCGCGGTGCGGATTGCCGAGACGGGCCGAGAGATCGAGGATCGGCTCCAGCCCGACCCGCATTTCGCCGCGCGGGCGCTGTTCCCAGTTGGTGAGCTGATCAAGTTGCGAAAGGGCTTCGATAAGGCGGGGGTTCTGTATCTGCATGGGCATGGCACACGGGTATCGGGGTTATGTTTGTGCCCAGGCGAGCGGCATCGGCAACCTGCGCTTCCCGATGGTTATCCATCTGTCTCGCCAGTCACGCAGGCGGGCCGACATTAGAACCTTTCCCTTGCCCTGCCTAGCCTCGCAAGCGTCATCAGCACGGCTCCGCCGCGACGCCACCTGCAGCAACTGCCGGTTAACGCTGGTGAATTTTAGCCCTTGCGGAGATTTCCAAGAACGCCACTTTAGCTCCTGTCTGTGACAAAGAGCCGGAGATTCGAATGGGACAAACTGTCCGAATTCCAGTCAACGAACCGCAGAGACTGCTTGCCGTGCGCTCGCTGAGCGCCATCGGCAGCAGCCCGACGCCGGAGCTTGCAGCACTTGCCGAGCTCGCCAGGAATGCATTCGCAATGCCCTATGCTGCCGTCAACATCGTCGACGAGGATTGGCTGCGCATCGCCGGCGAAGCGGGCATGCAGCTTTCGGAATGCCCGCGCGACCTTTCCTTCTGCACCCGCGTCGTCTTCGCCAACGACATGGTCATCGTTCCCGATCTGGAACAGGATGCGGAGCTCAATGCCGCGCCCTATGTGACAGGCCCGCCCCATTTCCGTTTTTATGCCGGCGCACCGTTGGAACTGGAAAACGAACTGGTCATCGGCGCCTTCTGCATCCTCGATCAGAAGCCGCGCCTCTTCACCGAAAAAGAGACGGCCAATCTTCGCCGTTTCGCCAGTGTCGCGAGCGCTCTCCTGCGGCTGCAGAAGGCCAATTTCATCATGGGCCTTGCCGAAAGCAGCTTGCGCACTGCGGCCATGACCGATCCGCTGACCGGCTTCCTCAACCGTTCGGCGCTCGACGCAGTCGTCGACCGTGCGCTGGAATCAGCCCTTGCCTCCGGCCAGACCTTCGGCGCTCTCTATCTCGACATGGACGGCTTCAAGTCGATCAACGATACGCTCGGCCACCATATCGGCGACGAGGTGCTGCGCGAGGCGGCAAATCGCATCCGGTCGGTTATTCGATCAGGCGACATCGTCGTGCGCATGGGCGGCGACGAATTTGCGATCTTCGTGCCGAACCCGCCAAACACAGAAGCGCTGGTCTCCGTCTCCGAACGCCTGCTCTCGGCTTTCCGCAGCCCCTTCACCATCGAGGGAAATATTGTCCGCGCCCGCCTGAGCATCGGCACCGCACTCGCCCCGCAAGGTGGGGCCTGCCGCCGCGAACTGCTACGCAACGTCGATGGTGCCCTCTATAGCGCCAAGGCTGCCGGACGGGACTGCCATGTGGCTTTCAATCCGAACTGACGTTTGAAAAAGAAACGGGAATAAAACGGACGCCTGCCGTGTCTCATGTCCGGTATCGCAAAAATGCGTGCCTAACCGAGGAGAGAGACCATGAAGTCCGTGAAATTCCTGTCCGCGCTGGTGCTCGTCGCTGCCACCGCGACTGCAGCCTTCGCCGCCCCTGCCGTCACCGAAGTCGATACGGCCAAGGGCAAGGTTCTTGCCGGCGAAAAAGGCATGACGCTCTACACCTACAAGAAGGACGAAAAAGGCGTCACGAATTGCTACGACAAGTGCGCCACCAACTGGCCGCCCTTCCTCGCCGCTAGCGACGCCAAGGCCAGTGGTGCATACTCGCTCGTCGAACGCAAGGATGGAAAGAAGCAGTGGGCCAAGGACGGCATGCCGCTCTATTACTGGGTGAAGGACACCAAGTCCGGCGACATCACCGGCGACGGCGTCGGCGGTTCCTGGGATCTCGCAAAGCCCTGATGAGGCCAGCGTGAAGACGCCCCCACCCGATACGTTCGAGGGCCAGATCCTGGCCCTCCTTCCCTCGCTCCGCCGCTATTCCCGCAGCCTCACCCGCTCGGATGCCGAGGGCGAGGATCTGCTCCAGGATTGCGTGGAAAAGGTTCTGGCCCGGCGCGGCCAGTGGCGCGGCATCAACCTGCGCGGCTGGGTGCTGACGACCATGACCAACCTCTACCGCAACACCCGCCGCGCAAGCCCCCGCGACCGGCTGGTCGAACTCGATGCCGCTGAAGAGATGGCAAGTCCCAACGCCCAGGCAGACCCGCTGGAGCGCCTGCGGCTGGAACAGGCCCTCGACAGCCTGTCGGAAGAATACCGTGCCGTGCTGATGCTCGTCGTCATCGAGGGCTACAGCTACAGCGAAGTGGCCGCCATGCTGGATATCCCGATCGGAACCGTCATGTCGCGCCTGTCGCGCGCCCGCCAGCGCATGAGCGAACATATGAAAGCCGATAATGTGATTACGCTTCGGAGACCGAAATGAACGAGACCAACCCCACCGTCACCGAAGCGGACCTGCATGCCTTTGCCGACGGGCAATTGCCGGAGACCGCCCGCGCCCGCGTGGAAGCCTATCTCGCCGACAATCCCGAAGAGGCCGCGAAGGTGGCCGCCTGGCAGACGCAGAATGCCGGCATCAAATCGCTTTTCGCAGGCTACGAGAAGAGCCGCGACAACGATCTCCAGCTGCTGACGCCAGCAGAGCCGGCATCCCCCTGGAAGGCCCGCAGCGCGCTCGCCGCTGCCGCTATCATGCTCTTCGCACTCGGCGCGGTCAGCGATCGCTTCATCCCCCCGCTCTTCGAACGCCCGCCGCTGCAGCTTGCCGAATCCGAAACCCTGCCGAAGCAGGCCGAAACCGCCTTCCTCGTCTATGCAAACGAAGTACGCCACCCGGTCGAGGTCTTCGCCAATGAGGAAGCGCATCTGGCCACCTGGCTCGGCAAGCGCCTGGCAATCCCCGATCTCAAGGTGCCGGACCTCAAATCTCTCGGCTTCCACCTCGTCGGCGGCCGCCTGCTGCCGGTCGATAACAGGCCGGGCGCCATGTTCATGTACGAGGATCAAGGCGGCGAACGCCTGACCGTTATCGTCGGCCGCAACAAGGAAAACAGGACGACGAGCTTCCGCTTCGCCTCCACCAAGGATGTCGAGACCTTTTACTGGATCGATGGCGAACTCGGCTATGCGGTAACAGGCGAAATCTCCCGCGACATGCTGCGCAAGGTGGCCGAGGAATGTTATCGGCAGTTCCCGTCGTGAAGCGGGAACTGCAGCGCAAGCCATTCGATCAGGCGGCGACGATCTGGTAGCGGCCGATTTCGTCCTGGCGAAGGACGGATCCACCCTCAGCGTCCTCGCCGAGTTGCTTCTTCAATGCCTGCGTGACCTTGTCGTTTTTATCGGGATCACCAGCACTTTTGATCAGGTCGTCCAGTGAGATACCGAGCTTGTCCAGACCGAGATCACGCTCGATCTTCGCAATGGCCTGCTGCCCGTCCGGCTTGCTCTTGAGATCTGAAAAAGCCTTTTTCGTCGCGGCGACAAACTCGTCCATCGACGCATAATCGCTCTTTTTCACGCCCAGCGCCTCGCCCGCGCGGTCGATCAGATCGAGCTTCATCTGGGTAACGCTTCGGTCGTTCACGCTGAACAAGGATTCCGAAATCTTGGATTGTGCCGCGGTCGGCTGCGGGGTCATCCCCGATGTCTGTCTGGTTGGCTGACCATGGGCAATCGCAACGAGATTGTCGCCGTCCGATTTTTTGGCTTCGCTGGAATTAACAGGGGAAACTGTCTGCTGAAGGATCAGCAAAGCCGCTTCATTGGTCGATGAAATCGAAGTCATGCATGGTCCTCGACCGCATTTGTTCGACCGTCATGGGAACCATGCGCATGTTTGACCGGGCGTCATGCCTGAGTGTGAATCAGATGGGTTTTCGATCGCATCATCGCAATGAATCGTTGCATAAATATAAAACTTCAGCGTGTGCCCGTCGACAGGTGTCATCGACAGCCTCAGGACAGTGCGTGATCTCAGCGCAGCGGATCGTTGGCGAGCTCGATCGGCTTGCCGTGCGGTGTCGCTTCCGCCGCCCGCTGCCAGCTCTTCTGCAGGTCGAGAATGACGGAAGCCTCGGCCACGCCTCGGCTGACCAACAGCTCGCAAAGGGCTGCCACCCAGCAGTCGAAATAATCGCTGCCATCTTCGGCGCGGCCAGGCTTGTGCAATTCCCTCGACAGCGTTTGCGCCCACTCGCTCCAGGCAAACAGCCCCTTCGCATGCAGATGCACAGTCATGGCGAAAGCTTCCGCCGCCCAGGGCTCCGGGAAGACGGGATCACCCTCCGGCGACTTGGGCAGGCCGGGCGATTGCGCCAGTTGAGAGGGCGCCTCACACACGCTCAAGATAGCTCTCCCAAGCATCGATGGAGACGGTCAGCGACGGGTCCGCACCCTCGCCCCAGATTTCAGCCCCGTCGAAGACGACAGTATAGAGCCATTGCGGATTCTCGCCTTTGCCATGCGCATTGTCATCGGGAAACACGAAGGAACCCTGCACCGCCTCGATGATGCCGGTCTTGGCGCGTGCGTAACGCGGCAGCCGCGTATGGGTCGCTGGATTGAAATTCTTCGTCTTCACCTTTTCGCCGACGACGAAGAGCGGCGCGCTGTCGACCGGCCGGTCGCAAGGGCCGCCCTTGGCGAGCGCACCCGATACCATATCGGCTTTCAGCACGCGCTTCGGCACAGTGCCGTCCTGCAGCTTATGGCCTGACAACAGCTCCTCACGCGTCGCAAAACCATGCCGCTCCAGGAGCGTGTCGATGCCACGGATCCAGACCTCGTAATAGCTCGCCGCGAGATAATCAGCCGGCGGAATGTTTTCCCGCGCGTGCCGGCTCTCATCGATCGTCCAGGCGCCAAACGCGCCGCAGGAGAGCGTGATCCCGAGCGCCCGCTTTTCCCATTCAGCGTGGAAATAGGGTTCGTTCTTTTCTGGCGCGACAGGCCCGAAGCCCATCTGCCCGCCGAGATCGTGCGGGCCGTTCACGTCAGCACCCTTGTGCCGGCAGCCGCCGTGCCGATCATCGCATCACGGCTGACGAGATCGGCAAGTGCCTCTTCGTCCATGCCTTCGGTGCTCTCCGGCCGCTCGKGAATGACGAGATAGCGCAGTTCCGCCGTCGAATCCCAGACGCGGACCTTCTTGCCTTCGGGCAGCGTCAGCCCGAATTCGGCAAGCACACCACGCGGATCGATGACAGCGCGTGAACGATAGGCCGGCGCCTTGTACCAGACTGGCGGCAGGCCGAGCACCGACCACGGATAGCAGGAGCAAAGCGTGCAGACTACGAGATTATGGGTGTCTGATGTATTGAACACGGCGCGCATATGCTCGCCCTGCCGGCCCGTATAGCCGAGACTCGCAATCGCCGCCGTTGCATCCCGCTTAAGCCATTCAGCAAAATCCGGATCGCTCCAGGCTTTCGCAACGACACGCGCGCCATTGCGCGGGCCGACCTTCGTCTCATAGGTCTCGACAATCGCATCGATCGCCGCAGGGTCGATCAGCCCTTTCTCTGTCAGCAGCGTTTCCAGCGCTTTCACGCGCGCCTGCATATCCGAATAATGGTTGTCATGATCGTGGTGGTGGCCATGATCGTGCCCATGATCGTGATCGTGCTGATGATCGTCGTCGTGATCGTGCAAATCGAAGCCCTCCCGGATTGTGCCGTCCGTTTTAGCACTTGCTGAGGCTGAGCCAAGCCCTTCCGAGACCTTAAACTTTTTGCGCTAGGTTCGCAGCATGAACATCCTGATTCTCGGCGCTACAGGTTTTATCGGCTCGGTCGTCGCGGCACGTCTCTCCGCGGAGGGTCATGTCGTCACCGGTCTCGGACGCAATGCCGCCCGCGCCGCACTCAAGCAGCCGCTGATCCGGTGGCGCCGCGCCGACCTTTCCGACATGACGCGTCCTGACGATTGGCGCGATATCCTCGAAGGACAGCATGCCGTCGTCAATTGCGCCGGCGCATTGCAGGATGGCCTTAGCGACGATCTCTCGGCGACACAGACGCAGGCCATGCTCGCCCTCTATGCTGCGGCAAAGCCGACCTCGACACTCGTCGTCCAGATTTCTGCGCGCACTGATGGCGCCGGCAGCAACCTGCCCTTCCTCGCGACCAAGCGCGCAGCCGATACGGCCCTGGCGTCATCCGGCTTGCCTTACGTGATCCTGCGCCCTTCCCTCGTCCTCGGCCGCAATGCCCATGGCGGCACGGCGCTCCTGCGCTCCCTCGCGGCGTTCCCCCTCGTCCTGCCGCTCATCCACGCCGACCGCCCGGTCGAAACCGTCGCGAGCGAAGATGTCGCCGCCGCCGTTTCGGCCGCAATCTCAGGCACGCTTCCCTCCCGCAGCGATATCGACCTGGCGGCAGAGGAGCGGCACACGCTCGCGAGCCTCGTAAAACTGCACCGCGCCTGGCTCGGCCTCCCGGACGCACCGGTCCTTTCCATCCCGCCTGTTCTCGCGCGACCGGTGACGTGGCTTGCCGATATCGCCGGCCATCTCGGCTGGCGCTCGCCTTTGCGCTCCACCGCCATGACCGTCATGTCCGAAGGTGTCAGCATGGATCGCCCGACGCCGTCAGGCCTTCCGGCACTCTCGGCCGCCGAGACACTTGCTGCCAATCCCTCCGGCGTTCAGGACCTCTGGTTTGCCCGCCTCTATCTCCTGAAAGCACCCGTCATATCAGGCCTGTCGCTCTTCTGGCTGCTGTCGGGCCTCATCCCGCTTCTGGCGCCGCAGCAGGCAAGCGCCCATTTCCTGCCCTTCATGCCGGCAGGTGCAGCCATCGCGCTGACGGTCCTCACCTGCCTGATCGATATGGCGCTCGGTGCTACCGTGCTCGTCCGTCCCTTCGCCCGCCGCGCCCTTCTCGGCATGCTCGCCGTCTCGCTTGCCTACCTCTTGGGCGCTACGGCCCTGGAACCGGCTCTCTGGCGCGATCCGCTCGGCCCGCTCGTCAAGGTACTGCCTTCGCTGCTCCTGACGTTTGCGGCACTCGCCATCCTGGATGAACGTTGATGCTTGCCGAACTGCTGCTGCTTGCCCATGTGGTCGGCGCGACCGTGCTCTTCGGCACCGGCGCCGGCATCGCCTTCTTCATGGTCATGGCGCACCGCACCCGCAATCCCGTGCTGATCGCCCATGTCGCCGGCACCGTCGTCATCGCCGATACGATCTTTACCGCCACAGCTGCCATTCTCCAGCCGGTGACAGGCTATCTTCTCGCCCGCATCATCGGCTGGGAGCTGACGGAAAGCTGGATCGCGCTGTCGCTGGTTCTCTATGTCGTGACCGGCATCTTCTGGCTGCCGGTCGTCTGGATCCAGATCCGGCTGCGCAATCTCGCGCGCGCCGCAGCAGCATCAGCCGCTGCACTGCCGCCAGCCTATTTCAGCCTTTACCGCATCTGGTTCGCCTTCGGCTTTCCGGCCTTCTTCGCGGTGCTCGGCATTCTCTGGCTGATGTTGGCGAAACCGACGCTATTTTAGCATCGGCCAGAGGCTGAGCACGAGCAGCACCGCCATCGTGATATTGAACCATTTCAGCCGCACTGGATCGGAAAGCCATTCCCTGAGCGCCGAGCCGAAGCCTGCCCAGGTGGAGACGGAGGGCACGTTGACCGCCGCAAAGGCGAGGCCGACAAGCAGCACGCTGATCATATAAAGCTCTGGATTGGTGTATGTCGCCATGGCCGTCACCGCCATCACCCAGGCTTTCGGGTTGACCCACTGAAAGGCCGCAGCGCCGAGGAAGGACATCGGCTTCACGCCGCTCTTGCCTTCGCTCAGCGACCGCGAGGTCGCGATCTTCCAGGCGATCCAGACGAGATAGGCGCCGCCGGCAAATTTCAGCGCGGTATAGATCGCCGGCACCGTATGCAGCAGCGCCCCGAGCCCCAGGCCAACGCCAAGCAGCAGCGACAGGAAACCAGCCCCGATGCCGAACATATGCGGGATGGTCCGGCGGAAACCGAAATTCACACCCGAGGCAAACAGCATCATATTGTTCGGCCCCGGCGTGATCGAGGTCGTGAAAGCAAAGAGCAGGAGTGCCAGAAACGTATCCAGCGGCATGAAACCCTCCCAGTGCCGCACATGTTCAAGCCCATGCGGCTTATTGCAATTAGGTCAGCATAACTGCCCTAAACCCTTGACACCATAACATGATTGTCATGGTGACAGGATTACCTGATAGTCTACTGAGCACTCAAAGGACAGGCTGCCATGAACGACCCGATCCCCACCATCACTTTTGCCGATGGCACCGAAGTCCCCTCGCTCGGCCAGGGCACATGGGGCATGGGCGAGGATGCCGGCCATGCGAAGGAAGAGATCGACAGCCTCAAGGCCGGCCTCGACCTCGGCATGGCGATGATCGATACCGCTGAAATGTACGGAGACGGCGGCGCAGAAGAAATCGTCGGACAGGCGATCAAGGGGCGCCGCGACGAAACCTTCATCGTCAGCAAGGTGTATCCCTGGAATGCCAGCCGCACGGGCACGATCGATGCCTGCGAAAGCAGCCTCGAACGCCTCGGCACCGACCGCATCGACCTTTACCTGCTGCATTGGCGCGGCAACTATCCGCTCACCGAAACCGTCGAAGCCTTCGAGACGCTGAAAGCGGCCGGGAAAATCCGCGCCTGGGGTGTTTCCAACTTCGATACCGACGACATGGAGGAGCTGCTCTCCGTTCCCGGCGGGCGGAATGTCGCCGCCAATCAGGTGCTCTACAATCTCGCCCGGCGCGGTATCGAATATGATCTCCTGCCCTGGTGCCAGAGCCGCAACATTCCGATCATGGCCTATTCGCCCATCGAACAGGGCCGCATCCTGCATCATCCGGAGCTGATCCGCATCGCCAAGGCCAATCAGGCGACCCCGGCGCAGCTGGCGCTGGCCTTTCTGCTCGAACGCGACGGCGTCTTCGTCATTCCGAAGACCTCCACTATCGAGCGCGGCCGCGAAAACCGTGATTGCGTCTCCCTCGACATCACCGACGAGGACTGGGAAGCCCTCGACGCCGCCTTCCCGCCCCCGGCAAAGAAAACGCCGCTGGAGATGCTCTGACCTCCAGCGGCGTGAATGGCTTTTCTAAAGCAGACGATTATCTGCTCGGGCTGTAACCCTTACATGCCCGGGCTGTCTCTTTACATGCCCTGCCCGCCGCGGTTCATCGCAGCAATGCCGGTGCGGCAGACCTCGATGAGGCCGAGCGGCTTCATGATCGCTACGAACTGGTCGATCTTCGAGGATTTGCCGGTGATCTCCAGGATGAAGTGATCCACCGTCGCATCCACCACCTTGGCATGGAAGGCATCGGCAAGGCGCAGCGTCTCGGCGCGGGTCTCGCCGCTGCCGACCACCTTGAGCAGCGCCACTTCACGCTCGATCGGCCGCTCCTGGCCGAGTTCGCGGGCGCGAACCGTCAGGTCCACCACGCGGTGGACGGGCACGATGCGCTCGAGCTGCGCCTTGATCTGTTCCAGCACCTGCGGCGTGCCGCGGGTGACGACGGTGATGCGCGACAGATGCGCCTGATGTTCCGTTTCCGAAACCGTGAGGCTTTCGATATTGTAGCCGCGGCCGGAGAACAGGCCGATGACGCGCGCAAGCACGCCTGGCTCGTTATCGACCAGCACCGAGAGCGTGTGGCTCTCGATGGCTGCCGTTTCCGGAGAGATGAAGTAGGCAGAGCCGGTGGGTTGAAGGTGTGCGTTCATGATCCTGAGGTTCCTCTGACTTCTTCTTAGACGAGCTGACGGCCCTTGGCGTCGATCGCGTTGGCGACCGCTTCGTCCGTGGCTTCGTCCGGCAGCAGCATTTCATTATGTGCCTTGCCCGAGGGGATCATCGGGAAGCAATTGGCGAGATTGGCAACGCGGCAATCGAAGATAACAGGCTTCTTGACGTCGATCATCTCCTGGATGGTCGCATCGAGGTCATCAGGCTTCTCGCAACGCAAGCCGACGGCGCCATAGGCTTCTGCGAGCTTCACAAAGTCGGGCATCGCTTCCGTATAGGAATTGGAGAGACGATTGCCGTGCAGCAGTTGTTGCCACTGGCGCACCATACCCATGTACTGGTTGTTCATGATGAAGATCTTGATCGGCGCATCGTGCTGGATCGCCGCCGACATTTCCTGGATGCACATCTGGATCGAGGCATCGCCGGCAATATCGATGACCAGGCTTTCCGGATGGGCGATCTGCACACCGAGCGCTGCCGGCAGGCCGTAACCCATCGTGCCCAGGCCACCCGAGGTCATCCAGCGGTTCGGCTGCTCGAAGCCGAAGAACTGGGCTGCCCACATCTGGTGCTGGCCGACTTCGGTCGTGATGTAGGTGTCGCGATCCTTGGTCAGGGCGAAGAGACGTTCCAGCGCATATTGCGGCATGATCACGTCCTTGCTCATCGTATAGGCAAAGGAATTGCGGGCGCGCCAGCGGGCGATATCGCCCCACCATGCGTCGAGACGGCTCTTCTCCGGCTTCTTCGGCAGTGCCCGCCACAGGCGGATCATGTCTTCCAGGATATGGCCGACATCGCCGCGGATGCCGACATCGACACGGACATTCTTGTTGATCGAGGACGGATCGATATCGATATGGATCTTCTTCGAATTCGGTGAGAAGGCGTTCAGGCGGCCGGTGATGCGGTCGTCAAAACGCGCGCCGATGCAGACCATGACGTCGCAATCATGCATTGCCATGTTGGCTTCGTAGGAGCCGTGCATGCCGAGCATCTTCAGCCAGTTCTTGCCGGAGGCCGGATAGGCGCCGAGCCCCATCAGCGTCGAGGTGATCGGGAAATCGGTGAGCTCGACCAGCTCGCGCAGCATGCGGGAAGCTTCCGGGCCGGAATTGATGACGCCGCCGCCCGTATAGAAGACCGGCTTGCGTGCATTCGCCATCAGCTCGATTGCCGCCTGGATCTGGTTGATATCGCCCTGGATCTTCGGCTGGTAGCTCTTCTGGATCGCATGATCGGCCGGCGGTGTATAGGTGCCGGTGGCAAACTGCACGTCCTTCGGAATGTCGACGACGACGGGACCCGGACGGCCGGACTGGGCAATGCGGAAAGCTTCGTGGATGACGGCGGCGAGTTGGTTGACATCCTTGACCAGCCAGTTGTGCTTGGTGCAGGGGCGCGTGATGCCGACCGTGTCGCATTCCTGGAACGCGTCCGAGCCGATGAGCGGTGTCGGAACCTGCCCCGTCAGGCAGACGAGCGGAATGGAATCCATCAGCGCATCCTGCAGCGGCGTGACGGCATTGGTGGCGCCTGGACCTGACGTGACCAGCATGACGCCGACCTTGCCGGTGGAGCGGGCATAACCTTCGGCCGCATGGCCGGCACCCTGCTCGTGGCGCACGAGGATATGCTTGATGTCCTCCTGCTGGAAGATCTCGTCATAGATCGGCAGAACCGCGCCGCCGGGATAACCGAAGAGATGCTCGACGCCATTGTCCTTCAGTGCGCGGAGAACGATCTCCGCTCCCGTCATCCTGTTGTCTGTCGCCTGATTATCCGTGCTCGCCATGTGTCTGTTCCGTTTGATGCTGGAGATTTGAGTTTCGTGGCCGGAGGCCCGAATTCCGGGCATAAAAAAAGGCCCCTGAGGAGCCTTCGTCTTGCGCATGGGTGGCTACCGCCGGATGGTTACACCATCCTGCCCATGCGCTTGCCCACCACGATAAGAACGTTCGAAATTGCCATGGGCGGAATTGATAGACAGAAAATTTCGCAGCGTCAACGCATTCCGCAATAAAAAAACAGGGGCCAGTCGACCGTCTCGCCCGTCCAGATCCCGGGCTGAAGGATTTATTAAAGGATGGATTATATCCTGTGCGTTAATGCAGGGAGTAACCCTTTGCTCAACAACGACATGATGACGACAGGCAAAGCAGGCGAACAGGATCGCCGCGATAGCCTTGCGCCGGGGAATCGATTTCTCGGGCGTGTCGTTGCATGCAGCGGGTCGCGCGCCACCATCGCCGCTGTGGCGGAAGCCGGCGGCACCGATCTTACCGAATTATGGTCGGTCGGCCGGCTGATCTCCATCACCGTCGGCCGCAATCGTGTCGTCGCCCTCGTCTTCTCCATGAATACTGGCAGCCAGGGCTGGGGCGAAGGGCAGGACAATGTCTTCCGCATCGAGACGGAACTGCTCGGCGAAGTGCGCGTCGAGGAAGATGGCCGCGAGGAATTCTCGACCGGCATTTCCCAATATCCCTATCTCGGCGCCATCGCTCACCGCATCCGCGCCGCCGACCTGATGCGGATCTATGATGCCGGCAAGGGCGCTACCGCCGTCATCGGCAACCTGACGCAGGATGAAAGCATCGACGCGGCGATCCACGTTCCCTCGATGCTGTCGAAGCACTTTGCCGTCGTCGGCTCGACCGGCGTCGGCAAATCGACCGCTGTCTCGCTGCTGCTGCACAAGGCAATCGAGGCCGATCCGAAGCTGCGCGTACTGATCCTCGATCCGCACAACGAATTTGCCGCCGCCTTTCCGAAGCACGCCGTCACCATCGATACCGACACGCTCGACCTGCCCTTCTGGCTGATGCGGCTCGAAGAATTCGCCGAGGTGGTCTTCCGCGGCCGCCCGCCGGTGCCCGAAGAACTCGATATGCTTCGCGATATCCTGCCAGAGGCCAAGCGCGCCTTCCGCGGCAGTGACAGCTCGCTGGTGCGCCGGCAGACGGAAAAAAGCTCGATCACTGCCGATACGCCGGTGCCCTACCGCATCGCCGATCTCCTGGCTCTGATCGATGAGCGCATCGGCAGGCTGGAAGGCCGCGCCGAAAAGCCCTTCCTGCGCTCGCTGAAGATGCGCATCATCGCCGCGATCAACGATCCTCGCTATCACTTCATGTTCTCCAACAATACGATCAGCGACACGATCACGGAGACCATTGCGCAGATCTTCCGCATCCCCGGCGACAACAGGCCGATCTGCACCTTCCAGCTCGCCGGCATTCCCTCCGAAGTCGTCAATTCCGTCGCCTCGGTGCTTTGCCGCATGGCCTTCGAAATCGCGCTCTGGAGCGAAGGCGCCATTCACATGCTGGTCGTCTGCGAAGAGGCGCACCGTTACATACCCTCAGACCCGAACCTCGGCTTCGTCCCGACGCGGCAGGCCATCGCGCGCATCGCCAAGGAAGGCCGCAAATACGGTGTCTCGCTCGGCATCATCACCCAGCGCCCCGGCGAACTCGACCAGACGATCCTGTCGCAGTGCTCGACGCTCTTTGCCATGCGCCTTGCCAACGACCGCGACCAGGAAATCATCCGCTCGGCAATCCCCAATTCCTCCATATCGACGACGAGCTTTATCTCCTCGATCGGCAACGGCGAGGCGATCGCCTTCGGCGAGGCAATCCGCGTGCCGATGCGCATGCGCTTCCTGCGCGTCGACGAAAGCCTGTTGCCGAAGGCCCATAGCGCCACCAGCGTACATGCCGAGGAAGATCCCGATACCGTCGACCTGCGTCGCATCGTAACCCGCATGCGGGCGATCACATCAGGCCCTGATATCTCCACCTTCCAGCAGAACTACAGCTCCGCGCTGGCGGATTACGAGCCGGAAGAGGATTTCGCTGACAAGGCCGCCGATCAGCCCTATGCCGCTCAATCAGCAGCAGAGCCGCCGCTCGAACCCTATCGCCCGGCATTGCTGCCACAGAACCGCGCGCCACACCCTGAGACCCCGCCTCTTTCGCCGCAGAGCTCAATCGACGCGCGCCTGGAAGCGCTGCGCCGGGAAATGCGACGCGACGAGCAGCCGAAGCCGGCCTTCGGCGAACAGGCCTCGTCGCCGCGTCGCGATCCGGGAATGTCGCTGCGCGAAAGCATCCTGAAGAAGCCGCTGAGCAGCCTTTACAACAAGGATTGAGTGCTGCTTACGGGCGCGGCTGGCGCGTTGCCGCTGCGATTTCGGAGAGATGGCGCTCGATCAGCGCCAGGAAGGCGATGGTGCCGCAGATCAGCGCCGCGACCACGATGCCGCCGATGGCGCCGAGAATTGCTCCGACGATGAACATGCCCGATCCGCCCTGCGCCGCAGCAGCGGTCGCGCCCGAAAGCGTGGAAAACGCGAGAATGATGATGGCGATCAAGGCGTTGATAGAAGAAAGCGTCTTGGCGAGAAAATTGTTCATGCAGGCCCCCATAGCTCCGCCAGTTATGATTCGAGGATCATTCTAGCCGTTTTGCGGGCGTGAAGGATGCGTAGATCCAACGGACGTCCTAAGGCGAAACCCGCTCCCAGCTTTCGTCCATCTGATTGCGGAACCAGGTCATCTGCCGCTTGGCATATTGCCGGGTGGCGGCCGCACCACGCTCGATCACTTCGCCACGGTTCATCTCGCCGCGCAGCATCGCTGCGATCTGCGACACGCCAATTGCCTTCATGACCGGCATCTCGGCGGGAATATCCAACGCCAGYAGGGCCTTCACCTCATCCTCCGCCCCCTGCTCCAGCATCCGCTCGAAGCGCCCGTTGATGCGCTGATGCAGCAGGGCACGATCCGGCAGCACGACGATCTTGCGTGCCGTATCGGGATCGATGATCTGAAGCCCCGCCTGACCCTGAAATTCGGCGATCGACTGACCCGTTGCCTCGAAAACCTCCATCGCCCGCACGATCCTCTGCCCGTCCTGCACGTTCAGGCTTTTAGCAACTGCAGGATCAGCTTTCACAAGTTCCGCATGCAGACCCTCCGCCCCCTCCTCGATCAGCCGCGCCCGCAGCCGTTGACGTATTTCGTCCGGGATGACAGGCATTTCCGAAAGGCCGCCCGTCAGCGCCTTGAAATAGAGCCCCGTGCCACCGACGAAGACCGGCAGCTTTTCTTCGGCGCGAATGCGCGGCAAGAGCGCCGTCACGTCCCGCAGCCAGGCGCCCGTCGAATAGGCCTGACCTGCCGGCACATGGCCGTAGAGATGGTGGGGAACGCCCTCCATATCCTCCTGCGAAGGGCGCGCCGTCAGCACCCGCAATGTGTCATAGACCTGCATGCTGTCGGCATTGATCACCACGCCGCCATGGCGTTTGGCGAGGTCAACGGCAAGCGCGGACTTGCCGCTGGCGGTCGGCCCGGTTATCAGGATCGCGTTCACAGTGCTCAGAAGGTTTTCCATCATGGCCCTCGTTGCCACGCTTGTTGCCAATCCGTCAAACCCCGTTCTTTCGCCTGAGATCGCCGAGCGCGCCGCCGGTGCTGTCAAGGCGTCCGGGCTCTATTGGCTGGCGGATGGCATTGCCTGCGATATCGTACTCGCAGACGGCAGCGACAGGCAGGCAGCCGAGGCCAACCTGCTCGCCGCCATCGCCGGCAGCCCGATCGACCTGGTCATCCAGCAACAGGAAACCCGCCGCAAGAAGCTGCTGATCGCCGATATGGATTCGACGATGATCGGCCAGGAATGCATAGACGAACTCGCCGCCGAAGTCGGCCTCAAGGATAAGGTCGCGACGATTACCGCCCGCGCCATGAACGGCGAAATCGCCTTCGAGCCCGCATTACGCGAACGCGTCGCCCTGCTAAAGCGTCTGCCGATCTCTGTCGTCGACGAAGTCATTGAAAAGCGCATCACGCTGACACCAGGCGGCCCCGAACTGATCGCCACGATGAAGGCGAAAGGCTATTATACCGCCCTCGTCTCCGGCGGCTTCACCGTCTTCACGAGCCGCATCGCCGCCACGCTCGGCTTCGACGAAAACCGTGCCAATATCCTGCTGGAGGAAGGCGGCTTCCTGTCCGGTCACGTCGCCGAGCCGATCCTCGGCAAGCAGGCGAAGGTCGACGCCCTCAACGACATCGCCGCCCGCCTCGGCATCTCCCCTGAAGACGCCATCGCCGTTGGCGACGGCGCCAACGACCTCGGCATGCTGCATCTGGCCGGTTCCGGCGTCGCTCTGCACGCCAAGCCCGCCGTCGCCGCCGAAGCCGACATGCGTATCAACCACGGCGACCTGACGGCGCTGCTCTATATCCAGGGATACCGGAAGACGGATTTCGTGACGGCCTGAGCCTCACGATGCATCGCTAACATTGAAAAGGAGCGGCTAACCGCTCCTTTTTTTGATTTTCGGATCTGTATTCGACGACCCTACTCCATCGGCACCGCAACGAACCGCAGGTCGCCATTCGCGGCAGCGACCATCATTTGCGCATTGCGCCGGCCTTCCTGCTTCAAAGTCTGCACCTTGCTGGCGACAGCATCCGGCGACTTCATGAATTCCTGGGCGACCTCGACGATCACGTCGCCGGGCTTCAGGCCCTTTTCCGCGGCTGCCGACCCCGGTGCCACCTCTGTCACGACAACGCCGTCGACGCTCTCGGCAATGCCGAAGGTCTTGCGGGTCTCGGGGCTGAGCAGCGAGAGCGACAGGCCGAGCACGTGCTTGGGAGCGGCCTGACCGGGCGTTGCCTGATCCTGGCCCATTCCTTGTCCCTGGCCCGTTCCTTGTCCTTGGCTCTGATCCTGTTGCTGCGGATCCTGCCCGTCAGGTGCGGCCTGCCCCTGATCGCCATCCTGATTCGGTTCGTCCATATCGTTGTTTTCGCCGGGATCAGGATTGATGACGCCGTCATCAGTCGAATTGTCGGCAGCCGCCGCCTGGTCGCTGTCCTCGAGACGGCCGAGCGTCACTTTGACGGTCTGCTCCTTGCCGTCGCGCAGCACCACTACGTCGACCTGCTTGCCGACAGAACTTTCGGCCACCACGCGCGGCAGATCGCGCATCTCGCTTACGGTCTTGCCGTCGAATTTCAGGATGACGTCACCTGCCTTGATCGAGCCGTCATCGACCGGCCCGCCTTTGATGACACCCGCGACCAGCGCGCCCCTGGCGCTGTCGAGGCCGAGACTGTCGGCCACTTCGTCGGTGACAGGCTGGATGCGCACGCCAAGCCAGCCGCGCCGCGTCTCGCCATATTCGCGAAGCTGATCGACGACGCCGGAAGCAAGCTCCGACGGCACGGAGAAGCCGATGCCGATCGAGCCGCCCGACGGAGAGATGATTGCGGTATTGATGCCGATCACCTCGCCCTTCATGTTGAAGAGCGGACCGCCGGAATTGCCCTTGTTGATCGCCGCATCCGTCTGGATGAAGTTGTCGTAGGGACCGGCATTGATGTTGCGGCCGCGGCCCGAAATGATGCCGACCGTCACCGATCCGCCGAAGCCGAACGGGTTGCCGATCGCCATCACCCAGTCACCGATGCGCATCGTGCTGGAATCGCCGAACTTGACGGATTTCAACGGTTGCTTCGGCTCCACCTTCAGCACGGAAAGGTCGGTCTTGGTATCGGTGCCGATCAGCTTGGCCTTGAGCTTGGAGCCGTTGGCAAAATTGATCTCGATATCGTCGGCGCCCTCGATCACGTGGTTGTTCGTGACGATATAGCCCGAGGGATCGATCACGAAGCCGGAGCCGAGCGAGCTGACATTGTGGTTGGGGCCGCGATTGCCCTGCTTCTTGTTGAAGAAGTCGTTGAAGAATTCCTGGAAGGGCGAGCCGTCGGGGGCGCGCGGTGCGGGGCCTGCGCCCTCGTCATCCTTCACGTTCTGCGAGGTCGAGATATTGACCACGGCATCGAGCAGCCCTTCGGCAAGATCCGCGACGGAAGCCGGTCCGCTGCCCGGAGCCGTCATCTGCATCGGCGGAGCCGCGGGCGCAACTGCAGCCGGTGAGATGGGCGCGGGCTGAGGTGCCGCGGGCGCTGCCTGTTCAGGTACAGCGGGCGCCGGGGCGGTTTGCGCATGCGCAACACCGCCTGCACCGACATTTGCCAGGAGGGCAGTGCCGGCCAAAAGCGCGAGCGTTCGTCTGAAGGGCGAGCGAGTCGTGGGGGCCATCAAGCTTCCTCGTCTGGGGATAAAGCGCACATACACCATCAGCATAAGGCGGAATGATGGAGGGCGAAATCACCTTTTCGAGAAATCCCCGTGCGAATATGACTTAGCCTCGTAAAAGCCAGACACAGCCGACGCCGAGCGCCATCGCAGCAAGCCCGAAGACCCTGAGTTGTCGTTCGGGCACGGTAGGAAGAAGCTTCGCCATCTCGACAAGAAAACGAGGGGCCAGTGCGTAGACCAGCCCCTCGATGATGAGGAAGAATGCAAGCCCGGTGAGGAGGTCCTGCATTCCGTCTGTCGTCAGTTCGCCGGCTGTGCCGGAGCGGCCGGCTGCGCGGCTGCGGGCGGCAAGAGGCCACCGGTCTGGCCCGGTCCAGCGGGCTGGCTGCCGTCAGCATTCTCGAAGTAGCGGAAGAACTGCGAGCTCGGCGAAAGCACCAGCGTCGTATCCTGCGAGGAAAGTGCCGTGGAATAGGCGGCCATCGAGCGATAGAACTCGAAGAAGGCCGGGTCCTTGCCGAAGGATTCAGCGAAGATCCGGTTACGGTCCGCGTCACCCTGACCGCGTAGGATTTCCGAATCGCGTTGCGCGTCGGCGGTGAGCTCGACGACCTGGCGGTCGGCGATAGCCCGGCGGCGCTGGCCCTCTTCATTACCTTCGGCGCGGATGCGCTCTGCTTCGGCCAGACGCTCGGAGCGCATGGCGTTGTAGGTGTTCGGAGCCACTTCCGGCGAAAGATCCGTCCGACGGATACGGACGTCATCGATATGCAGGCCGAGATTTTCGGCATCCGTGCGAAGATCGTCGCGGATTTCGAGCATCATCGCCACGCGCTCTTCCGAAAGCGCTGCGTTGTAGTCACGCAGACCGTAGACACGGCGAAGCGAGGAATCGAGCTGCGCGCGCAGCCGTGCCTCGGCAGCGTCGCGGTCGCCTGACACCGTTTCACGGAAACGGCGCACATCCGCGATGTTGTAGATCACGAAGGCATCGACATCGAAGGTCTGGCCGTCCTGAACCTGAACGCGGATATTATCGAGGTCGAGCCGCAGGGCGCGCTTCTCCACAAACTGTACGCGGTCGGCATCCATGAAGCCGAACGGCAGCTTGAAATAGAGACCAGGCTCGGTCTTCACCGACTGGATCTGACCGAAGCGTACGACGATTGCCTGTTCACGCGCATTCACGACGAAGATCGACGAATAGAGAATGGCGAGAAGGATCGCGAGCGCGATGAGGATTACGGGAAGTCTGTTCGATACCATGGTTCAACCTCCCTGCCGTGCCGGAGCCGGTCTGTTGATCTCGTTGAGCGGCAGGTAGGGCACGACGCCCTGCTTGTCGTCGATCAGGACCTTCTTGGAGTTCTTCAGAACCTGCTCCATCGTTTCGAGGAACAGGCGCTTGCGCGTCACGTCGGGAGCCTTCGAATATTCGTCATTGATGGCCGTAAAGCGCTGTGCCTCACCTTCCGCTTCCTTGACGACGCGGTCCTTATAGGCGGCTGCGTCTTCACGGATACGGGCGGCATCGCCTCGCGCCTGGCCGAGCTTCTGGTTCGTATAGTGGTTGGCGTCCTCGATCGTGCTGTCGCGGTCGCGGCCGGCACGCTGAACTTCTTCGAAGGAGTCGGCAACTTCGCGCGGCGGCGCCACGTTCTGGATCGTTACGCCCGTCACGGTGATGCCCGCGCCGTAGCGGTTCATCGTATCCTGAACGATGTTGAGAACCTGCGTCTCGATCGGCTGGCGGTTGCTGCGGAATTCGTCCAGTGCAGGACGGCGGCCGACGACTTCGCGCATGGCGCTGTCGGAAACCTGCTGCAGCGTCTCGGCCGCGTTCTCGACGCCGAAAAGATAGGCCCTCGGGTCGCTGATCGTATAAAAGACAGCAAACTGCACGTTGATGACGCTCTTGTCGCTCGACAGCATCAGACCGCTGGAAGAGCCAGCCGTGGTCGCGCCGATATTGAGCTGCTGCACCGTCACCTTGACCGTCTCGACGGTCTCAAGCGGCCAGAAATGGAAATGCAGGCCCGGCATGGAAATTTCTTCCTTGGGCTTGCCGAAGCGCAGCTCGACGCCGCGCTCGTCCGGCTGGACGACGTAAATACATTGGAAAAGCCAGAAGATCGCGATGACAGCCACGACGATCGCAACGACACCGCCGTTGAAACCGCCCGGAATAAAGCCGCGCAGCTGATCCTGCCCGCGCCGGATAATGTCTTCAAGATCGGGCGGACCGCCCTTGCCGCCGCCACCGCCGCGTGGACGGTTCGGCCCCTGCCCCCATGGTCCCTGATTATTACCGCCGCCGCCGCCCCAAGGGCCGCCGCCGCCATTCTGATTGCTCCAGGGCATCAAAACCTCGTTGTTCGTTACGTCATACACATCCAACCGCCGTGGGGGCTGCCGGCGGATGCGATCCGACCGTTATAAGTATCACAGCACCGGCTTTCAACGCGGTGTCAGAAACTTGGTCAATATAATTGGAAAATAGTTCCTTTTCAGGCGTCTCGACGTTCATAAACGACGAAACGGGTGGGAAAGGTATCCTTCTCCCCGGCCGGAACATCAAGGCTCTCCGTCGCCACCCAGACAGCGGGATCGATGTCAGGAAAAGATGTATCGCCATCCACGTCGGCCTCGACATGCGTCACGCACATCCGGTCGGCCAGCGCCATCGCCTGCGCGTAGATCTGCCCGCCGCCGAGAATGGAGATCTCGTTTTCGCCCTGATTGCGAGCGAGCTCTTCGGCCATCGTGATCGCTTCGTCGAGCGAGCGGGCCATATGCACGTCGGCATGATCGATATCGGCGCCGCGCGAGATCACCACATGCTGGCGCCCCGGCAGCGGCTTGCCGCCGAAGCTCTCGAATGTCTTGCGGCCGACCACGACAGGCTTGCCTGTTGTCATCGCCTTGAAGCGCTTGAGATCGGTCGAAAGCCGCCAGGGCATGTCGCCGTCGCGGCCGATGATGCCATTGCGCGCAACGGCAACGAAGATGGTCTTGCGGATATCGGACATCGGCCTTCCCGGCTTGGAGCATGTCGCTCAAAACTGTGCAGCCGTCTTGCGATAACGACATGCGAAACAAAAGTCTAAAGCGTGGGAAGCGATCAGAGAGATCGCGACACGCTTCAGACGGCGATCGGCGCCTTGATACTGGCATCGGCATCATAACCGACGAGCTCGAAATCCTCGTAGACGAAGCCGAATATATCCTTCACGTCACGCTTGAACACCATGCGGGGCAGCGGCTTCGGCTGACGCGTCAGCTGCAGCTTCGCCTGGTCGAAATGGTTGTGGTAGAGATGCGTATCGCCGAGCGTATGAACGAACTCGCCGTATTTCAGCCCCGTCACCTGCGCCACCATCATCGTCAGCAGCGCATAAGAGGCGATATTGAACGGCACGCCGAGGAAGATATCGGCAGAACGCTGGTAAAGTTGGCAGGAAAGCTTGCCGTCGGCCACATAGAACTGGAACAGGCAGTGGCAGGGCGGCAACGCCATATTGTCCACTTCGGCCGGATTCCAGGCCGAAACGATATGGCGGCGCGAATTCGGATTCTTGACGAGGCCCTTCACGAGATTGTCGATCTGATCGATATGCCCGCCATCGGGCGCCGGCCAGGAGCGCCACTGCGCCCCATAGACCGGTCCGAGATCACCGTTTTCGTCGGCCCATTCGTCCCAGATGCTGACGCCGTTGTCCTTCAGATAGCGAATATTGGTCTCGCCCTTCAGGAACCACAAGAGCTCATAGATGATCGAGCGCAGATGCAGCTTCTTCGTCGTCAGCACCGGAAAGCCGGCATCGAGATCGAAACGCATCTGATGGCCGAAGACCGAGCGCGTGCCTGTGCCGGTACGATCGCCGCGGTCGGTGCCGTTTTCCATCACATGGCTCAGGAGGTCGAGATATTGCTTCATGGTGTCAGCCGATTCCTTTTGCCAGCAATTTAAGGGCAAAGCGGCTGAAAACCAATGAGCTCTCCTGAATATCCAAGCAAAACTGCGGGAAACCGCGACGCTTTTATGACGTATCCCCTTCCCTTGCGATCACAAAAACACTATATCCCTCCTGCCGGCTTTCGGGCCGGCTATGGCGATAAACGGGCGGTGGAATAAACCTATTGGACCCGGGGGCGGTACCCGGCGCCTCCACCAAAAACAGGCGGATTTCCGTGAGTGGAAAAGGCCTGCTTTTGATGGGGGCGAAATAGGATCGACAAGGGTGTAAAGATCGACTTTTCGCTCGGCATGATACCGCCGTTATCGGGTCACAAGTGTAGTTGCAAACGACAACAACGCTAAGGAATACGCTCTCGCTGCCTAATGGCGGTGTGAGAATTCCGAACTAAGCCCTTACGGTTAGCCCCGTAAGGCGGGGTCCGAAGGCACCTGGCAACAGAAGCCTTCACCTTCTCCCCTTTTTCGACGAAATCATGTATGCTTGATGAACGCATGAATCGGCTTGCGCCTTTCCCAAAGCGCCCGGACGTGCCATATAAGTTCGTGAAAAGACTTCTAAACCGACGAAAGACAGGAAAAGCATGGGGCAGGATCATATCCGCTACGACATTCTGGCACAGGACGCGTTGCGCGGTGTCATCCGCAAGGTCTTGACCGAAGTCGGAACGACGGGCCGTCTGCCCGGCGACCATCACTTCTTCATCACGTTTCTCACGGGCGCTCCCGGCGTGCRCATTTCGCAGCACCTGAAGTCCAAATATCCTGAGCAGATGACCATCGTCATCCAGCACCAGTTCTGGGAACTGAAGATCACCGAATCCCATTTCGAGATCGGCCTGTCCTTCTCCGACGTGCCGGAAAAGCTCGTCATCCCCTTCAATGCCATCAGAGGCTTCTACGACCCCTCGGTCAATTTCGAACTGGAGTTCGACGTCCCGCTGAGCGACGGCGAGGAACTGCCGGCGGCCGAGATCACCGCCTATCCCGTCGATGCCATCAAGACGGAGGGTGCGGACGAAAAGCCTACCGCCGACGGCGAAGAGAAGAAGCCGGGCTCCGTTATCTCGCTCGATTCCTTCCGCAAGAAGCAGTAATGCAGAGGGAGGCGAATGCCTCCCTTTTTTCGTGATGGAGGCAACTGCATGAGCGCCGAAATCGTCAACCTACGCCAGTTCCGCAAGCAGCAGGCTCGCTCCGAGAAGGAAAAGCAGGCGGAGCAGAATCGTATCTCCCACGGCCGTACCAAGGCCGAAAAACAATTGACCCGCGCCCTCAACGAGAAGGCCGAAAAGGCTCTCGATCAGGGCCGTATCGAAGACGACGAGACCTGATCGCCAGTGGGTGAAAAGCCCGAGCGATCAAACAGATGCGATTCCTGCCTGAATCGCTTTCTCAACGAAGACGAAGCAGCCCGATGATCCGCAAACACTCGGCGACATTGCATGGGCACCGCACCAGTTTCTCGCTGGAAGATGAATTCTGGACCGAGTTGAAGGCGATTGCCGCAAGTCGCTCCCTGCCGCTCGCGGCGCTGATATCCGAAATCGATGATGGCCGCCCGCCTGACAGCAACCTCTCCTCGGCGCTGCGTCTGCACGTTCTGTGCTGGCTGAAAAATGCCGCGGCGAACGCCTGATAGGCCGGCCTGCCTGACCAGCCCTCTTACTGCGCCTGAACGCCCGGCAACTGATCGAAATTAAGCTGCCCGGGCGACAAGGGCTGTTCGGCCCGCCGCGCGGCCTCGGCCTCCGAAGCAGCTTTAGCCTTCGCTTCTGCCTCAGCCTTGGCGCGTGCCTCCGCTTCGGCAGCCGCCTTCGCCTCGGCTACCGCCTTGCGCTGTGCGGCTTCCTGCGCAAGGGCCCTCAGTCGCTCTTCTTCCGCCTTCCGCTGGCGCTCGACCTCGGCAGCCGCAGCCCGCTGGGCGTCATTGAACCGGTAGAGCGCCACCTCACGCCGCAGCCGCTGCTTTTCCAGCACATTGGTCTGCAGCCGCTCGACGCGCCGCCGCTCGCGCTCAAAAGCGCGCAGCGAAAGGTAGCTCGTGATGTCGGTCACATCCATCGTCTTGCCTGGAGAAGCCAGCAGGCCGGAGAAGTTCAACCGGATGCCGGGCTCCGCACCCGAAAGCGCCTCCGCGCCGGGATTGAGACCGATGCCCAGCGTCGCGCTGATGCGCCCCTGCGGCAGCTCGACCTGCGCATCGGCAGTCAAATGCGCCAGGTCGTTGGCGACGCTGACATTCTGGACCCGCAGCGTACCGTCAGTCACGTTGAAGGGAATGCCGAGCGGCGGCAGCTTCGCCTCGCCGTTGTTCAGCAGCGTTTCGACGATCGGATGTATCTTGCCGGCATTGATCTGGTCCTGCATCGGATCGGTAGCGGCCAGCAGCGGCGCCAGGATCGCGAGGTTCAGCCCGCGAACGCTGGTCTCGCCGAGCCGGATTTCGCCCGAGCCGTTCAGCGAACTCGCAATGTCCGAAACCGTCTTGCCCGAAGCTTCGAGCGCCAGCGACAGGCCGAACTTGCCGTTGGCGACAGGGGCGCCGTCGCGCGGCCAGACCACGCCGCCAAGATCGGAATCGGCAAGCACCAGCCGCGACTGCAGGAAGCCCGTGCCGTTGGCATTGGTAAAGAGCATATTGCCCGAAAGCGTGCCGCCATCCCAGATGCCCGCCATGTTATTGAGTTGCACCTCGTCGCCCTTGTAGGCGACATCGGAGGTGAAATCATTGACAGCCGTATCGAAGAGCCCTGGCCAGAACTGCTTGGCGGTGAGCTTCAGATTGACGTCGAGATCGCGGAAGAGCGGCTGGCCGAGGGCTGCCGTCGTCAACTGGCCGTTGGCCGGGTCGTTGATCTGCCCGAATACCGCCTCGCCGAGCCAGCCGAGATCGGCCTTGGAAAGCGCAAGGGCGCCGCTTGCCGTCGTCTTCGCCGCCTTGCGGTCGAAGGTCAGCGCGCCGGAGAATTCATTGTCGGCCGCATGGCCCTTGAGGTCGGAGAAAACCACCTTATCGGGATCGATGGCCGCGTTGGTCTGCAGACCAAAGGGCAGCCCGGTGCCAAGCTCAGGCAGCGCGATGCCGTTCATGACCAGATACGGATCGAGATCGGCGCTTTCGAGCGACACGGCGAGATTGCCGTTCATGAAGGTGTCGGGCCGCACATCGACCTTGCCGTTTGCCGTAAACGACGTCCGGTCTGTCGCGAAGGTCAGCGCGGCATCGGCAGGATCGTTGCCCGCCGCCGTTACCTTCAGCGTCATGCGGCCGTTGGCGCCTGCATCGATCGGCAGAGGATCGAGACCCGCCTGGCCGAAGAGGATCGACGGAACGGCGTTGTCGAGCGTCGCCTCCAGCGTCGTCGTGCCGTTGCCGGTCAGCGCCAGAAGGTCTGACATGCGGTAGTCGAGATTGACGCGGCTGCCGTTCGAAACACCTGCCAGCGTCACTGACAGCGCATTGCCGTCATCGCCCCCGAGCGTCAGCGCGCCGCGAAGAGCAGTATTGCCGTACCAGGCGGCATTACGCACCAGCCGGTCCATGACCGGGTGATGCGGCAGATGCTCACGCAGCATGGCAAAGAAGGAGCCGGGATCTGCGGACTTGAAGGTGATCTCGCCGGTGCCCTTGTAGTCGAGCAGCGACCCTTCCGCTTTGCCGGTCGCCGTCAGCTCGGCACCCGCAAGGTTCTTGATCGACATCCGGTCGACGGAAAGAGCTCCGTCGGCGAGCGTAAAGGTGGTCTCGACATTGTCGGCCTGCACACCGAAAGCCGTGAACTTGTCGGCCTTGAGCTGTGCGGCAATCTTGTGGTCGAGCACGTTGTCGCCGGCGTCCTGGCCGGTAAAGAGGCCGGTTAGCGCCCGCAGCGCATCGAGATCGAGCGTATCGCCGTTCAGTGCGACGGATAAAGACGGCGTCTGGCCGTTGGTCGCCTGCCGCTCCAGCCGCCCCTTCAGCGTCGCAGCACCGATCGCGATTTCCAGGTTTTCGAAGCGCTGCAGATCATGTGTCAGGCTGACGTTGGCTGAAAAGCCCGCCCGCCGCAGCTGGCGGATGGCCGGATCGACCGACCCCGCCAGCCAGGAGGCAAGCCCGGTCGGCTGGTTGGAGGCAACCACCATCTGGCCGTTGAAGGACGGATCGCCCGTGAGCGTCAGCTTGCCCTTGCCTTCCACCTGCGTGCGGCCGGGTAGCGTGCCGACGGCATTGCCGATCATCCAGCCATTGCCGGCGGGCTCCAGTTCCAGCGCCACATCGCGGATCGTCGTATCGCCGGCAACGATTGCAGGCAGGCGCACGGTCGCCTTGCCCGGCACCTGCGGGATCGGCACTTGGGCGATGATCTCGATCAGCGAATTCAGCCTCTGACGTGCCGAAACCGCCGGGTCGCGGTTGGTCTTGCCGGCAGCGCCCTGATTGCCGATCCGGTTCACGTCGATCTGCTGACCATCGGCGGTCAGCAGGAATTCCGGCGCGGTGCCGGTATCGAGCGTCGCCTCGCCGGAGATCACATAGGGATCGTCGGTCGAGCCGACTTCCATGCGGTATTCGGGAATGCGGATGCGGTCGTTGGTGAGCTCGAAACGGCCCTTGAGGCGCGGCGGCGGCGGCTCCCCCTTTTCGGCCTTGCCTTCGCGGTTTTCGATCGCCGCAGAGAGCGTGCCCTGATAGTTCGGACGGCTGTCGACGAGCTTCAGCTCGCCATCGAGATCGACGGTGACCGGATGTTTGTCGGGTGCAAGCCGGGTGCGCATGCGCAACACGCCACTCTCGTCCGGCTGATTGCTGGAGATCGAAAAGCTGCCATGCTCGCCGTCGAGCGCGCCGTCGCCCTCGATGTGCCACGGACCTGCGAGCGACTTGGCCGACATCTCGGCATTGAGCCCGGTCACGTTCCGCGAACGGCCGGACTGGTCGTCGACGAACTCGATCTCGCCACCGCTCACATGCACATTTTCCAGAACCACGGTCTTGGCCGGAATTTCCGGCCGGCTGCCGCGTGTCCAGTCCAGCGCACCATCCTTCAGAAGCCGCAGCCGCACCTTGGGGTTGACGACGCGCATGTCGAAGATCAGCGCTTCGCCCGAGAGGAACGGCGCAAGCTCGGCATCCATGGAGAACTGCTCGACCTGCACCACAGGCGTGCCGTCGTCCTCCTGGCCGACGCGTACATCGTGCAGCGTCACGGACGGAAACGGCAGAAGCCGTGCGTCGACCGTGCCATGCACCGTCACCTTCTTGCCGATGATGCGGCTTGCCTGATCCTCGAAATTCTTGCGAAAGTCTGTCCAGTCGATGAACAACGGCGCCAGCAGTGCCACGAAGAGCACTACGACGATCACTCCTCCTAGAAAGACGAGGAAGCGGCCTACCAAGTCAGGGATTCTCCATTCGGGATTCTGTTGCCGACACTAGCGCTATTCATGCCGGGAGCAAGGGCCAAGATCATGAGATTATTCCATTTTCAGCCCAGATGAAAAATCTTGCCGGGATTGAGGATATTGTCAGGATCGAGCGCCCGTTTGATCTGGCGCATCAAATCCACCGTACCGCCGAGCTCCTGCTCCAGAAACGCCATTTTCCCCTGCCCGATCCCGTGTTCACCGGTGCATGTGCCATCCATTGCGAGCGCCCGCGCATTCAGCCGGGCCACGAATTCCTCGGCTGTCGCGATCCCCGCGGCACTCTTGTCGTCGAACAATAGCTGCACATGGAAGTTCCCGTCGCCCGCATGGCCGACGATCGGCGCCAGCAAACCATTTGCCTCGATATCGGCCTGCGTCTCGGCAACGCAATCCGCAAGCCGCGATATCGGAACACAGACATCGGTCGAAAGTACGGCAAGTCCGGGTGCGAGCGCGCGCACCGACCAGTAGGCGTCATGGCGCGCCTTCCAGAGTTTCGTCCGCTCCTCGGGGCTCGCCGTCCACTTGAATTCGCCGCCGCCGCATTCGGCCGCGATCTCGGCAAAGGCCGCCGATTGCAGCGCCACCGTCTCATCCGTGCCGTGGAATTCGAGGAAGAGCGCCGGGCTCTCCTCATAGGGAAGGCCGGCATAGGCGATGCTGGCACGCATCTGCAGCGCATCGACGAGTTCGATGCGGGCCACCGGAATGCCCATCTGGATCGTCATGATGACGGCGTCGCAGGCCGCCTTCACGCTCGGAAAGGCGCAGACGCCGCCAGCGATCTTCTGCGGAATGCCATGCAGCCGCAGCGTCACCGAAGTGAGGATGCCGAGCGTGCCTTCCGCGCCGACGAAAAGCCGCGTCATGTCGTAACCGGCCGACGACTTGCGAGCGCGGCGCGCGGTGCGGATTTCCTCCCCCGTCGCAGTGATTGCCGTCACTGAAAGCACATTGTCCTTCATCGTTCCGTAGCGCACAGCATTGGTGCCGGAGGCCCGCGTCGAGGTCATGCCGCCGATCGAGGCGTTGGCGCCGGGATCGATCGGGAAGAACAGGCCGGTATCGCGCAGATGGATGTTGAGCGCCTCGCGGGTAATGCCGGGCTCGACCGTGCAGTCGAGATCCTCAGGATTGACCTCGATCACCCGATTCATGCGGCTGAAATCGATGGAAATGCCGCCATCCGGGGCATTGACCTGGCCCTCGAGCGAAGAGCCGGTACCGAAGCCGATAACAGGCACCTTATGGTCGGCGCAGGCTCGCACAGCGGTCTTGACGTCGTCAGCCGTCTCGGCAAAGAGCACGCCATCGGGCAGTTGGGCAGGGATATAGGTGGTCGTGTGTGCATGCTGGGCGCGAAAAGCCTGGCCGGTCTGGAAGCGCTCCCCGAAGCGCTGTTTCAGAATGCCCGTGACGGCTTCGATCCCCGCTTCGTTTCGCACCCCAGCCTTCGCGTCGCGCAGTGCCATGCCCTTGATCTCCCTGCATTCCACAGCCTGCTACAGTATCTGTAGCAGGCTGGGTATGAGGCAAGTCAAAGCGGCTGTCCAGCCGGGATTCCGGGAAGATTTCATCCCATCTTTGTTGCAGGGACAGCGGGTGGATTGAGCCGCGCAAAGCCCTCCTGCCGATAATAGGGGAAGTAGGGATAAGGCGGCGTCACGGCACTGGCTGTGTCCAGCCGCTCGATCTGCTCCCGCGTCAGGCTCCAGCCGACGGCACCGAGATTTTGCCGCAGCTGCTCCTCGTTTCGCGCGCCGATGATGACGCTTGAAACCGTTGGCCGGCCGATCAGCCAGTTGATGGCGATCTGCGGCACCGTCTTGCCGGTCTCGGCCGAGATCTCGTCCAGCACATCGACGATATCGAAGAGCTTTTCGTCATCGACAGGTGGACCGTAGTCGGCGGTCTGATGCAGGCGGCTTCCCTCGGGCAGCGGCGCACCACGACGGATCTTGCCGGTCAGCCGGCCCCAGGCGAGCGGGCTCCAGACCAGCGCGCCTACCTGCTGGTCTGCGGCAAGCGGCATCAGCTCCCATTCGTAATCCCGCCCGGCCAGCGAATAATAGACCTGATGGGCAACATAAGGCGGGTAGCCATATTTCTCGGAAATGCCGAGCGATTTCATCAGCTGCCAGCCGGAGAAATTGGAAACGCCGATATAACGCACCTTGCCGGCAGCTACGAGCCCGTCGAGCGTCGAAAGCACCTCCTCCACCGGTGTCGACGCATCGAAGGCGTGAAGCTGCAAGAGGTCGATGTAGTCGGTGCCCAGCCGGCGCAGCGCATCCTCGGTCGCGCGGATCAACCGCGCCCGCGAGCTGCCCCAGTCATTTGGCCCCTCGCCCATTGGCAGCGCCGTCTTGGTGGAGATCAACACAGCATCGCGCCGGCCAGAGATTGCCTGTCCCAGCACCTCCTCCGAAGCACCGGCGGAATAGACATCTGCCGTATCGAAAAGCGTCACGCCGGCCTCCAGGCAGATATCCACCATCCGCCGCGCCTCCTGCGCATCCGTCGTGCCCCAGGCGCCGAAGAGCGGGCCGCTGCCGCCGAAGGTTCCGGCCCCGAAGCTCAGCACCGGCACCTTCAGGCCCGATGCGCCGAGATTTCTGTATTCCATGATCCGATCTCCTATTCTCTCAGGTAGAGATAGACCCCACTATTACGATGATATAGATTGCCTGTGAGCATATCATCTGTGATTTGAATTCATCATCATGAGCCGTCAGGACATCAATCGATCCGGCGAAATGGAAGTCTTCGTCAGCGTCGTCGAGCGCGGCGGCTTCTCCGCTGCCGCGCAGATGCGGCGCATGACGCCGTCAGCCGTGAGCAAGCTGGTCGCACGGCTGGAGACCCGGCTCGGCACCCGCCTCGTCAACCGCTCGACGCGCAAGCTGCAGCTCACGCCGGAAGGCTGCGCCTTCTATGAACGCAGCATCGCAATTCTCGCCAACATATCGGAGGCCGAGCGTTTCGCCTCTGCCGGGGAGCAGGCGGCGGGCCGCATCAGTGTCAACACCAGCGGCTCCTTCGGCAATCATGTGCTGGCGCCGCTGATACCGGACTTCATGGCCGAGCATCCGGACGTCACACTCGATATCACCCACACCGACAAGATCGTCGACCTGCTGGAAGAGCGCGCCGATGTCGCAATCCGCGCCGGCCCGCTGAAGACATCGAGCCTGATCGCCCGCAAGCTCGGGGCCGCCGGAAAGATCATCGTTGCCTCGCCCGATTATCTGCAGCGACACGGTGAACCGCGCTCAGCCGCCGAACTGTACAATCATCGCCGCATCGGCTTTTCCTATGCCCGGGCGCTGGAAGGCTGGCCGCTCATAGACAATGGCGGGACGATCACCATTCCCCTGACACCGGGCCTGCAGGTCGGCGATGGTGAGGCCATGCGTTACCTGGCGCTCTCTGGCGCCGGCCTTGCCCGCATGACCGAATTCACCGTCCGCGCCGATATCGCCGCAGGCCGGCTCGTTACCGTTCTGGAAGAGCTCAGCCCCGGTGATGTCGAGGAGTTCTATGCCGTCTATATCGGCCAGGGCGGACCACTGCCGGCGCGCGTGCGCGCCCTGCTTGATTTCCTTGCCAAACACGTCAGGCTTTAGGGAGAGAAAGGCCAGATTCCGCAATTGACCCTCTGGCCGCCCCGCGCCTATACCGGGTCTGCGCCTGCCGGCCCTCGCAGCCGGCCTCTTCATAATGCCGGGGCCTCCTCCCACCTACGCCTTCGGGCTCGCTCCGGTCGAAAAGTTCGGGATTATAGTTTTGGACGCAAGCAGCTTCCTTCAGAAAGCGAGCCTGCCCAAATGGGCATTGCTGCTCGCCTTGTCGGCCATATCAGTCCTTTTCCTCGAACTCTTCGCGCTGCCCGCCTCGCTGCTGATCGGCCCGATGGTTGCCGCCATCGTACTGGCCCTGACCGTCGGCAGGGGTCAGCTGCGCGTGCCCTACTGGCCACTGCAGTTCGGCCAGGTGCTGGTCGGCCTCTTGATGGCGCGCAACATTACACCCGACATCCTCGGCACCATGGCCAAGGATGCGCCGCTCTTCTTTCTCTTCATCGTCTCGGTCATCGCCATTGCCGCCGGCCTCGGCTGGCTGCTCACGCGCTGGCAGGTGCTGCCCGGCACGACCGCCGTCTGGGGCTCTTCACCCGGCGGTGCCTCGGCCATGGTCATCATGTCGGAGGCCTATGGCGCCGATGCTCGCCTCGTCGCCTTCATGCAATACCTGCGCGTCGTCTTCGTCGCCGTCGGCGCCTCCGTCATCTCCCGTCTCTGGATTGCCGCAGATGGCGAGGAGCCGCCGCCGGTGATCTTCTTCCCACCCGTCGACTGGCCGGCCTTCGCCATGACCATGGTCTTCGCTGCTATCTGCTGCTACGGCGTCTTCCGCCTCCGCATCCAGGGCGGCAATATCGTCATCCCGCTGATTGGCGGCGCCGTTCTGCAGGGCTTCGGACTGTTGAAGATCGAGCTGCCGATGTGGATCCTGGCGCTGAGCTACGCACTGATCGGCTGGAGCATCGGCCTGCGCTTTACCCGCTCGATCATCAAGCATGCCGCCCGCGCCTTGCCGCGCGTCTCCGCTTCCATCCTCATACTGATGACGCTCTGCGGCTGCATGGCGGTGGCGCTCCACAAATTCGCCGGCATCGACCCGCTGACCGCCTATCTGGCGACCAGCCCCGGCGGCGCCGATTCCGTCGCCATCATCGCCGCCTCAAGCGATGTCGACGTGCCCTTCGTCATGGCCATGCAGACCGGCCGCTTCATGATGATCCTGTTGATCGGCCCGGCGCTCGCCCGCTTCATCGCCCGCCGGTCGGGGCTTGCGGAGCAGTCCGTCTAAGTTCGCGGCGAAAACCGAATTTTGCCCTTAGCGGGCATGATCTCAGGTCGTCGGCTCGAACCGGAGTATCCCGGCCACCTGCGGCCCGGACCCGGAATCCGCAGGATGGGAGACACCATCCATGACCTGAACCTCCGGGAAATCAAAGGGGCTGACGCCCGCAATGCATGCGACGTTGATGCCGAACTGGTTTGGATTCGAGCGGCGCTGATGATGGGTATAGATGCCGCAGGTCTTGCAGAAATAGTGCCTGGCGATGCCGGTATTGAATTGATAAAGCGTCAGATTGTCTTCGCCCTGGACAAATTCGATATCCGAAAGCTGTGCCGAGACGACAATTGCGCCCCGCATCCGGCAGTAGGAGCATGAACAGCGGCGAATCGTGTTGAATGCGTCGGCGAGCCGGACGCGGAACCTGACGGAACCGCAGTGGCACGCTGCATCATGTTGTTGTCTCTCGTCGCTCATTGCCAGCCACCCTCGTTGTTCTCAGTAGAAGCGCTACACATTTTTTGCTGAGATTGTTCTACGACCAGCGCTCGCAGAAGGCCTCGATGTCGTTGGACTGGAAGTCCGCGAGCCGCTCCATGATGGTCTCGAATGGCCAATCCCACCAAGCGATGGAAGCAAGCTTCTCTGCGATATCCCGCGTGAACCGCTCGCGAATGAATTTGGCCGGAACGCCGCCGACGATCGTATATGGCTGGACGTCTTTGGTGACGACCGCTCCTGCAGCAAGCACGGCACCGTCTCCGACCTTTACACCCGGCAACACGATGACCCCATGGCCAATCCAGACGTCATGACCGATGACGGCGCGATCTCCCTTGCGCTCATCGAAGAAGGACTGATCGCGCACGGCATCAGCTGAGTAATATTCAGGGCAATAGCTGAAACGATGCATGGACGGGCGGTCCATCGGATGATTGGGCGCGCCGATCCTGACCTCTGCTGCAATAGCGCAGAATTTTCCAATCGTCGCGTCACCGACGATACAGCGAGGGCCCAGATAGGAATAATCCCCGAGTTCGACCGTGTGCAGAGATGTGTCCGCCAAGATCTCGCAGCATCTGCCTATATCGGAATCTCTGATACTCGCCGTCGAGTGGATAACGGTCTCGGCGATTTTGGGGCGATTTGGTTGTGTGGTCGAGTGCATTGACAGTCTCCAGGTGTTGGCCTGCCTACCCGGGGACAATGAAGGATATGTGACGCTAGACTGCCAAAGAACCGGGCAGCGAAATCAGTTATAGAAGGCCATCAGATCAGGAGCGCGGCAGGCTGCCATCGCTGGCCTTCGCCGCATAAAAACGCTGAAGCCCTGCCCAACGCCCCGGCGTCATGCCATAGGCCTTCTTGAAATGCCGGATGAAATGCGCCTGGTCGGCAAAGCCGGTCGCGGCGGCCACGTCGGCAAAACCTTCGCCCTCGCCCATCAGGGCCTTTGCCTGCTGCAGCCGCCGCATCACCATGTAACGGTGCGGGCTGGTGGCAAAGGCTGTGCGGAAATGCCGTGACAGGGTGAAACGGTCGAGCCCGGTAATGCTCTCCAGCTCGCCCGAGCGCACCGGCCGCAGAGCATGCGCCTCCAGATAATCCCGCGCCGCCCGCACCTGTTTCCAGGCGACAGTGCCCAGAACCCGTCGGCGCACCTGCGAATGCCGCGACAGGCCACCTGCCACGCGGCTGACGAAATCATCGACGAAGAGTTCGTCCAGCTCCCGGTCCAGTTCGCCGAGTGCGGCGAGCAGTACCTGGGCCAGCGCTCCGTCGGCGATCACGGGCTGGTCGACGAAGGGAAGACCTATCTTTTCCGCCTCAAGGCATTCCATCAGCAGCGCCGGCTCCATATAGAGCATGCGGTAATGCAGCCCGGCTTCGGTCGCAGCTCCTCCATCGTGCTCCTCGTCGGGATGCAGCACGATGACCTGCCCCGGCATGCTGAAGCGCCGCTCGCCGCGATAGGTGAAGGTCTGCACGCCGTGCAGGGTGACGCCGAGCGCATAGGTATCATGCCGGTGCGGCTCGAACATGTTGCCCGAGAACTGCGCCTCGATGCGCTCGATGCCGGGAAAAGCCGGCGCAGTCAGGATGCCGCTGCCGGCGGGCGCGGCCAGTATGCCGCTGCCGGCCTGCGGCTCGCACAAACGTTCAAGACCTTCGAAGACCTGCGGCGTTAGATCCTGGCTCAATGCCCGTAACTACCCTTATGAAGTCGATACCCTGATGAAAGAGACTGGAATGTTTGATACCAAAATTGCGATCGTCCTGCGAAACAATCTTGCCGGCTGGCAGAAGCTGAATGTCACAGCCTTCCTTTCGACAGGCATCGCCGGGCAATATCCTGACATTATCGGCGAACCCTACAAGGACCGCGCCGGCAATCTCTACAACCCGCTATCCATCCAGCCGATCATCGTCCTGTCGGCCGACGAAGCGACGATATCGACGATCCACCGCCGCGCGCTGGAACGCGAGGTGACCTCCTCGGTCTTCATCGAAGAAATGTTTTCAACCGGCCACGACGCCGCTAACCGGGCCGTCTTTGCCGAATACGCCCCGGACGACGCCAAGGTCGTCGGCATTGCGCTCCGCGCCGATAAGAAGATCGTCGACAAGATCACCAAGGGCGCGACGATGCAGCATTGAGGCAAGACGGCCGGGTAACCCCCGGCCGTTCTCGTTTCAGCCTGGCAGCAGCTGTCGGCAATCTGCACGGCGTTCAGCGCCGCCCCTTCAGCAACTGGTCGCCGACGACGAAGAGCGCAATGCTGCGCCCGGAGGGATCGCCGAGATCTTTCCTGACGCGGCCGACCAGCACATCGTCCTGGCCTGATGCTTCCGACGGCATCAGGAAATGATTGTCCGCGCGGTCGCCCACCAGCCGCAGGCCCGGAGCATCGGCGCCCGGATACAGGTGATGCCGATCGCAAGCTCATCCGCGCCAAGGATACACCTGCCCTCTCTTCGATTCGACGCCTGAAACGCAAACGTCCCCCGCATCGCTGCGGAGGACGGTTAAAATCGACCAAGGACAGGGCAGCCGTCAGGCGCCGCCCGATCAGCTCTGGGTGATCGGCGCGATCTGGATTTCGACGCGGCGGTTCTGGGCGCGGCCGGCTTCGGTTGCGTTGGAAGCAACCGGCTGCGAAGGACCGTAGCCGACGGCCGAAACGCGGCGCTGGTCGATGCCCTGGCCGCCGAGATAATCGGCAACGGACAGTGCGCGGCGCTGCGACAGGTCCTGGTTATGCTGCAGGCTGCCGGTGGAGTCCGTATGACCGTTGATGTCGATCAGCGTGCGGTTGAACTTGCGCAGCACGATCGCGACAGAATTCAGCGTCTGGTAGAAGCCCGGCTTCACCGCATCCTGGTCGATGTCGAAGGTGATGTTCGACGGCATGTTGAGGATGATGTTGTCGCCCTGACGGGTGACTGAAATGCCGGTGCCTTCGAGCTGGGCGCGCAGCTCGGATTCCTGCTGGTCCATGTAGTTGCCGATGGCGCCGCCCGTGAGCGCGCCGATGCCGGCGCCGATCAGCGCCGCGTTGCGCTTGCCATGGCCGCCGCCGCCGACGGCGACACCGACGAGAGCACCGCCGAGCGCGCCGAGAGCGGCACCTCCGGCGGTATTGGATACCTTCTGCTCACCAGTGTAGGGATCGGTCGTCGTGCAAGCCGAGAGGTAGCTCGCCGCAACGGCCAGAAGGATGAATTTCTTGATCATGGACAGGAGGTTCTCCGTTCGAAGCTGATCCGAGCAAAATGTTAAGGAATGCGGCAACAAGATGAAGATGCTCACCTCATAGGTCAAATTCCGTTGGAGAAACATCGACCTGTTGCAGCCGCGCCCCGATATCACCAGCTTTATTGGTAAAACCGCTACTCGAGGCCGCGGCGTTTGGCATAGGCCGCGCGCGCCTCGTCCATCCGCGCGGAATTTGCAACCACCCACTCGGCCAGTCCCCGAACCGGAGAAAGGAACTCTCGGCCGAGGTCCGTCAACGCATATTCCACCTGCGGCGGCGTGACCGGCGTGACGGTGCGCGAAACGAAGCCGTTCTCCTCAAGCTCCCGCAGGGTCGATGCCAGCACTTTCTGGCTGATCTCCCCGACTTCACGGCGCAGCGCATTGAAGCGAAGGGGGCCATGTCCGAGCACCCGCACGACCAGCAAAGACCACTTGTCGCTGATGCGTGCCAGCATGCGGCTGATATGATCGCAGGCGCGGACCTGCTGGCAACTGTCCGTGGTCTCGCAGGCGGCGGTATCCTCGTGGTTATCTGGTTTCAACAAAGTGCCTCCTTGTGCAGTCGCGCAAACCATTCGTAATCTGGTTACTGTAGGAAACCAGCATACAGGAGGTTACTTTGAATTCTAAGCCCCGCATCGCCGTTATTATCGGCTCAACCCGCCCCACCCGATTCGCCGACGCCCCGGCACAATGGATATTGAAACAGGCTCAGGCGCGTGATGACTTCGACGTGGAACTGATCGACCTGCGCGATCACCCGCTCCCCTTCTTCGAGGAGATGGCGTCGAATTTTTGGATGCCGAGCCAGAATCCGGAAGCGGTCCGCTGGCAGGAAATGATCGGGCGCTTCGACGGCTATATCTTCGTCGTCGCCGAATACAACCATTCTATCACTGCCGTTCTCAAGAACGCACTCGACCAGGCCTACAAGGAATGGATGCGGAAGCCGTTCACCGCGATCGGCTATGGCGGCACGGGTGCCACGCGCGCGGTCGAACATCTGCGCGGAATCGGCGTTGAGCTTCATATGGTCTCCACCCGCAGTGCCGTGCACATCGGCGGCGGCGACTTCATGTCGATCCACCCGGCCTTCGGCAACAAGCCGATCGAAGAGATCGAGGCGAACCTGCTGCCGACAGCAAAGGCAGCCTTCGACGAACTGGTCTGGTGGGCCAAGGCAACGATGGCCGCAAAGGCAGCCGCAGCCTGACCTCTCCGAAAAGAAAACCGCGCGGCGAGCAGGGCTTGCCGCGCGGTCATGATGCTGCATCAGAACTTAGAAGTTCTGGAAGAGCTGGCGCACCTTGTCGTAGGAGGCGTTGGCGATGTTCAGCGATTGCAGGCCGAGCTGCTGCTGGGTCTGCTGGGCTTTCAGCTTGCTCGACTCCTCTTCCATATCGGCATCAACGAGACGGCCGATGCCTTCGGTGATGTTGTCGGACAGGCTCTTTGCGAAGTCGTCCTGCATGCTGATGCGTTTTTCCAGCGCGCCGAAGGCCGAGCCGACAGTCGTCAGCTGCTGGAGCGCGGCATCGACGACGCTGATCATCTCGTTGAGGTCCTGTTTGCTTGTCGCCGCCGTCAGGCCGATTTCCACCTGGCCGGCCGTATTGCCGTTCTTGCTCTTCGTCAGCACCCAGTTTTTCGCCGTGCCGAGTTCGGTTGCAAAGAAGGCGGAAGTCAGCACACCATATTCGCCGGTGCCCCCTGCCCGGTCATCGATCACATAGCGCGCATCCTTGGAGGAGGTCGCGCCGCTCGGCGGGATGTCGATATGGTAGCTCAGCATGCCGACCGATACCGTACCATCCGAATTACGGATGAAGGAGGCCGGGATCTGTCGCGGCTGAGTCGGCGTGGAGGTATTGTCGAGGATGATCCAGTTGTCGTTGTTGAAGCCCGCACCTTCCGAAACGCTGCGAAGCTGCGCCTTCAACTGGTCGAGCTCTTCATTGATCTTGGTCTTGTCGACGCCCTGCTCTGTTGCGGCGACAAGCTTTGCCTTGATCTCGGTGACGACGTCGATGACGCTATTAACGCCGGCAGATGCAGTGCCCATGGTGGCGGCAGCCATGCCGAGGGCATCCTGAACGGCCGACAGGGCCTTGTTGTCGTGGCGCGCCGTCGTCGCGACCGACCAGTAGGCGGCATTGTCCTGGGCTTTTTCGACGCGCAGACCCGTCGTGATATGGTTCTGCGTAACCTTCATATTTCGATTGATGTCACGCAGCACATAAAGCGCCGCATCCACGGAGGTGCGCTGATAAATACTCACGGTACGAACTCCAAAAACACTACAAAACGCAACGAAACAGGATGTACCGAAATCACACGGACGTTCATGTCCGCCGTCGCTGGAGGCAGCGCAATGGCCTTCGAAAAACTGAGAAGACCGGCCGGTTACTGATCGCAATCATTGCGGGTTATGCTTAAAAAACGACTAATCTTCAGAAGTAATTTATCTTATTTCACAAGACTTCATATACCATAGAAAAGCCCGCCGATGAGGTCCGGCGGGCGCTTCCGAAAGTATTGATAAAGACTTACTCAGCAGCCTGGAGGTGTTTTTGCGGACCCGGCCGCGGACGCGTCGCCTGCGTCATTTCCTCATGCAGGCGCGCCTCCTCATGGGCATGCGGTTTGGCGAAGCGGGCAATCAGCAGATAGGCGACGGGCGTGATGAACAGCGTCACCAGCGTCGCAAAGCCGAGACCGCCGACGATCACCCAGCCGAGCGCTACGCGTGCTTCGGCACCCGCGCCATGCGCAAAGACCAGTGGCACACCCCCAAGAATGGTCGCGATCATCGTCATCATGACCGGACGCAGACGAAGCGCGCAGGCCTTCTCGATAGAAGTGCGCACATCTTCGCCACGGTCACGCAGCTGATTGGCGAATTCCACGATCAGGATGCCGTTCTTCGCCATGACGCCGACAAGCAGCACGAGGCCKATCTGGCTGTAGATATTGAGGCTGGAGCCGGTGATGACAAGCGCGAAGACGGCGCAGGCGAGACCGAGCSGCACCGTCGACATGATGATCAGCGACGACAGCACGCTTTCGAACTGTGCGGCCAGCACCAGGAAGATGATGACGATTGCAAAGCCGAAGGTCAGCGCCATACCGCTGGAATTCTCTTCGAGCGTTGCGGCTTCGGCGAGCGGCAGCAAGCGCGCGCCGGGCGGCAGCAGCGGCTCGGCCATCTGCGTGACGTTCTTCACGGCATCGCCGAGCGACATGCCGTCCTTCAGGCCGGCGGTGATCGCAACAGAAGCGAGCTGCTGTTCGCGGTTGAGCTGCGGGGCGACCGAGCCTTCCTTCAGCGAAGCGATGACCGACATCGGCACGATCTTGCCGTCGCCGGTCTTCAGGAAGACGTTTTCGAGATCGGTTGGATCGTCGATCGGCCGCATCGTCGAGGTCAAAAGCACCGGATAGGATTCGCCACCGACGAAGACGTCCACCACCGAACGGCCCTCGAGCAGCGACTGGATGGCGGTCGAAAGCCCTGTTATGTCGATGCCGAGGTCGGAGGCCCGCTCGCGATCGATGGCGACCGAGACCTGCGCCTGCGACGGTTCGTTGGTCAGGCGCGGCGTGTCGTACTGACCGCTCGCGTCGAGTTGCTGCACCAGCTTGGCGGCAGCAGCCGTCAGCGCCTCGTGATCGTTGCCGATCAGCGCCATCTGCAATCCGCTGCCGGCGCCGCGGATGCGCAGGCTGTTCGACGAAATCGCATTGCCACGCAGCGCCGGCACCTTTGACGCCGCCTGGTTGATGTCGCGGACGATCTCGGCCTGCGTGCGGTCACGCTCGCCCCAGGGCGCCAAGGTCAGGACCATGAAGCCGCTATTGGAAGAGCCGCCCTGGCCGGAGATCGAGAAAATGTTCCTGATGTCGCCGCTGTCGACGAGCGGTTGGAGGTATTCCTCCACCAACTGCATCTTGTCGCGCGTATAGTCGAGGCTGGAGCCTTGCGGCGTCGTTAGCCGCATCATCACCATGGCGCGGTCTTCCTCCGGCGTCAGCTCGCTGTTGACCGTACCGAAGGCGACCACAGCGGCGGCACCGAAGATGAGCGAAAAGACGATGACGATGAAGGGTGCATTCAGGCAGGCATGCAGCCCCCATTTATAGACGCGGGCGAAAGCCTCGCCGAAGCGGCCGAGCAACCCGTGATCCTCGATCATCGGCTTGGTCAGCATGCGCGAGGCGAGCATCGGACACAGCGTCAGCGCCACGATCGACGACAGGCCGACCGAGAAGGCGAGCACGAAACCGAATTCGCGGAACAGGCCACCCACCTGCCCCGGCAGGAAGGACAGCGGAATGAAGACGGCGGCAAGCGTGGCCGTCGTCGCAATGACCGCGAAGAACACCTCGCGTGTGCCGAGCACGGCAGCCGCACGCGGCCCCATGCCCTCGGAGCGCCGGCGCACGATGTTTTCGAGCACGACGATGGCGTCGTCGACCACGAGACCGGTTGCCAGAACGATCGCGAGCAGCGTCAGAATGTTGATCGAGAAGCCGACCATGTAGAGCGCTGCGAGCGTGCCGATCAGCGCCACCGGCATCGAGACGGACGGGATCAGCGTCGCGCGCCAGTCGCGCAGGAAGAGGTAGATGACGATGGTGACGATGACGGCCGACAGCAGCAGTGCCAGCACCACTTCGTGGATCGCGCCCTCGATGAACACAGCGTCGTCACTGGTGATCGCGATCGTCGTGCCCTTCGGCAACGTCTTGGAAAGCTGGTCGACAGCAGCGTGAATGCCGGTGGAAATATTCAGCGTGTTGGATTGCGCCTGGCGGATGATGCCGAGACCGATGCCCGGCTTGCCGTTGGAGCGCAGCGCCGTCTCACCGTCGCGCGGCCCGAGTGTCACGGTCGCAACGTCACCGAGGCGCACATTGTGCTGCAGGATGACGTTCTGGAAGTCTTCAGGCGTCTGCAGGCTGGCGGTGGCGCGCACCACGATATCCTGCATCGGGCTCTTCAGCGAACCGGCCGGCACGTCGAGCGCGGCATTGTCGAGCGCCTTGGTGAGATCGCCGATGGTTAGCCCGCGGCTTGCAAGCGCGCTCTGATCGACGTCGACGCGGAAGACCTTTTCCTGATCGCCGTATTCTTCGACGTCGGCAACGCCGTCCACGGAGGCCAGACGATCGACCACCTCGTTTTCGACGAGCAGCGTCAGATCGTCCATGTTGAGCGTATCCGACGTCACCGCAAGGCGCATGATCGCCGAAGAATCCGAATCCGCCTTGACGATCTGCGGCGCATCCGCCTCGTCAGGCAGGTTCTGGGCGATGCGGCCGATGGCGTCGCGCACGTCATTGGCGGCAACGGCCAGATCGATGGAATCGGAAAACTCCAGCGTCACGCGGCTCTGGCCGAACTGGGAACTGGAAGAGATGGATTTGAGACCGCTGACGCGCGCGACCGCACCTTCGATGACCTTGGTCAATTCCTGGTCGACCGTCTGCGGCGAAGCGCCGTCGAAGGCCGTGCGAACCGTCACGACCGGCCGGTCGACATCAGGCAGCTCGCGCACTTCGACGCCCACATAGGCCGCAAGGCCGGCCACCACCATCAGCGTGTTGAAGACCAGCGCCAGGATCGGCCGGCGCACAAAGAGCGCAGTGAAGCTCGCCTTGCTGGATTCCGGTTTGTCGTGGTGGATCTCGGTCACGCTCATTGGGCGGCGACCTTGTCGTTCGAGGCGACATCGGTCGCCACGCGCACAGCGCCGTTTTCGCGCACGCGCTGCAGGCCCTGCGTGACGATCTGATCGCCATCATCAAGATCCGCGTTGACCAGCACATAGTCCGGATTGCGTTGCACGACCGTGACCCGCACCTTATGCGACTTGTTGTCGGTCACCCGCCAGACGAAGGAGCCCTGTGCATCCCACTGCACGGAGAGCGGGTTGACGGCGGGATATCTATCGCCGGCAAACTTCATGCTGACCGAAAAGGACATGCCGGCGCGCAGCTCGTCCGAGCGGTTGTCGATGCGTCCGCGCAGGCGCAGCGTGCGGCTTGCCGGATCGATGCGGTTATCGACCGCTTCCAGCACGCCGGAGAACACCTTGCCCGGCCGCGCCACCGACGTCGCCTCGACCCCCTGGCCGACCGAAACCGTATTGGCGAAGCGTTCCGGCACCCAGTAGTCGACGAGGATTTCAGTGCGGTCGTCCAGCGTGACGATCGGCGTCGAGGTGGTGACATTGTCGCCGATATTGACCGGCACGATGCCGACGATACCGTCGATCGGCGCCACGATGTTGCGGCGGGTGAGATTGAGCTCGGCGGCCTGCAGCTGCAGTCGCGCATTCTGCTCGGCGATCTCGGAATCGAAGACGTCCATGCGCGAAACGCTGGACTTGATACTGTGGTAGAGGTTTGATTTCTCGAGCGCGCTGTTCAGCGCCACCTGTGCCTGCCCCTGGGCAATCACCTGCTCTTCGCTGTCGAGCTTGGCGAGAACCTGGCCCTGTTTGACCATATCGCCTGACTTGATGAGGATTTCGCGGATCGTGCCCGTCGCCTGCGGCGTCACCGCAACGGAGCGGATCGCGTCGCCCGTGCCGATTGCGTTCAGCCGGTCGTTGACGATGCCCTGAACGACGGCCTGCGTGACGACGAGAGTAGCTGCGTTGCGTCCACCGCCACCGCCGTTACCTCCGCCATTGCGACGGCTCTGACCTTGCCCCTGATCTTGACCGCCCTGACCTTGTGCCTGCTGCGCATCAACCGTTTCGTCGGCCTTGGGCGCAATCATGGAAACGATATTGTCGGGAATTCCTGCATTCCGCATCGTCTCGCCGGCACCGGGCACAAAATAGACCCACGCGGCAAAGCCGGCCATGATGACGACGAGACAAAGTACAAACTGCTTCCAAAACGGCATTCACGTCTCCGGAGGGACTCGAGGTTGTCCAGGGTCTGTCGAAAGAGGCGTGCGAGACAAAAAGTCTCGCTGGTGCGACAATATCGCACCTTTCCCCGGCCGGCAGCAAGCGTAACCACCCGTCATTACGGATTTGTAATATCAGCAGACTTTGAAAATAACCCGTCCGCTCACTTTTACTTGAGTGGCTACAAAGTATGCCGGCAAAAGCGTGCAGCGGTTTCCGTCCGTAACTGCACCACGCCTTAAATACGTCGCTCCCGCCGCCATGTTCCGGGCGAAATTCCGTTGAGTGCGGTGAAGACCCGCGTCAGGTGACTCTGGTCGGCAAAACCGCAGGCAACCGCGATCTCGGCGATGGAGGCCGTGCCGAGCAGCATCTGCCGCGCCTTCTCCGCCCGATATTCCATCAGCCAGCGATGCGGCGTGCGGCCGGTCGATTTCTTGAAAGCGCGGATGAAGTAGCTGGTCGAAAGCCCACATTGCGCCGCGACATCGGAAACCGTCGCCTCCCGCGCCGTCAGCGAGGCAAGAAACGCCGTCGCCATGTTGAGCTGGCGGGCCGAGAGCCCACCCGATCGCTCCGCGGGCAAGCTGACACCGCCGTAGCGGGTCACCAGATGCGCCTGCAGCGCCAGCAGGACGTGATCGATGAAAAGCGCACTTGCATGCGCCGGTTGGCTCAACGCCGGCAAGAGCGCCATGGCAAGCCCCTGCACGACAGGATCAAGCTGCCCCTGCTTGCAATCGAGGCCCTTGAAGCCCGGCCGCCCCGCCTCGTAGCTGAAATCGGAGAGGCCCTGGCGCGAGATGTTGAAACGCACATTGTCGAAGGAGGAGCGGTGATGGCAGCGCCATTCCTCGCCCAGATCGGTGATGGCCAGCGTTCCCTCGGAATGCCCGCCCTCGAAGACGAGCTTGCCGCTGCGCCAGAGGCGATGGCTGTCGAAGGACTTCAATTGCGCGATGACACTGAAGGCATCCGCCTGGGGAATCGGCCCGCTCTCGTTATGATCCGCGCTGTTGCTGCGCATGCGCACGATCGAAACCGCGCCGGCTCTAAGCAATGAAATCTGTGGCCGAGTTGCCAATTCAATCACCCCCGTTTTCGAATTGCCTCCCGTTATCACAATCGCACGATTTTCCCTCAAAAACCACTCACGGGAACCGAAACGGCAGCCACCGTTCCCGAGGCTGCCGTCCGTCATACCGCTTCCTGAAAGATCAGGCGGCCTCCTGAAACGCCTTTTCCAGCGTGGCAATGTCGATCTTGACCATCTGCAGCATCGCCTCGGTCATGTTCTTGGCATTACCCTTGCGCGTGCCGGTCATCATCTCGATCAGCGCCTTGGGTACGATCTGCCAGGAAAGACCCCAGCGATCCCTGAGCCAGCCGCATTGTTCCGCCGTGCCCCCGTTGGCAAGGAAGCCATCCCAGATGCGGTCGACCTCCGCCTGATCTTCGCACATGACCTGCACGGAATAGGCATGGTTGAAAGGTTCGAACGGCCCTGCCTGCATGGCGACAAAATTCTGGCCGCCGAGCGTGAACTGCACGATCTCGACGCTGCCCGGAGGGCCGCTCGGCGTTTCCGCCGRCACGGTGGTGATCTCGCCGATCGCGGAATTGGGCACGAGCAAGACATAGAATTCGACCGCCTCGCGAGCGCCTTCGGCAAACCAGAGATGTGAAATGACCTTGACCATGAAACGTCCTCCTTGGGTCTGTTGGTCTCTGTTCATGGCTCTAGGACGCGTGAGCCTCGCCCGTCCCGACAGAGAAGTACGAGAATTTTACCGGCCTCCCGTTTCTCGGTCTTCCGAAGCCTCAACGAGGCCCTGCAGGTCAGGACAATTTTCGACAAAAGAGGGTGAAAACAAACAATCGGAATTGGTTTTTGCCAAGTAGGTTCGCCGGCAATACGCGGCCTCGCTCTTGCGGGGAAGCGATGCCGACCGACGCCCTGCCCCTCTCGGGCACGCATGCCGGCAACACATTTCCAGCCTTTAAGGCCTCATGACCAGGGAGAACGACCAATGTCCGGATATCTTGAAGTCCTCACACCCCAGAACAGCCAGCTTATCTTCATCGATCAGCAGCCGCAGATGGCCTTCGGCGTCCAGTCCATCGACCGCCAGACCCTGAAGAACAACGTCGTCGGCCTCGCTAAAGCCGCCAAGACCTTCAAGGTACCGACCACCATCACCACGGTCGAGACCGAAGCCTTCTCGGGTCACACCTATCCGGAACTGCTGGCCGTCTTCCCCGAGAATACGATTCTCGAACGTTCCTCGATGAACTCCTGGGACGATCAGAACGTCCGCGACGCGCTGGCGAAGAACGCTGCCAACGGCCGCAAGAAAGTCGTCGTTTCAGGCCTCTGGACCGAAGTCTGCAACACGACATTCGCGCTATCCTGCATGCACGACACCGATTACGAAATCTACATGGTCGCCGATGCCTCCGGCGGCACGTCTGCCGATGCGCATAAATACGCCATGGACCGCATGATCCAGGCTGGCTGCGTTCCCGTCACCTGGCAGCAGGTGCTGCTGGAATGGCAGCGCGACTGGGCTCGCCGCGAAACCTATGACGCTGTGACTGGCATCGTGAAGGAGCATTCCGGCGCCTACGGCATGGGCGTCGATTACGCCTACACCCATGTCCACAAGGCGCCCGAACGCGTCAAGCACGGCGATCGCATCGGCCCGAACCCGGCGAAGTAAGCTCCATCGGCGGAGGCGGTCTGTGGTCAGCCTCCGCCTGCCTTGCATGCCGCCCTTCCTTGAAGGCGGAAATGAATCGAGGATCCAATGAAAATCTATCTCCTCTCCCTCGGTGCCGGCCTTCTCGTCGGCATCGTCTACAGCCTGCTGAATGTTCGTTCGCCAGCTCCCCCCGTGATCGCGCTCGTCGGGCTGCTCGGCATCCTCGTCGGCGAGCAGGTCATTCCGTTCGCCAAAACGCTGATCAACAAGGAGCCGGCCGCAGTCTCATGGCTGAACCAGATCAAGCCGCACATGTTCGGCCACCTGCCGAAGGGCGGCCAGCTCTCAGACATCAAGGCCGCCGACATCAAGCCCTCCGACAAGGTCTGATAACGCTCGCGCTCGAGGACGAAGACTATGGAAAACACGACCGCCGACCTCATCCTGCATCACGGTCTGATCACCACGCTCGACCGCTCCAATCCGACCGCCAGCGCCGTCGCCGTCAAGGATGGCAGGTTCCTCGCTGTCGGCCATGACGCCGAGATCATGGCGCTCAAGGGGCCGGACACCAAGGTAGTCGATCTCAAGGGCAAACGTGTTCTTCCGGGCCTCATCGACAACCACACGCACGTCGTCCGCGGCGGTCTGAACTTCAACATGGAGCTGCGCTGGGATGGCGTGCGATCGCTCGCAGATGCCATGGACATGCTGAAGCGCCAGGTGGCGATCACCCCGCCGCCGCAATGGGTCCGCATCGTCGGTGGCTTCACCGAGCATCAGTTTGCCGAAAAGCGCCTGCCGACCATCGACGAGATCAACGCAATCGCCCCCGATACCCCTGTCTTCATCCTGCATCTTTATGACCGCGCGCTGCTGAATGGCGCGGCTCTGCGCGCCGTCGGCTACACCAGGGACACGCCGAACCCGCCGGGCGGCGAAATCACCCGCGATATCAAAGGCAACCCGACTGGTCTGCTGCTCGCAAAGCCGAATGCCGGGATCCTCTATTCGACGCTCGCCAAAGGGCCGAAGCTGCCCTTCGACTATCAGGTCAATTCCACCCGTCATTTCATGCGCGAGCTCAATCGCCTCGGGGTAACAGGCGTCATCGATGCCGGCGGCGGCTTCCAGAACTATCCCGATGACTATGCCGTCATCCAGAAGCTTGCCGATGACGGCCAGATGACCGTCCGCCTCGCCTACAATCTCTTCACCCAGAAGCCGAAGCAGGAGAAGGAAGACTTCCTGAACTGGACCGCCTCGGTGAAATACAAGCAAGGCTCCGATTACTTCCGCCACAACGGTGCCGGCGAAATGCTCGTCTTCTCCGCTGCCGATTTCGAGGATTTCCGCCAGCCGCGCCCCGACATGCCGCCGGAAATGGAAGGCGAGCTGGAAGAGGTCGTACGCGTACTTGCGGAAAACCGCTGGCCCTGGCGCCTGCACGCCACCTATGACGAGACGATCAGCCGTGCGCTCGATGTCTTCGAAAAGGTCAATCAGGATATTCCGCTCGAAGGCCTCAACTGGTTCTTCGACCACGCAGAGACGATTTCCGAACAGTCGATTGACCGGATCGCTGCTCTCGGCGGCGGCATCGCCGTGCAGCACCGCATGGCCTATCAGGGCGAATATTTCGTCGAGCGCTACGGAGTTGGTGCTGCCGAGGCCACCCCGCCCGTCGCCCGCATGCTGGAAAAGGGCGTCAAGGTCTCCGCCGGCACCGATGCCACCCGCGTCGCCTCCTATAATCCCTGGGTGTCACTCTCCTTGATGATCACAGGCCGCACCGTCGGCGGCATGGCGATCTATCCGCGCCGCAACTGCCTGGATCGCGAAACGGCGCTGCGCATGTGGACCGAAAACGTCACCTGGTTCTCCAACGAGGAAGGCAAGAAGGGCCGCATCGAAAAGGGCCAGTTCGCCGATCTCGTCGTGCCGGACAAGGATTTCTTCGCCTGCGCCGAAGAGGAAATCTCCTTCCTCACCTCGGATCTGACCATGGTCGGCGGCAAGATCGTCTATGGCGCCGGCACATTTGCCGCACTGGACGAGAACGAAGTTCCGCCCGCCATGCCCGACTGGTCACCAGTGCGCAGCTTCAAGGGTTATGCCGCCTGGGGCGAACCCGAAGGTGCCGGCAAGAACTCGCTGCATCGCCGCCTGATCTCTGCTTGCGGCTGCGCCAATGATTGCAATGTCCACGGCCATGCGCATGCCAGTGCCTGGGGCTCGAAGGCGCCGGTTTCCGATCTCAAGAGCTTCTGGGGCGCACTCGGCTGCGCCTGCTGGGCAGTCTGAGGATCGATGCCATGCATGCCCTTGAAATCCGACTTACGTCGCTTGCCCGTCCCCTTTTCGGCGCGGCCCTCATGCGCTTCATTGCCTATCTCGGCCTCTGCGCCGCCTATCTGCAGGGCGGCCTCGACAAGCTCACGGACTTTCCGGGCGCGATCGGCGAGATGACCCATTTCGGCCTGTCGCCTGCGCCGCTCTTTGCGGTGCTCGTCATCGTCCTGGAGCTTGCCGCCTCGGCCATGATTCTCTTGGGTCTCCTGCGATGGCTGGGTGCGCTCGCCCTCGGTGGCTTCACACTCATGGCCACCTTCCTCGCCCTGCGTTTCTGGGAGTTACCCGCTGGAATGGAGCGCTTCATGGCCGCCAATTCCTTCTTCGAACATCTGGGTCTTGTCGGCGGCTTCCTGCTCGTCGCCTGGCTCGATCTGAGTGAAAAAGCATAGGGCAACCTGCACCTAAGCATCACTTCCGCTGACCATTGCAAAATGTTTCCTGACCGTGTCAGCACCGCGGTGCAAACCATTCGCCCCCTGGGCGTAGATCCTACCAACCCCAGCATAGGACAAGTTCAATGCCGACGATCACCACCAAAGATGGAACGACGATTTACTATCAGGATTGGGGCAACGGTCAGCCGATCCTCTTCTCCCACGGCTGGCCGCTCTCGGGCGATGCCTGGGAAGTGCAGATGCTCTATTTCGCCCAGCAGGGCTACCGCGTCATCGCCCACGATCGCCGCGGCCATGGCAAGTCCTCGCAGCCGTGGAACGGCAACAATATGGATCAATATGCCGATGACCTCGCCGAGCTCATCGAGAAGCTCGACCTGAACAACCTTATCATGATCGGTCATTCCACCGGCGGCGGCGAAGTCGCCCACTATATCGGCCGCCACGGCACGAGCCGCGTCGCCAAGGTGGTGCTCGTCGGCGCCGTTCCGCCGCTGATGCTGAAGACGCCCAACAATCCCGAGGGCACGCCGATCGAAGTCTTCGACGGCATCCGCAAGGGCACGGCCGGCGACCGCTCGCAGTTCTACCGTGACCTCACCATGCCCTTCTACGGCTTCAACCGCGATGGCGCCAAGGTCAACGAAGGCCTGCGCGAAACCTTCTGGCTGATGGGCATGGCCGGCGGCATCAAGGGCCACTACGATTGCATCCGCGAATTTTCAGAAGTCGATTACAGCGAAGACCTGAAGAAGATCGACGTTCCGGCCCTGCTCATCCACGGTGATGCCGACCAGATCGTGCCGATCAAGGCTGCCGCCGAAAAGGGCATCAAGCTTCTGAAGAACGGCACACTGAAGGTCTATCCGGGTGCCCCGCACGGCCTCGCCCAGACGGAAGCCGACAAGTTCAACGCCGACGTTCTCGCCTTCATCAAGGCCTGAACCGCCTTTGCACTGATTTAGCGGCCGGCCGGGCCGAAGGAGATCACCTATGCTTCGTTTATCCCTAGCTTTTACCGTTCTTCTCGGCCTGGCCGGCGTCCCGGCCTATGCCGCCTCGCCGCAATTCGGCGTCGGCGCGCAATATGATACGACCCATGTCTATGTCGCGCCAGGCGACGTGGACGCCTTCGCCAAAAGCTTCCTAGCCACCTTCGGCGGCACGAGCACAAAGCAGGTGACGGCAACCGTCACGCCGACGCCGAGCAGCACCACATCGCAACTTCTGCAGACGCCATCAGGCACCGTCTCGCTCTTCGGCTTCAAGACGCCGATCCCCTATCCCTTCGGTGCCGAACGATCAGGTTACCTCGTCACCGATCTCGACAAGGCGATCGCAGCCGCAAAGGCCGCCGGCGCCGATCTCATCGTCGCCCCCTTCCCGGATCCGATCGGCCGCGATGCCGTCATCCAATGGCCGGGTGGCGTCAACATGCAGCTTTACTGGCATACCACGGTGCCGAACTATCCGGCCTTTGCGTCCGTTCCGGAAAACCGCGTCTACGTCTCCGCCGACCGTGTCGCCGCCTTCACCCACGCCTTCCTCGCCTTCTCGCAGGGCAAGGTTATCACCGACGAGGAGAAGACGCCGGGTATCGAGATCGGCCTGCCGGACAAGACTTTCCATCGCCTGCGCATCGACTCCATCTTCGGCCGCATGACCGTGCTCGTCACCGATGGCCAGCTGCCCTTCCCCTATGGCCGCGAGATGAGCGGCTATGAGACCGCCGATCTCGATGGAACGCTGCAGAAGGCCAAGGACAGCGGCGCCGAGATCCTCGTCGCGCCCTATCAGTCGGGCGACCGCCGTGCTGCCATGGTGGAATTCCCCGGCGGCTATATTGCCGAAATCCACGCCGTCGCGGCAAAGTAACGACACTAAACGATAAGAGGGAAAAAACGATGCGCCCAGCCCTGCCCGTGCTTCTGAGCCTTACCGGCGGTTATGTCGATACCGCCGGCTTCCTGGCGCTTGGCGGCCTCTTTCCCGCCCACGTCACCGGCAACTTCGTGACGCTGGGCGCGGCGCTCACCCACGGGACATCAGGCATCATCGCCAAGCTTCTGGCTCTGCCCGTCTTCTGCCTGACGATCCTCCTGCTGCGTTACATCACGCACAATGTCCCGGCCGGCGACGAGAAGGGCCTGCGCATCCTGCTCGTCATCAAGCTTATGTTCCTCATTGCCGGCGGCGCCTGCGCCATCTGGCTGTCGCCCTTTACCAACCCGGACGGCCTGCCGCTGGTCGCGACCGGCATGCTGCTCGTCGTCGCCATGGCGATCCAGAACGCCGCTCACCGCATCCATCTCGGCGCAGCACCCCCGAGCACGCTGATGACCGGCACCACGACACAGATCATGATCGACCTCGCCGACCTCGCCCATGGCAGTGCCGGCGATCAGGCAAAACCCCTAAAGACCCGCCTGTCGCGCATGGTGGTCGCTGTTTTCGCCTTCGCGCTCGGCTGCGGTCTTGCCGCTCTGCTTTACGCCACCGTCGGCACCTGGTGCTTTGCTCTGCCGCCGCTCTTTGCGCTCGTCTCGGTCTGCCTTGCCTTCGCTGGCCCTCAAACCGCCTGAAGCAGGTCGCGCAAAATTGGGCAGCGGTTTTGCGATTGCGACTTGCGTCAAACAAGGACTTGAGGATAGCTGAGCGCCTGGGAATGAAAGCAGAACAACTTTCTGGTCTTTCCTTCCCGAATCACTACATTACGCGGCATGAGCAATAGTTTCGACGATATGCCCTTCTTCGACGAGGAACCGGGCGAAACGCCGCGCAAGCCGCAACAGCCCGCCGCACCCGCCGGAAGAGCACCTGCCGCCGCCGGCGGTATCGCCGCCCGCGCCATGGCAGCCCGCGATGGCGGTCGCGCCGATTATCTCGCCGGCCTCAACCCGGAACAGCGTGAAGCAGTCGAGACGCTGGAAGGCCCAGTTCTCGTGCTCGCCGGCGCCGGCACCGGCAAAACGCGTGTGCTCACCACTCGCATCGCCCATATCCTGTCGACCGGCCGCGCCTTCCCTTCGCAGATCCTGGCAGTGACCTTCACCAACAAGGCAGCGCGCGAGATGAAGGAGCGCATCGCGGTTCTCGTCGGCGGCGCCGTCGAAGGCATGCCCTGGCTCGGCACCTTCCACTCGATCGGCGTGAAACTTCTGCGCCGCCACGCCGAACTTGTCGGCCTGCGCTCCGATTTCACCATTCTCGACACCGACGATGTCATCCGCCTCATCAAGCAGCTGATCCAGGCCGAAGGCCTCGACGACAAGCGCTGGCCGGCCAAGCAGTTCGCCGGCATGATCGATACCTGGAAGAACAAGGGCCTCGGCCCCGCCGATATTCCGGAAGGCGATGCGCGCGCTTTCGCCAATGGCCGCGGGCGCGATCTCTATTTCGCCTATCAGAACCGCCTGTCGACGCTGAACGCCTGCGATTTTGGCGATCTCCTGATGCATCCGATCGCGATCTTCCGCAAGCAGCCGGATCTGCTCAAGGAATATCACCAGAAATTCCGCTACATCCTCGTCGACGAGTATCAGGACACCAACACGGCCCAGTACATGTGGCTGCGGCTTCTCGCCCAGCGCCCCAAGGGCGAACTGCAGAATGTCTGCTGCGTCGGCGACGACGACCAGTCGATCTACGGTTGGCGCGGCGCGGAAGTGGACAATATCCTGCGCTTCGAGAAGGACTTCCCCGGCGCCAAGGTCATCAAGCTCGAGCGCAACTATCGTTCGACCGCCCATATCCTCGGCACAGCCGCCCATCTGATCACCCACAATGAAGGTCGCCTCGGCAAGACGCTCTTCACCGATCGCTCCGATCCGGATGATGCCAAGGTGCAGGTGCATGCCTCCTGGGATTCCGAGGAAGAAGCCCGCGCCATCGGCGAGGAAATCGAGCGCCTGCAACGCGGCGATGCCGACGGCAGGAAGCATCTGCTCAACGACATGGCGATCCTCGTGCGCGCTTCCTTCCAGATGCGTGAATTCGAAGACCGCTTCGTCACCCTCGGCCTGAACTACCGCGTCATCGGCGGCCCGCGATTTTACGAGCGCCTCGAAATCCGCGACGCCATGGCCTATTTCCGGCTGGTCTCGCAGGGCGCCGATGACCTCGCCTTCGAGCGCATCGTCAACACCCCGAAGCGCGGCCTGGGCGACACGACAGTGCGCGCCCTGCACGACTATGCCCGCGCCCGCAACATTCCGATGCTCGCGGCCGCCGCCGACATCATCGAGACGGACGAACTGAAGCCCAAGGCCCGCAAAGCCCTCTTCGACGTGATTCAATCTTTCCGGCGATGGCAGGAACTGCTTGAAAACACACCACATACCGAGCTCGCCGAGCAGATTCTCGAAGAATCCGGCTATACCGACATGTGGAAGAACGACAAGAGCGCCGAAGCGCCAGGTCGGCTGGAAAACCTCAAGGAACTCATCCGCTCGATGGAGAGCTTCGAATCCATGCGTGGCTTCCTGGAGCACGTCTCGCTGGTCATGGATGCCGAGACCAACGAGAACCTCGACGCTGTCTCCATCATGACGCTGCACTCTGCCAAGGGCCTGGAATTCGACACGGTCTTCCTGCCCGGCTGGGAAGAAGGCCTTTTCCCGCATCAGCGCTCCCTCGATGAAACCGGCCGCGCCGGCCTGGAGGAAGAACGCCGTCTGGCCTATGTCGGCATCACCCGCGCCAAACACCGCTGCCACATCTGGTTCGTCTCCAACCGCCGCATCCACGGCCTCTGGCAGTCGACCATTCCCTCGCGCTTCCTCGACGAACTGCCGGAAACCCATGTCGAAGTCGCCGAGATGGAGCAGAATTACGGCGGCTACGGCCGCGGTGGCGGTTACGGCCAGTCGCGCTTCGACAAGGCCGATCCCTTCGCCAACTCCTATTCGACGCCCGGCTGGAAACGCGCCCAGGCCAACAAGACCGACGCCACCCGTGACAACTGGGGCAGCCGCTCCGGCCATGCGGTGGAGCGCATTGGCTACGGCGAAAGCGGCCCTCGCGGTCGCACCATCGAGGGCGAACTGGTAGCGAAATCCACTGCCACCGAGCCCTCGCGCTTCGTCATCGGCGACCGCGTCTTCCACATCAAATTCGGCAACGGCTCCATATCAGGCATCGAAGGCAACAAGCTGACGATCGATTTCGACCGCGCCGGCCAGAAGCGCGTGCTCGACGGCTTTGTGGAGCGGGTTTGACCGTTCCATCGCCTTGGCCTTTCCAGGGAATCACAGGCCCAGCTTTTCGCTCTTCTCCAGATGACAAAACGCCGCTTTGACCCGACTCGCAAACAGGCATAGCCCGATCACTGCCCGCCCATGAAAGGCAGGCTTCACAAGACCTTCAAAGGAGGTTCAAGTGACCAGTGTTTCAGCCTTGGGCAGCGCGCTGACCCAGTATAAAGTCCCCCTCAATCCACTCGACACGAACGGCGACGGTGTCGTCTCGGCAGACGAACTTGCCGCCGCTTCCCGGTCCTCAACAACCAACGCCTCGACGGCTGGTAAATCCTCCGCCGGCGACGACGATTCTTCCGGCTCCGATGTCGTCCAGAAGATCACAGCCGACATTCTGAAGCTCATGCTACAGCTCCAGAAGACGGACGACAGCGACAGCCAGTCCGGCACCGATGCCGATGGGGACGGTTCCAAGGGAGCACTCGCTGCCCTGGATTCGAATGGCGACGGCAAGCTCACCACCTCGGAAATTCTTTCGGCCGACCCGCAGAAGATTGCCGCTGCCGTCGGTGACGATGATGACAGCGGCCTGATGGCCAAAGTCCTGACCGACATGCAGACTGCGCTTCGCGCATACCAGACGACCTATGGCAACTCGCCCGCCGCTGCCGGCGACAGCGACCAGACGGCCTGACGCAATGAGGCTCCGCCGGGGGAGCCTCGCTGAACAGGCAAAACGCTTTGATAGGCGCAGAGACAGCCTCCCCGCGCCCTCCGCTTGTGCTGGCGTGATTTATCGGAGAGGTTGCCAACATGATTGACCCTTCTTCCATCGACATGAAAGTCTTGCGGCAGATCGGCTGGGATCATTGGGATCCGATCGGCATCAGGAAATGGAAAGATCCGGTGTGGCGCGAAGCTGCAGCCGACGAATACGATTCCTACCTTCTCCGCGCCGCCGGCATGATTCTCCAAAACTCTTCGCTGGAAACAGTTGCGGCTTACCTAGACGAGATCGTCGTCATCAATATGGGGCTTGGGCCTGTTAGTGCTGCAATTCATGGCGCGTCGGTTCGAACCGTCGAAGCGATGGCCGCCTGTCTTCGAAGCGAATCTCACGACGCACGAGATGTCCAATGACGGCAATACCCACGCTACAAACCGAACGACTGATCCTGCGGCCTCCAGTGATGGAAGACTGGCCGGCCTACCACGCCCTGATGATCACCGATCGCGCCCTCTACATGGGCGGCCCGCACTCGACCAAGGCGGCCTGGGGCATGTTTTGCCATGACGTTGCCCTATGGACGCTTGAGGGCCACGGCGCCCTGATGATGGAGGATCGCGCCACAGGAGAATGCCTCGGCCAGGTCGGGATCAACTACGGCCCGCTTTTCCCGGAGCGTGAGCTGGGCTGGCTCGTCTATCGGCAAGCCGAGGGCAAGGGCTATGCCTACGAGGCCGCTGTCGCCTTGCGCGACTGGGCCTTTGCGGTGCGCGGTCTGAAGACGCTGGTGAGCTACATCGCCCCCCAGAATGCGCGGTCGATCCGGCTTGCCGAACGACTGGGCGCCATACCGGATGCGATGGCGGAGCGTCAGGCCGGCGATGAGGACGATCTGGTGTTCAGGCATCCGGTCCCATAGTGCATGCATAAACTCTAATACAAAAGGCGAGATACTTGTCGAATTCGCGTATAGGACGAGCATCACCAGAAAAATTACTTTATGCTGCCATTTGCCACCCTTCATACTAGAAATAGCACTTGCGCGTTGCCTCCCAGAAATCCACTAGTTGATTGCGCTGACACCGGTTGGCATTTTGCAGTGCGATATGCGTAAGGATGGCTTGATGAAGGCGTTGCTGCTCGTCGATATTCAGAATGGTTTCTGTCCCGGAGGCAATCTGCCGGTTCTCGATGGCCATGAAGTCGTTCCCGTCGCCAACAGCCTCATCGATAGCGGCAAGTACGATCTGATCGTCGCCTCGCAGGATTGGCATCCGGCCGATCACGGCAGTTTCGCCTCCTCCCACACCGACAAGAACCCTTTCGAAATGGGCGAACTCTCCGGCAAGCCGCAGATGCTGTGGCCGGATCACTGCGTGCAATATACGCGTGACGCCGAACTACACCCACAGCTCCACTCGGCGCAGATCGACCTCATCCAGCAGAAGGGCGAAAACAGAAACGTCGACAGCTATTCCGCCTTCCGCGACAACGATCAGCATGCCCTGACAGGTCTTGCCGATTTCCTGGTTGATCAGGGTGTCACCGAACTCGACGTCTGCGGGCTGGCGACCGATTATTGCGTGAAATTCTCCGCGCTCGATGCGCTGGAACTGATCCCTGGCGTCAAGGTACGCTTCATCGAGGATGCGAGCCGCGGCATCACGCCTGAAGGTGTAGCCGCGGCGATCGACGAAATGCGTGGACACGGCATCGCCTTGGTCAACAGTGCGGACGTTTTAAGCGAATAGGCGGCTCGTCGCCTTATTTCAGCAGGTAGGCGTCGAATGTCTCATCGCTTCCGGCAGTCGGCCCGAATCGCTTCAGGAGGCTTGTCGCACTCCGGAACGCGGAAATATTCTCCGGTGTGAGAGACAATTCCCAAACGTAGCTTTCCCGTACTGAGAGGGGCGCAGTAATCTGGTCAAGCCGTTGCGAAAGAAGGATGACGACAGGCACTCCCTCGCTTTGCCGCAAGTGGTTGGCCGTCTGCAGTATATCGGCAAGGCTGAGCGACAGGCGAGCGTTGCGGGTAAATCGCACGGTATTGCCGAAACGCTCTTCGCGCATGAGATAGGCGCGATTGGAGATGTAATAGGGCAAGGGTTCCACGAGATAATCGGGATCCGCGATGATAATCGCATCCTTGAGATCGGGGCGCGATTGCATAAGCGCGCCGAAATCCTTGCTTCGGCTCATCGGTATATCGGCAATGAAAGTCTGGTAAACCTTTTCGAGGCCGGATACGACCTGCAGCGACAACACAATCAGGAAGCACAGCTGCCCGATCCTTACGACGCGGCTCGCAGCGTCGTTGCCGGCAATGACCGGCGCCCTGTGCGGAGAACGTGAGGTCAAGGCGGTCATCGCGAGCATGAAAACCAGCCAGAGCGCCTGATGCCTGTATCCACCGGGATAGACAAAGGTAAAAAGCAGGCAAAGTCCGAGCAGCACACCCCCCGCCGCGATCATCGCTGGCGGCCGGTTCACCAATCCCAATAGGCTGCCATAGAGGAGAACGGACATCAGCGACACGAAAATGCCGTAGAGCGCCGGGTGCACACGCATCAGATTCAAAACATAGGCGGGATAAAACGCCACAAAATTCGAGCCGGGAGCGAGGATAGCACGAAGGGCGAGCGAGACGGGATTCTGCCCGCCGAGATCGAGCGTAGCAGCATCATTGAAGGTCGGATAGACCGTCAAGATACATAGGATGACGCCAATCGCGGCAATGACAACGCTTGTCGCAAAGGCCCGGCAGCTCTCGAATGTGGGCCTTGGCCGCTCCTGAATGAGATCGAAAAACCAGTAGGTGAAAAAACCACCGATCAGGATGACCGAATGTACGTTAGTGTTCGCTAGCAAGGCAAACAACAGGCCGAGCAACAATCCGTTGCTCTTCCTCTTCTCCCAGATCACCACGATCAGGAAGACAAAAAGCATGCTGATGCCGTAATTTCGCGACATCGCGGCATATTCGAAAATCGAAAAGTTGCCGAACAATGCCAAAAGCATAACGGGACGCGGAAGTTCCAGCCTGAAAACAACCAGATAGGCTGAAACCGCCGCAACCGCCAGCGCGACGATCTTCAGGACGACAGGCGAGCCGACCACGCTATAGCCGGTGCGCAGCAGAATGTGCCAAAGGGCAGGATGTCCGTCGCCGCGCACATGGCGAAGCATATCGAACAAGTTGTCGCCCTGAAGAGCGAACGACAATGCGCGAACCTCATCACGCCAGACGACTTCGGACCAACAAAGCGCCGATGCCAGCGCCAACCAGACGACAAAGATCAGCGTCTTGCCGACTGTGGCCRAACGGGAACCATCAATATCGGAGACAATCGCAGCCAAACAACGCGAAACCTGGTGGATGAAAGTGCTGCCACGATATCCGTGCGGCCATAATTTAGCGTTAAGCAATGAGCAAGCTCGAGCAACCTTTGCTGAGGTCTAGAACTTCTCGTACCTCTCGATAAGCTGAATGTCATCGACTACGTCTTCCATCCTCTTCAGGAACGCGGCCTGCGCATCTCTGACTCCTCGGTTGTAGAAGTACGGGCAGATTTCCTCAGCGAAAAAGTCGAGCAGGAATTCCGCCGGCAGGGCGCCGATCGGATCGAGCTCACGGTCGAAATAAGCCCGGATGCGCGAAACGATTTCCGCTTTTTCTTCCTTCGTAAATTCGATCTTCTTCATTGTCTCCCTCACCTCGCCGGTGACGTAAACCGGTAACGCTTCAGCAAAATCGATTGATGAATCAAGGAAATTCAATTGCCGCAGCAGGTGAGACACCATAGAGGGAAATTTCAATTCCAATAGGATGAATTCCCATGAATCGCGCCGACTTTGTCGAAGGTGTGCGGGGTGGATTTGCCGTGGCACTCGCCTCTGCCCCCTTCGGAGCGCTGTTCGGCGCCCTTGCAGCCGAGCAGGGCATGTCGCTCTCCGAACTCACCTTCATGAGCGCCACCGTCTACGCGGGCGCAAGCCAGATGGTCGGCATAGAGCTCTTCGGCCATGATGTTCAGGCTTGGGTGATCGTGCTGTCGATCCTCGCCGTCAACTTCCGTCACGTGCTCTATTCGGCAGCGATCGCCCGCTACATCGGGCATTTCACGGCCATCCAGAAGTTCTTTACCTTCTTCCTGCTGGTCGATCCCCAATTTGCCGAGACCGTCAAGCGTGGCGAAGCAGGTCAGCCGGTTACCTTCACCTGGTATCTCGGCTTCGGCATCGTCATCTACATCCCGTGGGTTCTCATCAGCCTCCTCGGCGGCATGCTCGGCTCCTTCATCGGCGATCCCAAGACGATCGGCCTCGATATCCTCCTGCCGGCCTATTTCCTCGCCATCGTCCTCGGCTTCCGCAAGCGTGACAATTTTCTGGCTGTGGCGCTGACGAGCGCTGTCGCCTCCGTCATCGCCTATCATTTCGTCGGTTCCCCATGGCATGTGAGCCTGGGTGCTGCGGCCGGCATTCTGCTTGCTGCGCTGATGCCCCTGCCCACCCAGGAGCCGGATCTCGAAGCCGACGCCCTCAACACCGAAAACCACGAGGTCTGAGATGGAATTCGATCTCCACATGGCTCTCGTGATCCTCGCCGCCGCAGCCGCGACCTTCGCGACCCGCATCGGCGGCTACATCATGATCACCCGCATGAAGCGCATTCCGCCGCGCATGGAAGCGGCGCTGAATGCCGTACCGGCGGCAGTGCTGACGACGCTCGTAGCCCCCGCCTTTTTCATGGGCGGCTGGGATTCGAAACTGGCGCTCGCCGTCGCCCTCGTCATCGGCTTGCGCTTCTCACACACATGGATGCTCGTGGCCGCCTGGATCATCGTGATGATCTGGCGGCACACGATCGGTATTTAAGACCGCCGATCAGTATTCCAGCGGCAGCGTCGCGTTCTCCAGCCATGCCTTGACGTCACGGTCATGGATCAGAGGCATCAACGCTTCGCGCGTTTGGTGGTGATAGTCGTTGAACCAGTGCAACTCATCATGCGTCAGCAATTCCGGAATGACGAGGCTGCGGTCGATCGGGCAGAAGGTCAGCGTGTCGAAGCCGAGCATCGGCATATCGCCCCCATCGATGGCTTCGGCCTCCCGCACATAGATCAGGTTCTCGATGCGGATGCCGAAATGGCCCGGCCGGTAGTAGCCCGGCTCGTTGGACAGGATCATGCCCGGCAGCAGCTCCTGCGTCGACAGCCGCGAAATGCGCTGCGGCCCCTCGTGAACCGAAAGATAGGATCCGACGCCATGCCCCGTGCCATGCGCGAAATCGGCCCCTGCCCGCCATAGCGCAACGCGAGCCAGCGGATCGAGGTCGCAACCACGCGCACCCTTCGGGAAACGCGCCGTGCTGATCTGAATCATGCCCTTCAGCACCAGCGTGAAGAAGCGCTTGTGCTCCTCGCTGACGGTGCCGATGCCAACCGTGCGGGTAATATCCGTCGTGCCATTGATATACTGCGCACCGGAATCGATCAGGAACAGTTCTCCCGCCTGGATGTGCCGGTCGGTCGCCGTCGTCACCCGGTAATGCATGATCGCCGCATGTTCGCCGGTACCCGAGATCGTGTCGAAGGAAATATCCTTCAGCGGGTTCTGCATGCTCTTACCGACCTTGGCGCGGGCCGCCTCCAGCCGCTCGGCTGCACCGATCTCGGTGATCGTGCCGGGCTTGCTCTGCGACAGCCAGTAGAGGAATTCCACCATGGCAGCCCCATCCTGCAGATGGGCGGCGGCCGAGCCATTGATCTCGACGCTGTTCTTCACGGCTCGCGGCAGCTTTGCCGGATCGACACCCTCCACGACCTCGCCGCCCGCCTTGCGAATGATCTCGGCGAGTGCATAGGAGGTGATATCAGGATCGATGAGGATACGGCCGCCATCCTTGGCGACGGCTGCAAGCTTCTCATCCAGCAGCGAGGGCGCAAGCTGGGTGGAGATCTGTGCCAGATAGGCTTCCGGCTCGATGCTGGTCTTGCGCTTATCGAGGAAGAGCTCCGCCTTGCCGTCTGCATGGATGATGGCGCGCGCCAGAGGATGCGGCGTATGCGGCACGTCTGCGCCGCGGATGTTGAAAATCCAGGCGATGGAGGACGGATCGGCGATAAGCACCGCCTTCAGGTTCTTGTCTCCGAGATCGGAGGCGATGGTGGCGATCTTGTCCTTGGCGAGAATACCTGATTGCGCCACGTTCTGGATGACGACAGCGCCAAGCGGCTCTGCCGGCCGGTCGGCCCAGAGCCTGTCGAGCGGATTGTGCGGCAGGTAGACCAGCGCACCGCCGATTTCGGAGAGCGCCTTTTCGAGCTTGCGCACTTCCGCACCCGAATGCAGCCACGGATCGATGCCGAGCTTCAGCCCCTTCTTGCCATGCGCCGGCAACCAGACGTGCGGCGGCTCGTTGACAAGATCGCCGCCGGTGAAAACCGAGCCGTCCACCTGCTCGGCAAGCTGCGTCACATAGCGCCCGTCGACATAGACGATCGCATCCGTCCGGGTGATCAGCGCAATGCCCGCCGAGCCGGTGAAACCTGTCAGCCACGACAGCCGCTCCGCGCAGGCAGGCACATACTCGCCATTATATTCATCGGCGCGCGGCACGAGAAAAGCGTCGATGCCGAGTGCATCGAAACTGGCGCGGAGTGCGGATACCCGTTCCCTGCCGAATTGCGGCGTGGAGGTGACTTCGAAAGACTGGAACATGCTGGAAACCCGAATGAGTGAGACGAATCCGGTTAATGGGATAGCGGCCATGTTAGCGAAATTTCAGTCATTAGGGAGAAAAAGCGACACGAAGCACCGAGAAGCCGCCTGCCGCCCAATAATTTGGCAGAAATGTGTCTCGATCTGAGAAACTGGCACGCTTCATGCATTGCGCGCATGGCTCCCATGAAACAAACCCTCTGCCGCTGCATGAAGGAATAGCTATATAGAGCCCATCGAACGGTTCACGACGAACCACCAACAAAGGATTTCTTGAAATGACCGCCTCTCTCTCGCGCTTCGCTTACAGCAGCCCGGTACAGGCTGGCGAACGCCAGACTGTGCGTCACGTCATCGGCGCCCGCCGCCCGCAGAATGAGGATAGCCTCAAGATGCTCGCAGCAGGCCAGCGTTCCACGCGCCACAAGGGCGCACCGAGCTACGCATTCTGAGCTTAAAGCCTTTCCGATCCTCCTCCCTCCACCGGACAGGCCTATCGGAATGCAGTAGTGCCCGCTCGAGCATCCTCCTCCTTCGAGCTCGCGGGCAAGACCGGATTTAAATGCCGGTCCAAGGCGGTGCCTCTGGCACCGCCTTTTTTCTTGTTCGTAATTCGCTGAGATTACGGGTGATCGAGATGGATCGTCACCCAGCCATTGCGCCAGATCGTGCGCACGTGGCGAAGCTTCGCGCCATTATAGGCGGCAATCACCTTCCAGCGCTGGCTGGCAAGGATGCCGGATAGAATCACCGATCCGCCCGGCGCCAGATTGGTGACGAGCTGCGGCGCCATCCTGATCAGCGGCCGCGCCAGAATATTGGCGATGATGAGGTCGAAAGGTCCATGCTCGGAAAAGGCGGTCGAGTGGAAGCCGGGTGCGGTCACCGTGCTGATGCCGCTGGCAATGCCGTTGCGGCGGACATTCTCGGCCGCGACGCGAATGGCAATGGGGTCGATATCGGTCGCGAGAACGGGAATGTTGCGAAGCTTGCGCACGGCAATCGCCAGCACGCCACTGCCGGTACCGAGATCCAGCGCATTGCGCACCGTGCGCGCCCGAAGCACCCGGTCGATCACCTCCAGGCAGCCGGCCGTCGTGCCGTGATGGCCGGTGCCGAAAGCCTGGCCGGCATCGATCTCGATGGCAATATCGCCTGTGCGGAGCTTGTCGCGATCATGCGAGCCATGCACGAGAAAGCGCCCTGCCCTGACGGGCTTCAGCCCTTCCAGGGATTTTGAAACCCAATCCACATCAGGGATAACCTCACGCGACAGCGCCGCATCGGGAAATGCTTGGCTCAGCGCCGCCTCGACGCGAGAGCGCACGTCCGCCTCGTCCTCCGCCATCATGTAGACAGAGGCTTCCCATATATCTTTCTTTTCGTCGATCTCGGTGGTGCCGATGGCAAAATCTTCTTCGCCGAAGACCTCGCCCAGAAGGTCGAGAATTTCCTCGGCCTGCTTCTCGGTCGTCGATACGTAAAGGCGAATTTCACTCACGATAGGCGGTCTTTCCGGTTGCGCCGCCCGCTCCCGGTYCCAACATATTCAGCGACCGGTCATCCCTTGGCGACGAGATTCTCAAGCTTCTTTATCGCCGTATCCGGGTTTTCGCCATAGGAGATCGTTCCCGCAAAGCGCCCGGACGAATCGAGAAGGAAAACCGAGGCCGTATGGTCCATCGTGTAATCGCCGTTAGGATTGTTCTCGTCGACCGGCACCTTCTTGGCATAGACGCGGAAGCCCTTGATGACCTCGGCGATCTTGTCCGGCGCGCCGGAAATACCCGTAATGCGCTTGGAAACGTTGGAGACGTACTGGTTCATGATGTCAGGCGTATCGCGCTCGGGATCGACGGTCACGAAATACGCCTGCAGCTTGTTGCCCGAGGGATCGACCTTTTCCATCCAGCCGTTGAGCTCGAAGAGCGTCGTCGGGCAGACCTCGGGGCAATGCGTAAAGCCGAAGAACAAGGCGGTGGGCTTGCCACGCAAGGCCTGCTCCGTAATCGGCTGGCCGCTCTGCGATACCAGCGTGAACGGCACGCCGAACGGCCCCTCGGCCACCACCTCCCGCGTCCGGCTCTGGTCCAGAGTAAACCAGCCGAGCACACCGGCAAGCGCGAGCACTGCGATCCAGACGGCGATACGGAAATTCTTCATGATACGTTCCTTGATGCGCGGGTGCCCCACCCGTCTCGCCCGTGTGATTATAGTCGCGATCGCGGACGCGCAATTCAAGAATGCGTTTTCTCACCCGTGATTAATTGCCCCAGCTTGATGAATGCCAAATGCGGGCAAATATCCTGAGAAAAACTTGTACAAAACAAATTATCGCGCCTTTCTAACGGCTTGCGGCCACCACCCCGAAGCAACGCTGGAAAAACATCGTTAGGAAAAGCTTAATCGCGGATATCTATATTTAGTAATGCATACAGTGCTTCAGCGCTGTTCTGACATGACGTCGGCCGGGCATGAACCGGATCAGCATAAAAATCGAGGGAATGGAACCGCCTGGGGCGGAGGGTGGCTTTATGACAAATTCGACGGTTCGCAGAAACCTTTCGGTCGGGCAGCGGCTATGGATGCTCGGCGGCGCTGCCTTTATCGGCTTCGGCTCAATGCTCGGCATCGGCTGGTACGAAAACACACAGGTCGATATCGCCCTGGGCCGCGCCGATGAGATCCAGCAGAGCGTCGATCATATCAACGACATGCGCGTCGCCAATTTGACCCTGATACTCGCCGCTATGGATACGATCGTCGACAAGGACGACAAGACCATCCAGCCGGACCGTCTGAAGCTCGTTGCCGACTCGCTTGCAGCGCTCTCCAGCGGTGCGAAGGAAATGGGCGCCCTCGCCGAGGAGCTGAAAGCCGGCGACTTGCTGAAAAGCTACGATTCCGATGTAGCCGGGCTTCGTCAGGCTATCCAGGTGGACCTCACGGCGCTCGTCGAACAGGGTGCCTCGGATGCCGAATTCGATAAGATCGACGACCGCATCGACGCTGCCGGCGACAAACTGACCGCCACCCTCGATAAATTCGCCGATGACGGCACCGTCTTTGCCCGCAGACACATCGAAAGCGCCAACGAGACCTCCCACAACTCGCTGGTCATCCAGATCATGCTTGGCGTCATCGCCATCCTTACCATGGCCGCGCTGCAATATATTCACGGCGGCTCCATCCGCCGCGGCATCGCCGCCGTGCGCGAAAGCATGCTGCGCATCATGAACGGCGATTTGAGCAGCAATGTTGCCGGCAAGGAACGCGGCGACGAGATCGGCGAAATGGCCCGCGCCGCCGAAAGCTTCCGACTTGCCGCCATCGAAAAGATTGATATGGAGGCTCGTACCGAGACCGACCGCCAGCGCAGCGACGCCGAGCGCCGAGAGCGCGAATCTGCCAAGCTCGCCGATGCAGAGGCGCTGAGCGCCGCCGTCATGGCACTCGCTCAAGGCCTCACCCGCCTTGCCAAGGGCGATCTGACCGCGAGCATCGACCAGCCCTTCCGCGACGAGCTGGAAAGGCTGCGTCAGGACTTCAACCAGACCGCCTTGCGCCTGCGTCAGGCGATGGGCGATATTGCCTTGAACAGCACGTCCATCCAGGCCAACAGCCGCCAGATGAGCGCCGCCGCAGACGATCTTGCCAAGCGCACCGAGCAGCAGGCAGCCTCATTGGAAGAGACGTCAGCAGCTCTGGACGAGATCACAGCCACCGTCCGCAACGCCACCAGCCGCGCCGAGGAAGTCGGCAACATGGTCGCTCATACTCGGCAGAATACCGAGAAATCCGACGCAATCGTCGGTGATGCAATGGCGGCGATGGAGCGAATCGAAGGCGCCTCCCGCGAGATCGGCACCATCATCAACGTCATCGACGAGATTGCTTTCCAGACGAACCTGTTGGCACTCAACGCGGGCGTCGAAGCGGCGCGTGCGGGCGAAGCCGGCAAGGGCTTTGCGGTCGTCGCCCAGGAAGTCCGCGAATTGGCCGGCCGCGCGGCGGGAGCAGCCAAGGATATCAAGACCTTGATCGGAAAATCCGGCGCCGAAGTCAAAATCGGCGGCGAACTGGTGACGGCCGCCGGCGAGGCTTTGCGCCAGATCGGCGAAGATGTTTTGCGCATCGACGGTCATGTTAAATCAATCGTAACCTCTGCGCGCGAACAATCGGTTGGACTGAACGAGATCAATACAGCCATCAGCCAGATGGATCAGGTGACGCAGAAGAATGCGGCCATGGTGGAAGAAACGAACGCCGCCAGCCACACTCTTGCAACCGATGCGGAAAACCTGACGCAGCTGGTACGGCAGTTCAATATCGGCGAGGGCATGAGCGCCCGTCAAACGCCGCGAGAAGCCTCCGCAGCCTCGCATCCGAAGTCTTCACCCGCACGGCGCCTTATGGGCAAGGTTGCGGGCGCATTCACCGGCGGCGCAGCCGCCAGGACACTCGCCTCCTCTCCCGCCGGGGACAACTGGGAAGAATTCTGATCATGAACAACAACAACGCCATCAAGCAGTCGGGTGCCTATCTCGAAATCGTTTCGTTTCATCTGGGCGATCAGGAATTCTGCATCGACATCATGGCCATCCGCGAAATCCGCGGCTGGGCACCGGTGACGCCGATGCCGCATACCCCGCCCTACGTCCTCGGCCTCATCAACCTTCGCGGTGCGGTGATCCCGGTCATCGACATGGCCTGCCGCCTCGGCATGAAGATGACGGAGCCGTCGGAGCGTTCCGCCATTATCGTTACCGACATCGCCGGCAAGCTGGTCGGCCTGCTGGTCGAACAGGTCTCCGACATGATGACCATCAAGAGTGAGGACCTTCAGCCGCCGCCGGAAATCATCCCGGAAGCCCAGCGCGCCTTCTGCCGCGGCATCGTCGCCCTCGAAAAGACCATGGTTTGCTTCCTCAACCTCGACACCGTCATCGCCGACGAACTGTCCCGCGAAGCCGCCTGAACGCTCTTCCTGTCTGGTATCAGAAGGCCCGGCTCGTCCGGGCCTTTTTCATTGCGGCTTGCCATTCTTCCAGACGACATCCTGCCCGTAGAGCGGGATCGTCGAAATCGACATCTTCGCCGAGCCGTCCGTGAGCTCCCGCGAATGAGCGAGATAGATCAGCGTATTGTTGGCCTTGTCGTAGATGCGGTTGACCGCCAGCGTCTTCCAGATCAGCGACATGCCCTGGCGAAACACCTCGTTGCCATCCTTGGAGAGATCGATATTGCCGATCTCGATCGGCCCCGTCTGACGGCAGGCGATGGAGTTGTTGGAAGGATCTTCGAACCAGTTGCCGTTCTTGAAGCGATCGATGAGGCTGCGGTCGAAATAGGTCACGTGGCAGGTCACGCCCTTCACTTCGGGGTCGGAGACCGCCTCGATGATGATATCGTTGCCGATCCAGTCGACCCCGACCTTGCCGACGACTTCTGCAGAAGTCGCACCTGCGGAAACGGTCAGGAATGTTGCAGCGAAAAAAAGATTGCGGAAAGCGAACATGGCAACTCCCGTGTTGATCCCGCTAAGATAAGAAGGGCCAAACCCTTTGCAAGAAAGCGAGGGCTCAGCCCTTGCGGCAGGTGCAAGGCTCGTAGCCGGCAGACATGAGCCTGCCGGGCTTCATGCCGATCAGTCCGGGAATCGCAGCAACCGTCGCCGCCTTGACCGCTCTCGCCATCTCGATGGCCGCTGCCGCGCAGACGGCAGCATCTTCAGCCGCATTGTGATGGACGAAACGCAGGCCGAGATGCTCGGCGATCAGGTTCAGCCGGTGCGACAGAAAATGCGGCCAGATGCGCTGCGCCATCTTCAGGCTGCAGAGATAGGTGAGTTCCGGATAGGATTGCCGGTAGAGATCGAGACTCGCCCGCCAGACGCTGAAATCGAAAGCGGCGTTGTGGGCGATCATCGTCGCACCCCTGAAGTCGTCATGGAACTCGTCCATGACCTCAGGAAACTCCGGCGCATCCTCCACATGCTCCGGACGGATGCCGTGGATGGCAATATTCATCCCGGAGAAGCGCATGTCCCGCGGGCGGATCAACCGCTCCTCGACCCGCGTTACCTGCCCGTCCTTAATCCAGGCAAGGCCGACCGAGCAGGCGCTGCCGCGCTGTTCGTTGGCTGTCTCGAAATCGATGGCGATGGTTGTCAAGGCAGATATCCGAATCGTCTGTTCCTACCGGAATAAAGATAGCCGCAACCGAAGGCAAATTTTGACCTGTTGACATCTGCACGCAAATGGCGAAACTTCCGCCCATGATCAACTCTATGACCCACGCCATGCATCTCATCACCACGACCCTTGCAGGGTACGCGGGAGCGATGGTGCGTCACTAGCAGCCGATCATTCCCGAAAACCCTGCCGAGGCGAGCAGGGTTTTCTGAAAAATCCGCTCTCCTCTTTTCAAACCAAGGAGAGCATGATGTTAGCCAATCAGGATATCCCGCCCAAGAAGCCTTCTGTGAAGGGCCTCACCGTTCGCGCGTTGCGTGTAAGCGATGCCGAAGCTCTCACTGATCTGATCAACCTGCCGGGCTACCGCGCCGGCACGCTGCGCCCGCCCTTTCAAAGCATCGACGCGGTGCGCAAGCGCATGGAATCCCCCTCGCTCGGCGCGCTCAATCTCGTCGTCGAACTCGACGGCAAGCTCGTCGCCAATGCCGGCATGAACCGCTTCGAAGGACGGCGCCAGCACGCCGCCAGCCTCGGCATGGGTGTGCACGACGATTTCACCGGCCGCGGCGTCGGGACCTTCCTGATGGCCGCCATGGTCGATGCTGCCGACAATTGGCATGACATCAAGCGGCTGGAGCTGACCGTCTATACGGACAATGACGCGGCCGTCCGTCTCTACGAAAAATTCGGCTTCGAGAAGGAAGGCCTGCTCAGGTCCTTCGGCTATCGCGACGGGCAATATGTCGATGCCTATACGATGGCGCGGCTGAGGGGCTGAAAGGGATCGGCAGGTACCAACGACGGACAGAGGCCGCTAACTTCTCTTCCGTCATCCTCGGGCTTGTCCCGAGGATCTGCTACATATCGACAGGCAGTAGATCCTCGGGACAAGCCCGWGGATCACGCCAAATAATGACGGGCATACGAAAAACAGAAAAGCTCGTCGGCTGCCGCCGTCCGCTATCCGCCGATCAACGCCAGCCACTCGTCCTCGTCCATCGTCTGGACGCCGAGTTCGCGGGCCTTGTCGAGCTTGGACCCGGCACCGGGGCCTGCAACGACGATGTCGGTCTTTTTGGAGACGGAGCCCGCCACCTTGGCGCCGAGGCCTTCCGCCCTCGCCTTTGCCTCTTCACGCGTGAACTTCTCCAGCGAACCGGTGAAGACGACGGTCTTGCCGGCAACGGGGCTGCCCGACGTGACCGGCTGTTCGGCCTCCTGCGGCGTCACCTCGTCGAGCAGCCGGCCGATCACCTCGATATTGCGCGGCTCCTTGTAGAATTCGACGATGGCGCGCGCCACGACCTCGCCGATGCCCTCGATGGCGTTGAGCTCGTTCCAGGCATCGCCGGAAAGAACAGCTGCTTCCTTCATCGCCGCGGCAAAGGCCTCGTAGCTGTTGTAGGAGCGCGCCAGCAGCTTTGCGGTCGTCTCGCCTACATGGCGGATGCCGAGCGCGTAGATGAAACGGTGAAGGGCAATGCTGCGCCGCTCGTTGATCGCCGCATAGAGCTTGCCGACGCTGACCTTGCCGAAACCGTCGATGTTCTCCAGCTTGGTGATCGACTGCTGCTGGCGCTTCTCCAGCGTGAAGATATCGGGTGCGGTGCGGATCTGCAGCGCCGGATCCTCATTCTCGAAGAAGAAATCCACCTGCTTGGAGCCGAGCCCTTCAATATCGAAGGCATTGCGCGAGACGAAATGCTTCAACTCCTCCGTCGCCTGCGCCCGGCAGATGAAGCCACCAGTGCAGCGGGTAACGGAATCGAGCTTGCCGGTCTTCTCGTGCCGTTCACGCACCGCATGCGAACCGCAGACCGGGCACACCTTCGGAAACTGATACGGCTGCGCATCGGCCGGCCGCTTTTCCATGACGACGTCGAGCACCTGCGGGATCACGTCGCCGGCGCGCTGCACGATGATGGTGTCGCCGATGCGGATATCGTGCTCCTCCTCGCGGATGCGCTCGCCGCTATTGCCGATACCCTTGATGTAATCCTCGTTATGCAGCGTCGCATTGGTCACGACCACACCGCCGACGGTGATCGGCGTCAACCGCGCGACCGGCGTCAGCGCGCCCGTACGGCCAACCTGGATGTCAATCGCATCGACAACAGTGAAGGCCTGTTCGGCAGGGAATTTGTGCGCGGTCGCCCAGCGCGGGCTACGCGAGCGGAAGCCGAGGCGCTGCTGCAGTTCGAGGCTGTCGACCTTATAGACGACACCGTCGATATCGTAATCGAGATCCGGCCGTTCGAGGCCAATCTCGCTGTAATGGGCAAGGATATCGTCAACCGAGTTCAGTCGCTTCATCAGCGGATTGACCGGGAAACCCCAGCTTTTGAAGGCCTCGACCATGCCCATCTGCGTATCGGCAGGCATGTCCGACATCTCGCCCCAGGCATAGGCGAAGAATCTCAGTTTGCGGCTCGCCGTTACCTTCGCATCGAGCTGGCGCAGCGACCCCGCGGCCGTATTGCGCGGATTGACGTAAGTCTGCTTGCCCTCGGCCTCCATCTGGGCGTTCAGCGCCATGAAGTCGCTCTTGGCCATGTAGACCTCGCCGCGCACTTCCACGACGGATGGAGCCCCCTTCGGCAGCTCGTTCGGGATTTCCTTGATGGTGCGGATATTGGCGGTAACGTTCTCGCCCGTCGTGCCGTCGCCGCGGGTCGCGCCCGTCACCAGCTTGCCGTTCTCATAGCGGATCGACATGGAAAGCCCGTCAATCTTCGGCTCGGCGGTGAAGGCGATGGAATTGTCAGGCAGGCGGCCAAGGAAGCGATAGACGCTCGCAACGAAGTCGCGCACATCTTCCTGCGAGAAAGTGTTGTCGAGCGACAGCATCGGCCGGGAATGGACGACCGGCGCGAAGGTGGCGGAAGGGGCTGCACCGACCCGGCGCGACGGGCTGTCTTCGCGGATGAGTTCGGGGAAGCGCGCCTCGATCGCATCGTTGCGGCGCTTCAGCGCGTCATAATCCGCATCGGAAATCTCCGGCTGGTCCTTGCCATGATAGAGCGCGTCGTTACGCGCGACCTCCTTGGCCAGCCGTTCCAGTTCGATGGCAGCGTCTTCAAGGGTCAGGTCCTCAACAGCGACGGATTCGGTCGACATGCAGCTTCACTCCAGAGAATCTGCAATGGTTTTAGAGCAAAATTCCGCGATTGAAATAGCACCAACGTTTTGAAATCATGGCCGCGCATTGCGCAGCCTTATGGCACTGAGATGCAGCGTGCTGTCTCTCAGGGCCTTCAGCGGCGTCAGGCTGTCGACGACGCGAAGTTCGATGCCGCGCAGAGTAAACTCCCGGTCGAGATGGGACACGGCAGTGAGTGCAAGTGGCGTGACGGTCCTGCGAGACACCCACATTCCCGCATCCTGCAGGTCCTCGAAATCATCTGTCGGCATCTCGTAGCGCTGGATGGTTTCACTCTGCAGCCTCTCCAGCCAGCCGCGCTCGATATAGGCGGCACCCCGCCAGCTACCGAGCAATGTCAGGTCGTCCGCAGTTGTCTCCGGCTTCGACCAGATCAGGATACGCGGGCAATCGCGGGGAAAGAGATACATGAAGTCGTTGATATCATCGATCGCCCAGACGAGCGGGCCATTCAGCCATTCCATTCCCGCCAGACGCTCCGAGGGAACGCGCACGGGGCGCGGCTCAAAGACCGCAATAGTGGGATCATCGCTGAAATGGAAAAGCCGCATGAATGGCTGGACCTCGCCAGTGGATGACGTCCCATACCCTCGCCGCCGAGATTTGTCACCGGCGGTCCATGCCTAGCCGTTTCCGGCCAGCAACCGCACAGCCGCCGCCCTCGCCTCTTCCGTCACTGAAGCGCCGGCGAGCATGCGGGCGATTTCTTCGGTGCGGTCCTTCTGGGCCATGGTGGCAACGCGCGTGGCGATCTTGTCGGAGCCCTCGCCGGACGGTCCTTTGGAGATGAGCAGATGCGTGGCAGCACGAGCCGCCACTTGCGGTGCATGGGTGACGGACAGAACCTGCACGCGCTCGGAAAGCCGTTTCAGCCGCTGGCCGATCGCGTCAGCCACCGCCCCGCCGACACCGGTGTCGATTTCATCGAAGACGAGCGTCGGCGCGGAGCCCCGATCGGCGAGCGCCACCTTGAGCGCCAGCAGGAAGCGCGAAAGTTCGCCGCCCGAGGCAACCTTCATGATCGAGCCCGGCCGCGTGCCCGGATTGGTCTGGACGTGGAATTCGACGATATCGATGCCTTCGGCCGTCGCCTCCTCCGCATCGGTGGTGATCTCCACCATGAAGCGGGCGCGCTCGAGCTTCAGCGCCGGCAGTTCGGCCATGACGGCCTGCGCCAGCGCATCGCCGGCATGGTGACGCTTCTCGGAAAGCGATCGGGCGGCCGCATCGAAATTCGTCTTGGCGACGCCCACCTCGGCCTGGAGTTTGGCAAGCCGCTCCTCGCCGGCATCGAGATCGGCAAGATCGCTGATCATGCGCACGGCAAGTGCCGGAAGCTCGGTGACGGGAACGGAATATTTGCGGGAGGCGGCGCGCAGCGCAAACAGCCGCTCCTCGACGCGCTCCAGCTCCTTCGGGTCATATTCGGTCTTGCGCAATGCCGCCTCGACTTCCATCTGCGCATTCGACAGCTGGTCCAGCGCCGCATCCAGCAGCGCCACAGTGTCTTCGAGCAGTCCGGGCGCCTCATGGCTCTTGCGCTCCAGACGGCGCACCAGCGAGGCTATATGCGGCACGGGAGAGGCATTGCCGTTGAGGAACTCGGAAGCCTCGGCAATGTCACCGGCAATGCGCTCCGCCTTCATCATCTTCTGGCGGCGATCGGCGAGCTCATCCTCTTCGCCGTCACGCGGCGAGAGCTTTTCGAGCTCCTCGACGGAGGAGCGCAGATAATCCGCCTCGCGGGCCGCAGCCTCGACCTTCTCGCGATGTTTCTTCAGCGTGCGCTCGCTGTCGCGCCACTGGCGGTAAAGGCCGCCGACACCCTGCGCATCCTCGCTGATACCCGCAAAGGCGTCGAGCAGCGTTCTGTGGGCATTTGTATCGACCAGCGCGCGGTCATCATGCTGGCCGTGGATCTCGACCAGCATCTGGCCGGCCTGCCGCATCAGCTGCACGCCGACCGGCTGGTCGTTCACATAGGCCTTGGTGCGGCCATCGGAGGATTGCTGGCGGCGAAAGATCAGGTCGCCTTCGTCATCGATTCCGTTTTCGCGCAAAAGCTTGCGGGCACCATGATCCATGCCGACATCGAAGACGGCCGTTACCTGGCCCTTGTCCTCGCCATGGCGAACGAGACCGCCATCGCCGCGCCCGCCAAGGGCCAGCGAAAGACTGTCGAGCAATATGGATTTGCCGGCACCCGTCTCACCCGTCAGCACGGAGAGGCCGGTCTCGAAGGCAAGATCCAGCCGCTCGATCAAAACGATATCGCGGATCGAAAGCTGGATCAGCATTGGCCTCAGGAACCGAGAAGGAGTTTCTTGCCCGCTGCAGCGATCCACGAACCCTTGTTTTCACGCGGTTCCGCGCCACCCGACTGCAGCAGCTTGTAAGAATCAGCATACCACTGGCTGTCGGGATAATTGTGACCGAGAACGGCAGCGGCAGTCTGCGCCTCCTCGACGACACCCATCGCATAATAGGCTTCGACGAGACGGGCGAGCGCCTCCTCGACCTGATTCGTATTCGGATATTTCTCGACGACGATGCGAAAACGCGAGATCGCCGCGAGATATTCCTTGCGCTCCATATAATAGCGGCCGACCTGCATTTCCTTGCCGGCGAGCTGGTCGCGCGCAAAGCGCATCTTGGCCTGCGCGTCATCGACATATTCGGAGTCGGGATAATTGTCGACGACGGCCTGCATCGCCTCGATGSTCTTCTGCGCGGCGCGCTGGTCCTGCGTCACGTCGACGATCTGCTTGGAATAGGTGAGACCCACGAGATACTGCACATAGGGCGCATCCTTGGACTTCGGATACTGCGCCATATAGCGGTTGCCCGATGCGAGCGCGTCGTCGAAGCGACCCTGGCGGTACTTGACGAAGGTGCTCATGACGAGCGCCTTGCGCGCCCATTCCGAGAAGGGATTCTGCTGGTCGATCGCATCGAACTTGCGTGCCGCCTCGGCCATGTTGCCGGCCTTCATGTTGGCAAGGCCTTGCGTGTATAGCACATCCGGCGGATCGGTTTCGAGGCCGAGCTTGGTGATGTCGATGTCAGGGTCCGACTGGCAGCCGGAAATCAAGGCGCCTGCGCTCAGCACCATCACGGATGCGAGCAAAGCGCGCACTGTCTTCATCATCATGTCAGACCTTGCATAAGCCATTCGAAAGAATCCCACCGCCGCCGTCCACTCCACAGCAGCCACGCCTAGCTGGCGTTTCTAGCCACAAATGTACATCGAGAGCAACGCAATGATCACGCATTAACGCATTTTTGTGGCAGCGCCGCCGAGAATGTCGGGCTTTTCACCGGCATTCGAGCTGGCAGTGGCTAAATATATGCCGCAAAACATCTATCCGCGCGCCATCTGCCCCTTCCCCATAAAAAAACCGCCCCCGTTAGGAGGCGGCCCTGGCCTTAATTGGTATCTGGAGGTCATGCCGACCAGGGGGCGAATTCCGGAGCGCTGACTGCAATGAATTCACGAACGGCAACGCGCTGGCGCGGCGTCGAGGTCTCGACCACTTCATAGGCCGAGGGATCGCTGAGCAGTGCCTTGAGGGCGTTGGCGTTCATCTTGTGCCCGCCGCGATAGGAACGGTAGCAGCCGATGAACTGTGCGCCGGCAAGCGCCAGATCGCCAACGGCATCGAGCGTCTTGTGACGCACGAACTCGTCCTTGGCGTAGCGCAGGCCTTCGACATTGATGACGGTGTTGTCATCGGAGATGACAACGGAGTTTTCGAGCGAGGAGCCGAGAGCATGGCCCGAAGCCCAGAGACGCTCGACATCGCGCATGAAGCCGAAGGTGCGCGCGCGCGACAGCTCAGTCTTGAAGACGGTTGCGGTGAGATCGCCTTCCCACTTCTGACGGCCGATCAGCGGGCATTCGAAATCGATCTCGACTTCGAAGCGCGTGCCGTCATAGGGGCGGAACTCGCTCCAGGAACCGCCATGCTCGATACGAACTGGCTTGGTGATGCGGATGTAACGGCGCTTGACGCCGAGGGAAACGAGGCCGACCTGCTCGATGGCTTCGACGAAGGGAACCGAGCTGCCATCCATGATCGGCATTTCGGTGCCGCTGACTTCGATCACGACATTGTCGAGGCCGAGAGCATAAACGGCGGCCATCACATGTTCGACCGTCGCGACGGAATGTGCAGCCGAGAAGCCGAGCACGGTGCAGAGATCGGTATTGCCAACCTGCGAGGAAACAGCCTTCAGTTCGGTAACGTCGCCATTGTCATGGATGCGCTGGAAAATAACGCCGGTGCCGGCTTCGGCCGGATTGAAGGTGATCGAAACGTCAGCACCCGAATGAACGCCGATGCCCGAAAGTGTCACCGGACGCGATACCGTCGTCTGAAAGCCCAGCAAGCCAATGCCCATAAAATTCTGCCTTTATTATTCCGTACCCGTTGATGCCAACCGGTCCGCTTATCTTCTATGCTGCCCGGCACCACTCGAGGCGGAGTCTTGGGGCAGTTCGCTTGCTTCATACTTACGTGGACGCGCGCTGCAATCCAAATCACTGTTTCTTTCGCTTTGTTACGAAATCACACAGACTAAAAACATTTAGAATTCAGGCATATAGAAATGCAAACGCCCGGGATTTCGGTCCCGGGCGTTTTCTGTGGAGAAGTGCTTTTCTCAGTTCGACTGACGGCGCAGGAAGGCCGGGATTTCCAGCTGGTCGTCTTCCTGCATCATGCGGGCCTGCGGAACCGCACGCCCCTGGTCGTCGAGGTTGCCGCGACGCGGTGCGTAGAGGCTTGCTTCCGGCGACAACGGGCGGCGCTGCTGCGATGAGGCAGCCGGCGCAGACGTCATTTCCGGCGCGACTTCCTCTTCGCGGCGGCCAAGCGAATTGGTGATTCGCTTAAGCAGACCCATCGGGCCACGCTCTTCCTGGACGTGCGAAGCAGCAGGCTGCGAGCGATGGTCGATCTCGGCCTGGACGACCGGCGGGAAGTCTTGGACCTTCGGCATGCGAACCTGTTCAGGAGCCTGACGGATCACCGGCTCGTGACGTTGCTGCATGACCGGCGTCGGAGCCGGCTGATGCATGACCGGAGCCTGCTGTACCGGAGCCTGGCGCATGACCGGGGCTGCTTCCGGTGCAGAAGCGAAGATCTTGCTCTGCGGACGGAAGGTTTCCTGCATCACCGGCTGCTGCTGGATCGGAGCAGCGGCACGCGGGGCCGGCATTTCCAGTTCGCGTTCCATTGCGATTTCAGCTTCGCGAATGGTCTGTGCAATCTGGTCGGCCTTCGGTGCCTGCATGATCGGAGCAGGCTGAACTGCGGCCGGTGCCGGAGCAACGGCCGCGGAGGGACGGATAATCGGCTTTGTTGCCGGCTGGAACGTGCGGTCGGTTCCTTCGCGCATCGCACGGTCGATGCCAGTAGCGACGACCGAGACGCGGATGATGCCTTCAAGCGATTCGTCGAAGGTTGCGCCGAGGATGATGTTGGCGTCCGGATCGACTTCCTCGCGGATGCGGGTCGCAGCTTCGTCGACTTCGAAGAGGGTGAGGTCGCGACCGCCGGTGATGGAGATCAGCAGGCCCTGTGCGCCCTTCATCGAGGTTTCGTCGAGCAGCGGGTTGGCGATCGCCGCTTCGGCGGCCTGCATGGCGCGGCCCGAACCGGAAGCCTCGCCCGTGCCCATCATTGCACGGCCCATTTCGCGCATGACCGAGCGGACGTCGGCGAAGTCGAGGTTGATGAGGCCTTCCTTCACCATCAGGTCGGTGATGCAGGCAACGCCCGAGTAGAGAACCTGGTCGGCCATGGCGAAGGCGTCGGCGAAGGTCGTCTTGTCGTTGGCGATCCGGAAGAGGTTCTGGTTCGGAATGACGATCAGCGTATCGACGGACTTCTGCAGTTCCTGGATGCCGGATTCGGCCAGACGCATGCGGCGTCCGCCTTCGAAGTGGAACGGCTTGGTGACCACGCCGACCGTCAGGATGCCCTTGTTGCGGGCGGCCTGTGCGACGACGGGAGCAGCGCCCGTACCCGTGCCGCCGCCCATGCCGGCGGTGACGAAGCACATATGCGTACCGTTCAGGTGATCGACGATCTCGTCGATGCATTCTTCGGCGGCCGCACGGCCGACTTCCGGCTGCGAACCGGCGCCAAGGCCTTCGGTAACGCTGGCGCCGAGCTGGATGATCCGTTCGGCCTTCGTCATGGTCAGTGCCTGGGCATCCGTGTTGGCAACGACGAAGTCGACGCCCTGGAGGCCTGCGGAAATCATGTTATTGACGGCATTGCCGCCGCCGCCGCCGACGCCGAACACGGTGATGCGCGGCTTCAGCTCGGTGATGTCAGGCTTTTGCAGCTTGATAGTCATGGTACCAGTTCCTTCTCTCTCTGGCCGCATCGCCACGCCGGCCAATTCACTCAATTTCAAAAGCTTTCCTTCAGCCACTGGCCCATGCGGGCGATGCGGCTGTTATTACCCCCAAGCGACATGAGCAGGCTGCTCTGTGACGCATGTGTCTCCATGTCCGCGACTTGCGGATAGATCATCAACCCGACAGCCGTCGAAAAGGCCGGGCCCTTGGCCGCCGTCGGAAGACCCGAGACGCCCATCGGACGACCGATCCGGACGTTGCGGGCCAGAATGCGCCGTGCCACTTCGGCAAGACCCGTCAGCTGGCTGGCGCCCCCCGTCAGAACGACACGCTTTCCGACGATCGGGCTGAAGCCCGAACGCTGGATCCGGTCGCGGATGAGTTCCATCGTCTCCTCGATGCGCGCCGAAACGATGCGCGAAACCAGAGCCCGCGGCACCTGGCTAGGCTGATCACGGTCATCCTCGCCGATCGGCGGAATGGAGATCAGTTCGCGCTCGTCGGAAGAATTGCTCAGCGCCGAAGCGTGGACCACCTTCAAACGTTCTGCATCCTCGATCCGAGTGGAAAGGCCGCGCGCAAGGTCGGTCGTCACATGATGACCGCCGAGGCCGACAGCATCGGTATGGACAAGCTTGCCTTCGGCAAAGACCGAAATCGTCGTCGTGCCGCCGCCCATGTCGATGGCCGCACAGCCAAGTTCGACTTCATCGTCGACGAGTGCGGCAAGACCAGATGCATAAGGTGTTGCAACGATTCCTTCCACCGAAAGATGCGCGCGATTGACGCTAAGTTCGAGATTTTTGAGTGCCGAGCGTTCCGCCGTCACCACATGCATGTCGACGCCGAGCGCATCGCCATACATTGCCAGCGGATCGCGGATCCCGCGTTCGCCGTCGAGCGAAAAGCCGGTCGCCAGCGAATGCAGGACGGCCCGGTCCTGGCGCAGCGACTGCTGGCAGGCGGCGGACAGCACTTTCTTCAGGTCGTTTAACTCGACTTCCTGGCCGCCGAGATCGATGGTCGCCGTGTAGATGTCGCTGCCGAGACGGCCGGCCGTCAGGTTGACGATCAGGCTTTCGACTGTGAGCCCCGCCATGCGTTCGGCCGCATCGACAGCGAGACGGATGACGCTTTCCAACGCATCGAGATCGGCGATCACGCCGGTCTTGATGCCGCGCGAGCGCTGATGGCCGATGCCGATGATCTCGATATTGTGCGTACGGCCAGGCAGGATCTGGCTTTCCTCGCGCGGCGTCAGCCGGCCGATCATGCAGACGACCTTGGTCGAGCCGATGTCGAGCACCGAAACGATATGCGACCGCTTCGACGAAAGCGGCTTCAGGCGCGGCAATCCAAAATGGGACGAACCGAACAAGCTCATATATTCTGCCCCGCCTTCTTCAAGTCCTTGGTGCGCGTCGTAACTGCTGCCTGTCGGCGGGCTGCCGCCTCAGGCGTCAGCTGGATCGTCGTGCGATCCGGCAGCCTGAGATCGACTGCAGCGATATCGCGCTCCAGAAGCTGCTGTTCCGTATCAAATTTCGAAAGCGTCGCGAGTGCCTGGTCGATATCATCTTCCGGCAGCTTGACGACGACGCCATTATCCATGTGCAGGTCCCAGCGACGGCCGGAAACCCAGACAAAGGCCTTCACACGGCCCTTGACGTCAGGCCACTTGGCGAACGCATCCTGGATGGACGCTGCAGCCGTTTCGGCATCGCGGCCAACGACGAGCGGCAGGGTCGAAAACTTGTTGTCGCGAAGCGGTGCAATCACGCTGCCGTTCTTCTCGATCAGCGAAAGTTCCTGGCCATGCTGCCAGATGGCGTAAGCGCTACGCTCCGAGAGCTTCACCTCGATCGTCTTCGGATAGACCTTGCGGACTTCGACATCTTCGACCCAGGGGAGGCGCGCGATCTTCTGGCGCGCAGCATCGACGTCGAGGGCCACCAGCGACGTCGCGCCATCAAGGCCGAGAAGCTGCAGGATCTCGATTTCGGAGGTCTGATTGTTGCCGGAAACCTTCACGTCCTCGATGGCAAAGCCGACAGCGCTGGTCGTTGCCTGCGCGACGGCCTCCGTATGACCGCCGAGCGACATGCCGTAGAGACCGGTTGCCGCCAGGAAGCCGAGCGCCGAAACCGTCCCCGTATGAACAGGGATATGGATGCGGCCGCTACCGAGGCTGACGAGGAAGCGCACGACGCGGCGCAGCGGACGCGGCAGCACGCGGCGCTCGTCGGCTTCCATAACGGGAAGCTCGGCATAACGGCTGGGGCGCCCTATCCTTTTGACCGTCAACGCAAACAAGACGCGTCCTCCACCATCCACCGGAGAAATGCACCAAAGGAATATCCGGCATGGCCGGCCATTTCGGGCACAAGGGAGGTTGGAGTCATGCCCGGCTGGGTATTGACCTCCAGCCAGATAAGCTCGCCGTCTTCGGAGAAACGATCGTCGTAACGAAAGTCGGACCGACTGACGCCGCGGCAACCGATTGCTTGATGCGCCCTTAACGCCAATGTTTGTATTTTTTGGTAAATTTTCGGTGAAATTTTAGCCGGCAAGACATGTTTTGATCCACCCGACGCATACTTGGAGTCGTAATCATAGAAATTGTGGCCCTGTGGTACCACCTCGATGACATCCATGGGTTGATCGCCCATCACACCGCAAGTCAGCTCGCGGCCGTGGATGTAGCGCTCGACGATGACTTCTTCGCCATAGCGCCACTCTGCCGAGCCGATGACCTGTGGCGGATGCGCCTGATCCTCGCCCACGATGACGACGCCGAAGCTGGAACCCTCGCGCACCGGCTTCACCACATAAGGCGCCTTCATCGGATGTTCCGACGGGAATGAGAAGCGATTCAGTACCTGCGATTCGGCAACCGGAACGCCGGCGGTGCCGGCCACACGCTTCGCCCGGCCCTTGTCCATGGCAAGCGCCGAGGCGAGCACGCCCGAATGCGTATAGGGGATCTGCAGATACTCGAGGATGCCCTGGATGGTCCCGTCTTCGCCGAAAGGCCCGTGCAAGGCATTGAAGGCAACATCGGGCTTCAGAGCAGCGAGCTTTTCGGAAATATCGCGCTCGACATCGATGCGCGTCACTTTGAAGCCTTCACCTTCGAGGGCGTCGGCACACGCCTTTCCCGAGGAAAGGCTGACAGGCCTCTCCGAGGAAAATCCGCCCATCAGGACAGCTACGTGCTCGCGACTCATCAACACCCCCAAAAATAACTTTCACTCTGTAGAACCGAGGCTTGCGCGGAGCTGGTCTGCGCGGTTCGTGGCCTTTGTCTGACTTGGGTGCATTAGAGCATCATTATGGTTAACGAATCGTTTACTTTCGTTAACTCCGCCTTTCAGCGCACTTCATTTTCTGCCCCTCGCGACCGCGCAAATATCGCAGCGAACAGGCCGCGAGGACGATGGGAAACGAAAAACCCGCGCGGAAAAACCACGCGGGTTCAATGGTATGTCCAGATATTTTGCAGTCAGTCCTTATCGCCGAAGATTTTCCAGACGAGGCCGCCGATCGCGCCTCCGACAAGTGGCGCGATCCAGAACAGCCAGAGCTGCTGCAGCGCCCAGCCGCCGACGAAAAGCGCCTGCCCGGTGGAACGCGCCGGGTTGACGGAGGTGTTCGTCACAGGAATCGCGACGAGATGAATCAGCGTCAGCCCCAGGCCTATCGCAAGCGGCGCAAAGCCGGCGGGCACCCTGCTGCTGGTCGATCCCAGGATGATGATCAGGAAGAACATGGTCAGCAGAACTTCGATCAGCAGCGCTGAAAGCAGCGAATAACCGCCCGGAGAATGTTCGCCATATCCATTGGCGGCAAACCCGCCGAGTTCGAAACCCGTCTTGCCGCTGGCGATGAGATAGAGCGCTGCAGCGGCGACAATGGCACCGATCACCTGTGCGACGATATAGGGAATGAGCCGCGCCGCGGGAAAACGTCCGGCAGCAACAAGGCCGAGAGAGACGGCGGGATTGAAATGGCCGCCGGAGATACCGCCCACAGCATAGGCCATGGTGACGACAGTCAAACCAAACGCCAGCGCCACGCCGGCAAACCCGATTCCAAGTTCGGGATAGGCGGCCGCGAACACGGCGCTGCCGCATCCGCCGAAGACCAACCAGAACGTGCCGAAAAACTCGGCGGCAAGACTTTTTTGCATATATGCCCCTTTATTCCCTCAACCAGGGAGTTTTTATAAATCAAATACAATTCGATTCCGGTCAAGAATCGGGGTTAGCCCGCGGCAAGCCTGATGCAAGGTTGAGAAAAGCGGCGAGCCTGGGAAGACGGATACCCGCATCGAGAGATGCCCTGTCACTTCAGCGGCTGTCGCTTGCGTCATATTCTTGCGTGTCCGGCATTTTCTCGACCTTAAAATTGCGTTAAGAGCGGCAGCCTCCCAAGCAAATCGATAAAAATACTGATTGGAATGAACATGACAGAAGCGATCTCCGTATCGCCGAGCCCTTCGAGCAGCACGCAAGTCAATTCCCCCGCACGCGTCCTGATCGCCAGCCTCATCGGCACGACCATTGAATTCTTCGACTTCTACGTCTACGCGACGGCAGCCGTCATCGTTTTCCCGCACCTCTTCTTCCCCTCGAGCGATCCGACCTCCGCGCTCCTGCAGTCGCTCGTGACCTTCTCGATCGCCTTCTTCGCCCGCCCCTTCGGTGCCGTGGTCTTCGGCCATTTCGGCGACAAGGTCGGCCGCAAGGCGACGCTGGTGGCCGCCCTCATGACCATGGGCCTGTCGACCGTCGTCATCGGCATCCTGCCTGGCTACGATGCGATCGGCATCGCCGCTCCGCTGCTGCTGGCGCTGTGCCGCTTCGGCCAGGGCCTCGGCCTCGGTGGCGAATGGGGCGGTGCCGTGCTGCTCGCGACGGAAAATGCTCCTCCCGGCAAGCGCAGCTGGTACGCCATGTTCCCGCAGCTCGGCGCGCCGATCGGCTTCATCCTTTCCTCCGGTTTCTTCCTGATCCTGGCTGAAACCATGAGCAACGAGGATTTCCTCGCCTATGGCTGGCGCATTCCCTTCATCGCCAGCCTCGCGCTGGTCGCCGTCGGCCTCTACGTCCGCCTGAAGATCGCCGAAACGCCGGAATTCCAGAAGGCCGTCGAAAAGCACGAGCGTGTCGCCGTTCCGGTCGCGACCGTCTTCCGCGGCCATCTGCGCAGCCTGATCCTCGGCACCTTCATCGCGGTCGCCACCTTCGTGCTCTTCTACCTGATGACGGTTTTCACGCTGTCATGGGGCACCACGAAACTCGGATACTCACGCGAGCAGTTCTTGGTGGTCCAGCTTGTCGGCGTGGTCTTCTTCGGCTTGACGATCCCGCTCTCCGGCTRGCTCTCCGACCGTTACTCGCGTCGCCTCATCCTGACCCTGACGACGATCGCCATCGCCATCTTCGGCTTCTTTTATGCAAGCCTGCTGACGTCAGGCCTGACCGGCGCCTTCCTGTGCTCCATCATCGGCCTTGGCCTGATGGGCTTCACCTATGGTCCGATCGGTGCTGCCCTGGCAGCCCCCTTCCCGACCATGGTGCGCTACACCGGTGCCTCGATGACCTTCAACCTCGGCGGCATCTTCGGGGCTTCGCTCGCCCCCTATATCGCCACCTGGCTCGCGACCAACTACAGCCTCAACTATGTCGGCTACTACCTCACCGCCTCGGCTGTGATCTCTCTGATCTGCATCCGGCTGTCCGGCCGCGAAGAAGTCTGAAGCACACACTTCCCAAACAAGGAGCCGCGATGCTTGCCGTCGCGGCTTTTTTTATTGCTGCGATCGGCAGTTCCGGTTAGCGAAGACCGTCACCGGCGCAAAAGGGAGAAGATCATGCGATGCCTCGTCACCGGCGCAGCCGGCTTCGTCGGCGCTCCTCTCGTCGAGCGGCTGCACAGGGAGCGGATTTGCGAAGTAACGGTTACGACACGATCCGCGACATCAGCCTTCCCGCCGGATATCAGGCATTTCCCTGTTGATATCACCGAGACGACCGACTGGAGGTCAGCACTCGAAGGCGTCGATGTCATCGTTCATCTCGCCGCCCGCGTTCACATCATGAACGATCGCTCGACCGATCCGCTGGCGGATTTCCGTCGGGCCAACACCGCCTCGACGCTCAATCTTGCCGAACAGGCAGCCCGCGTGGGCGTCAAGAGGTTCGTCTTCGTCAGCACCATCAAGGTCAACGGCGAAGAGAACGACCGGCCATTTCGGCACGACGACGCGCCGAAGCCGATCGATCCCTACGGCATCTCCAAGATGGAAAGTGAAATCGGCCTTCGGGAGATCGCAGCCCGCACCGGCATGGATGTTGTCATCATCCGCCCGCCCCTGGTCTACGGTCCCGGTGCGCGCGGCAACTTCGCGCTGCTTGTCGGGCTCGTGCGCAGGAACCTGCCGCTGCCTTTCGCCTCGCTGAAAAACCGCCGCACGCTGGTCGCGGTGCAAAACCTCATCGACCTGATCATTACCTGCATGCAGCATCCCGCCGCCGCAGGCGAAACCTTCCTTGCAGGAGATGGTGAGGATCTTTCAACGCCCGCGCTGATCGAGGGCATCGCCGCAGGCGTCGGCGTCAAACCGATGCTTCTGCCCTTCCCGCCGTCCCTCATGCATATGGCAGCGAGGATCACCAGAAAGGAAGCCGTCTATCAGCGCCTTTGCGGCTCGCTGCGGGTCGATATATCCCACGCCCGCGACGTACTGGGCTGGTCGCCCGTTGTCACGCCGCGCGAAGGCCTGAGGCTTGCGGTAAATAGAGCAATTCCAGCAAAACTGTGAAGCGGTTCTGCGTCCGGAACTGCGTAAAGCAGAGATAAGGCATTTCCGGAATTCGGAGAAAACGGAAATGCCTTAGCATTTACTCGGTGGTCACACCCTGAAAGGGGCGAACCTCACGGTCGGGCATGAAAAGGCCGAGACGCTTGATTTCCCATTCGAGCTTGATGCCTGCCATTTCGAAAACCTTTCGGCGCACTTCCTCGCCGAGATATTCGAGATCGTAGCCCGTCGCCTGCCCCATGTTGATCATGAAATTACAGTGAAGCGACGACATCTGCGCGCTGCCGATGACGAGACCGCGGCAATCCGCTTCATCGATCAGCTTCCAGGCCGAATGACCCTCGGGATTCTTGAAAGTCGAGCCGCCGGTCTTTTCGCGAATCGGCTGTACCGTCTCGCGGTGATTGCGCACGGCATCCATCTCCGCGCGGATCTTGGCGCGGTCGTCGGCATAGCCCTCGAAAAGCACCGAGGTGAAGATCAGATCGTCGGCGGCATCGGAGTGGCGATAGGAATAGCCCATCTCGGCATTCGACAGCACATGCTTGTTGCCCTTGCGGTCGATCGCTCGCACCTCAACGACACGGTCCTTGGTCTCGGCGCCATTGGCGCCGGCATTCATGCGGGCCGCGCCGCCGACACCGCCCGGAATGCCGTAGTAGAAGGCGAAACCGCCGATACCGTTATCCATCGCCATGGCGGCCACATGCTTGTCCGGGCAGATGGCCCCGGCGAGGATGCGGTTTTCACCGGCGAGTTCGACAAAGCCGAACCCCTTGGCCGACAGACGCAGCACGACGCCTGGAATGCCACCGTCGCGCACCAGGATGTTCGAGCCGACGCCAACGACGGTCAGCGGCACCTCGTCCGGCAGGATCTTCAGGAAGGCGATGAGGTCGTCTTCGTCATGCGGCTGGAACATCAACTCGGCAAGACCGCCGGCGCGAAACCAGGTGACGCGATCCATGGGGGCATCCGGCGTCAGTCGGCCGCGAATGTCCTTTACGCCTTCTCCGAGAGAGGCAAGAAGCTTTTCCCCATTAACCTGTTTCATGCCGACTTTCCTGAAAGGTCTTGCAACTGCTTCGGCAGCGCTGCTGCCCAATATGTAATGCTACCAGCACCCAACAGAACCACAAAGTCCCCGGGTTTTGCAATCTCTGCTACCATCTGCGGTAGAACTTCCGCTGATGGCAGGAAACGCGCATCGCGATGACCGCCGGATTTGATGCGCGAAATGAGCGATTCCGAATCCGCTCCCTCGATGGCATCCTCGCCCGCGGCATAAACAGGTGCGATGAAGATGCTGTCGGCATCGTTGAAGCAGGCTGCGAATTCCTCGAACAGGCTCGACAGACGCGTGTAGCGGTGCGGCTGATGCACCGCGATGATACGGCCCTTGCAGGACTCGCGGGCAGCACGCAACACCGCCTTGATCTCGACCGGGTGGTGACCGTAATCGTCGAAGATCTGCACGCCGTTCCATTCGCCGGTCAGCGTGAAGCGGCGCTTGACGCCGCCGAAGGAGGCGAGCCCCTTGGCGATATCCTCGCGGGACATACCGAGCCGGTTAGCGACGGCAACGGCCGCCGTGGCGTTCGAAATATTGTGACGGCCGGGCATCGGCAGGACGAGATCGTCGAGCCTGATAACCTCACCCGTGCGGCGGCGGCGAATTTCGACGTCGAAGATCGAACGCGTGCCGTCAATGCGCACATTCATGAAGCGCACATCGGCCTGCGGGTTTTCGCCGTATGTAATGACCTTGCGGTCCTCGATGCGGGCGACCAGCGATTGAACCTCGGGATGGTCGAGGCACATGACGCCAAAGCCGTAGAAGGGCACGTTCTCGACGAACTGCCGGAAGGCGGCGCGAACCGCATCGAAATTGCCGTAGTGATCCAGATGCTCAGGATCGATATTGGTGACGACTGCCACATCGGCCGGCAGCTTCAGGAAGGTGCCGTCGGATTCGTCCGCCTCGACCACCATCCACTCGCCCTCGCCCATGCGGGCATTCGTGCCGTAGGCATTGATGATGCCGCCATTGATGACGGTCGGGTCCAGCCCGCCGGCTTCGAGCAGCGTGGCGACGAGCGAGGTGGTCGTTGTCTTGCCGTGCGTGCCGCCGATGGCGATCGCATTGCGGAAGCGCATCAGCTCGGCCAGCATTTCGGCGCGGCGCACCACCGGCAGCAGCTTTTCCCGCGCGGCGATGAGCTCCGGATTGCTCTTCTTGATCGCGGTCGAAACGACGACGACCTCGGCATCGCCGAGGTTTTCCGCCTTGTGGCCGACGAAGACCTCGATGCCCTTGTCGCGCAGGCGCTGGACATTGGCGCTGTCGGACTGGTCCGATCCCTGCACCCTGTGGCCGAGATTATGCAGCACCTCTGCGATACCGCTCATGCCGATACCGCCAATGCCGATGAAATGGACGAGGCCGATCGCCTTCGGCAGCTTCATGCGCGTGCCCCCTTGAATTCTGCAACTGTCTGACCGGCGGCAATAGCCTCAACCATGTCGGCAAGCAAGTTCGCAGCATCAGGTTTTCCCGCAAGCTTGGCTGCGGCTGCCATGCCGGCAAGCTTTTCGGGGTCGTTCATCACATGCGTCAGGATGGAGGCAATACGCTCAGGCGAAAGCTCCGACTGGGCAATCACCTTGGCTCCGCCAGTCGCCTCAAGTGCCGCGGCATTGGCCGCCTGATCATGGTCGAGCGCATGCGGATAAGGCACCAGCACCGCCGGGCGGCCGATGACGGATATTTCCGACACCGTCGAGGCGCCGGAGCGGCAGATCACCAGATGTGCCTTGGCAAGACGCTCTGCCATGTCATTGAAAAACGGCGCGATATCGGCGCCCATCTGCAGCTGCACCACGCAGTCGCGCACCATCTCCATATCCTCGGAGCGAACCTGCTGCGTCACCCTGAGCCGTGCGCGCAGCCCATCGTCCAGCAGGCTGATCGCCGTCGGCATCGCCTTGGAAAAATATTGCGCGCCCTGGCTACCGCCGAAGACCACGAGATTGAAGTCCTCGCCGGGATGCGAGGGCACGTAAGGCTGCTCGGCCGCCGCAAGGATCGCCGGTCGCACGGGATTGCCGGTCGCAATGGTCTTGTCGGAAAAAGGTCCGCCGCTCTCGGGCAGGAAGCCACCGGCAATCGCCCGGACGCGCGGCGCCAGCGCCTTGTTGGCGCGGCCCATCACCGCATTCTGTTCGTGCAGCATCGAGGGTACGCCGAGGCGCGTGGCGGCAAGCAGCGGCGGCACGGTCGGATAACCGCCGAAGCCGACGACGATGACTGGCTTCAGTCGCTGGATCAGCCGCTTTGCGGCGCGCATTCCGGTCCAGAGCTTCCAGAGCGAACGGCCGACCGCGACCGGATTTTTGGACGCGATCGTCGCCGACGGCACGACATGGATTTCGTCGGCCGGAAACTTGCCGGCATAACGCTCGGCGCGGCTATCTGTAACCAGGTGCACGGAATAGCCGCGTTCCCTCAGCTTGAAGGCGAGCGCCTCCGCCGGAAAGACGTGGCCGCCGGTTCCGCCGGCGGCAAGAAGGACGATGCCCTTGCTCATAGTTCCCCTACTCCGCCGGCATGCCGTGCGGCACGCGGAAGAGGCTCCGGTCCTGCGCACGTTTTTCCGGGCGATGGCGCGTCAGCGCCAGAATGAAGCCGGCCGTCACGCAGATCGCCACCATCGACGAACCGCCGTAGGAAATAAGCGGCAGCGTCATGCCCTTGGCCGGCAGCAGTTCGAGATTGACGCCGATATTGATGATCGACTGGATGCCCATCTGCAGCACGAGGCCGGCGACGGCAAAACGGTTGAAGTCGTTGCGTTCGCGATAGGCATGCGACAACCCGCGCAGCACCAGAACGGTGAAGATGGCGACGAGCGCGATACAGAAGACGATGCCGAATTCCTCGGCTGCAACCGAGAAGATGAAGTCGGTATGGGCGTCTGGAATGATGCGTTTGACGATGCCTTCGCCCGGCCCTTGCCCGAACCAGTCACCGCGGATGATCGCCTCGCGGGCGGTATCGATCTGAAACGTGTCGCCCTCGCCGGTCAGGAACTTGTCTATTCGGCCCGCCACGTGCGGGAAGACGTAATAGGCGCTCACCAGACCACCCGCACCACCGGCACCGAGCACGATGATCCAGAGCCACGGCATGCCGGCCATGAAGAACATGCCGCCCCAGACGGCCGTCGTCAGGATGGTCTGGCCAAGGTCCGGCTGTGCGACGAGAAGGGCAGCGACAATGCCGAACAGGATGATGGCAAAGAGGTTGCCTGGAATTTCCGGCTGGCGCGCATGTTCGGCAAAGAGCCAGGCGCAGACCACGACGAAGGCCGGCTTCATGAATTCCGACGGCTGGATCGAAACACCCGCAAGCGTGACCCAGCGGCGGGAACCCTTGACCTCGATGCCGAAGAACAACGCCAGCAGCATCATGGCAAGTGCCACGATCAGCAGGATGATTGCGGTGCGCCGTACCTGGCGCGGCGTCAGGAAGGAAAGGCCGAGCATAACGCCGATCGACGGGATCATGAAGGCCGCGTGGCGCTTTACGAAGTGGAAGGGCTCCAGGCCGATACGCTCGGCGACCGCCGGCGAGGCAGCAAACGAGAGCATGAAGCCGATGCCCATCAGGAACAGGAACAAGGCCAGGAAAAAGCGGTCGATGGTCCAGAACCAATCGGCCAATGCTCCACGTTCCGCGCGGCTCACCATGTCATTTGCCTCCTGTTGCCGAATTGATCAGCATCGTCACGCCGTCAAGGGCAGCCACATGGCCGACAAAGGCATCGCCCCTGACTTCAAAATTCTTGTATTGGTCGAAGCTTGCGCAAGCCGGGGACAACATCACGGCCAGAGGGCCGGTCTCGTCCTTTTCGGCATCGACAGCAGCATGCGCCACGGCCCGATCCAGCGTACCGGAAATTTCGTAAGGCACCGCCTCGCCGAGCGTCGCGGCAAATTCCGCCGCCGCCTCGCCGATCAGATAGGCCCTGGCGATGCGCGGGAAATAGGGTGCAAGCGTCGTGATGCCACCCGCCTTCGGCAGTCCGCCGGCAATCCAGTATATGCGATCGTAGCTCGAAAGCGCCGGTGCTGCGGCATCCGCGTTCGTCGCCTTGGAATCGTTGACGAAGACGACATTGCCGCGCCGGCCGACCGGCTGCATGCGGTGTTTCAAGCCGGGGAAGGATGCAAGACCCGCACGAATTTCCTCGGCGGAGACGCCGACAGCAAGGCAGGCTGCGACCGCCGCAGCGGCATTCTGCGCATTGTGACTGCCGCGCAGTGTCTGGATACCATCGAGATCGACAAAGGGCAGCATCGCCCCGCTTGTCGCCTGGATGAGCTTCGTGCCTTCGGCATAGATGCCGTCGGCCAGCACGTTGCGGCGGGAAATCCTGGTCACCTTCACCCCTGCCCGCTCGATGCGGTCGGCGATCAGCACGGAAAAGCTGTCATCGACGCCGACAACAGCGACATCGCTGCCGGCGACCAGCCGTTCCTTGACGTCGGCATAATGCTGCATCGTGCCATGGCGATCGAGGTGATCGGGTGTCAGGTTGAGCAGTATCCCGGCCGACGGATTGAGCGTCGGCGCAAGATCGATCTGGTAGGACGAGCATTCGACGACGAAATAGCGCTCGCTCTTCGGCGGATCGAGCGTCAGCACCGCGGTGCCGATATTGCCGCCGAGCTGCGTGTCGCGGCCGCTCGATTTCAGGATATGGGCAATCAGCGCCGTCGTGGTGGATTTGCCGTTGGTTCCGGTGATCGCGATGAAGGGGCAATCGGGAGCATGGGCCCGGCGCTCGCGAACAAAGAGTTCGACATCACCGACGATATCGACGCCGGCCGCACGCGCCAGATCCACCGTCCAGTGAGGCTTCGGATGCGTCAGCGGCACACCGGGCGAAAGCACGAAGAGCGCCTGCGCGCTCCAGTCGATTGTATGCAGGTCGGCGGTAGTGATGCCTTCGGACGCAGCCTTGGCGACGCTGTCAGGATTGTCGTCCCAGGCCGTGATCTCCGCACCGCCGGCGACAAGCGCTTTGGCGGTGGCCACACCAGAGCCGCCGAGACCGAAGAGGGCAACCTTCTTTCCTGCGAGCGTCGTGACCGGGATCATGACCGCCTCACCGCAGCTTCAGGGTGGAAAGGCCGAGCATGGCAAGGCCGACGGCAACGATCCAGAAGCGGATCACGACCTGGCTTTCTGTCCAGCCCTTCTTTTCGAAGTGATGGTGGATCGGCGCCATGAGGAAGACGCGCCGGCCTGTCATCTTGAAGAAGCCAACCTGAATGATGACCGACAGCGTCTCGATGACGAAGAGACCACCGACGATCGCCATGACGATTTCATGCTTGGTGGCAACGGCAACGGTGCCGATCGTGCCGCCGAGTGCCAGCGACCCGGTATCGCCCATGAAGATTGCAGCCGGCGGCGCGTTGAACCAGAGGAAACCGAGGCCCGCCCCGATGACGGCGCCGAGCACCACGGCAAGCTCGCCGGTACCCAGCACGAAATTGATCTGCAGATAGTTTGCAAACACGGCATTACCGGCAAGATAGGCGATGATGCCGAAGGCGGCAGCGGCAATCATGACCGGCACGATGGCAAGGCCGTCGAGACCGTCGGTGAGGTTTACCGCATTGCCGGCGCCGACGATGACGAAACCGCCGAAGACGACGAACAGGATGCCGATATTGATCAGGAAGTCCTTGAAGAAGGGGAATGCGATCGAGGAACCGAAGGTCGAGCCGGCAGGACCCGAGGCAAGCGCCGTGCGCATCATGAAATAGACGGCGATGCCGGCGATGATGAACTCGATGCCAAGGCGCGCCTTGCCCGAGAAGCCCTTGTGGCTCTGCTTGGTGACCTTGAGATAATCGTCATAGAAGCCGATGGCGCCGAAGCCCAGCGTCACCAGTAGCGTCGCCACGACATAGACGTTGGAAAGATCGGCCCAAAGCAACGATGCGCCGACGATGCCCGCGAGGATCATCAGGCCGCCCATGGTCGGTGTACCGGCCTTCTTGAAATGCGTCTGCGGTCCATCGGCACGGATCGGCTGGCCCTTGCCCTGCCGGATGCGCAGCGAATTGATGATGGCAGGCCCGAAGAGGAAGACGATAAGAGCGGAGGTGAAAAGAGCAGCACCCGCCCGGAAGGTAATGTATCTGAACAGATTCAGAAATTTGAAATATTCCGACAGTTCGACTAGCCAAATCAGCATTCAGGGCCCCTTTTACCCCATCATAGTTCGCGTTGCGTGTCTGAAACTGGCGGGTACTTGTCAAGGAGCGCGGCGACAATCTTGCCAAAACCGATCCCCAGAGAAGACTTCACCATCAACACGTCGCCAGGTGCGACCGAGTTCAATACGAATTCCAACAATTCTTCCGTCGTCTCGCGATGCTCGACTGTGACGCTGTCGGGAAGCGATTCCTTCAGCGCCACCATCTCGGGCCCCGCGAGCCAGACATGTTCGAGACCGGCCGCCAGCAGCGAACCGGCAAGGTCCGCATGGACCTGCTCGGCAAATTCGCCCATCTCCAGCATGTCGCCGAGCACGGCGATGCGGCGTCCGCGTCCGGTCGGCTCGGCCGCCGCCAGCAGCGCGATCGCCGCGCGCATGGAGGCCGGATTGGCGTTATAGCTTTCATCGATCAGCGTGAAGCTGCCATTGCCGATCGGCAGCTTGTGACGCTTGCCCCTGCCCTTTTCCGGCTTCAGGGTCGCAAGTGCCTCAATCGCCTTGTCGAGATTGGCCCCGACGATCGTCACCACGCCGAGTGCGGCCAGTGCATTTTCGGCAATGTGGCGGCCCGGCGCACCGATAGCCACTTCCTTGGTGTCGCCTCCAACAGTCATCCAGAGCGTGGAGCTTTCATCCGAGCCGTTGAATTCGGCAAGACGGAATTCCGCCTTGGCATGTTGGCCGAAGGAATGGATCCGCGTAATACCGAGCGCCTGGGCGGCCTGCTCCAGGAAATTGAACTGCTCATTGTCGCGGTTGAGAACGACATCCCCACCCGGCTCCAGACCTTCGAAGATCTCCGCTTTGGCGGCAGCGATTTCCTGGAGGTTCTGGAAATTGCCGAGATGGGCCGGTGCGATCGTCGTGATGACGGCAACATGCGGGCGGATCATCTTCACCAGCGGCCGGATTTCGTCGGGATGGTTCATGCCGACTTCGAAGACGCCGAAATAGGTATCGATTGGCATGCGCGCCAAAGTCAGCGGCACGCCCCAGTGATTGTTGAAGGATGCAACTGACGCATGCACCTTGCCCGAGGGCGACAGCACATGGCGCAACATCTCCTTGGTCGTCGTCTTGCCGACCGAACCGGTAACGGCGATGATCTTCGCCCGCGAACGCTCACGCGAAGCAAGTCCCAGACGGGCGAGCGCGGCAAGCACATCCTCGACCACGATCATCGGCACTGTCAGCCGTCCCATGGCCGGCAGGCGCGCCTCGCTGACGACCAGCAGCGACGCGCCGTTTGCCATCGCCATCGAAGCATAATCGTGACCATCCACGCGGTCGCCCTTGATCGCGAAGAAGGCTTCACCGGCGGCGATCGAGCGGCTGTCGATGGAAATGCCGGTAATGCCCTGTGGCAGCGAGCCGAACGGACGGCCCGCCATCGCAGCGATCATGTCTTCGGTGGTCCAGAGCCAGTTCATGGTACCCGCTCCTCCAAAGCCTTGCGCACTTCGGCATGATCGGAAAACGGCAGCGTGACGCTACCGACCGTCTGCCCTTCTTCATGTCCCTTGCCGGCAACGATCAGCGTATCGCCGGATTTCAGCTGCAGAACCGCCTCGCGGATCGCCTGGGCGCGGTCGCCGATCTCCGAGGCGCACTTGGCAGCCGCCATGATCTCGGCACGGATCGCGGAAGGCTCCTCCGAGCGCGGATTGTCATCGGTGACGATAACGACATCGGCCAGCCGGCAGGCGATCTCGCCCATGATCGGCCGTTTACCGCGGTCACGATCGCCGCCGCAGCCGAACACGACGATGACACGGCCAGTCGTGAACGGACGCACCGAGTTTAACACATTTTCCAGCGCATCCGGCTTATGGGCATAATCGACATAGGCAAGCGCGCCATCCTTTGTATGGCCGACCAGCTCCAGGCGGCCGGATGCGCCCTGCAGCTTTTCGAGCGCGGCCATCGCAACCTTCACCGGAACGCCTGTCGACGTGGCGAGCGCTGCGGCAACCAGCGCATTGGCAATCTGGAAATCGCCGGCAAGCGGAATATCGACCTCGAAGATCTCACCTTCCGCATGGATTTCCGCGACCTGCTTGTGACGGAAATGTTCGACGCGCTTCAGCGTCAGATATGTGCCCTTGCGCCCGACCGTGCGCACATCATGGCCCGCAGCCGTCGCCGCCTCGATCGCCTGCTCCGACCATGGATCGTCGGCGAAGATGATGGCGGGAGAACCCTTCGGCAGCACCCGGTCGAATAGATGCATCTTGGCGGCCATATAATCTTCGACCGTCGGATGATAATCCATGTGGTCGCGGCCGAGATTGGTGAAGGCGGCGGCCGCGAGCTGCACGCCGTCGAGGCGATACTGATCGAGGCCGTGGCTGGAGGCCTCCATCGACGCATGCGTGACGCCTTCATCGGCGAGTTCGGCCAGCAGCTTGTGCAGCGATATGGTATCAGGGGTTGTTAGCGAACCATATTCATTGCGCGTCGGCGAAACGACACCGGTCGTGCCGATCATCGCGGCCGCATGGCCGGCATGCGCCCAGATCTGCCTGACGAAGGAAGCAACCGAGGTCTTGCCGGCCGTACCCGTCACCGCAACCATCGTCGTCGGCTGGCGGCCATAGAAATGCGAAGCGGCAACTGAGAGGAAACGACGCGGTTCGGAAACGACCAGAACCGGGACGGAAGTCTCAACTGCATGCGATGCGATGACGACGGCAGTGCCCTTGGCAACAGCATCGGCGATGAAACCCGCGCCGTCGGCCTTGGTGCCGGCAACCGCCACGAAAGCCATGCCGGGCACGATCTTGCGGCTGTCGGAAGACAGGCCGGAAATCTCCAGCGCGCCGGCCGGCCCTTCGAGTTCAGCTTTGAGTTCCGGAAACGCATTTCCGGCAAGATCCCGCAATTTCATCGACTGCACTTTTCTGATTCAGGTCGACCGCCCCTTACGAATCGACACCGACATTGATTCACACTCAATAAGACACCAACAAGGCCGAGCCGTCTTCGCCGAATTCCGGTTCGACACCGAGGATGGGTGCCGCACGGCGCACGATGTTCTTGACCATGGGTGCTGCCGTATAGGCAGCGATGCGCTGATGCTGCTCGCCATCAAGCGGCTCGTCGCAGAAGGTCAGCACCACATAGCGCGGATTGTCGATCGGAAAAGCGGCAAGGAAAGCATTGAAATTCAAGTTGCTGGCATAGCGGCCGTTGACGACCTTGTCGGCCGTACCGGTCTTGCCGCCGACATTGAAGCCCGGCACGTCGGCGTTGCGGCCGGAGCCTTTTTTGCCGTTGAGCTTGAAGAGATAGCGAATATCGTCACTCGTGCTCTTCTTGACGACGACCTCGGCCGCTTCATCGGCCTGCTCGCGGCTGCGCGGCAGAAAAGTCGGCTCGATCAACTTGCCGCCATTGATGAGAGCGGCACCGGCAACCGCCGTCTGCAGCGGCGTCGTGGCGACACCATGGCCGAAGGAGATCGTGATAGAGTTGATCTTCTTCCAGACGCGCGGCTGGCTCGGCATCTTCACCTCGGGCAGTTCGGTCTGCATTCGGGTGAGCAAGCCGAGGCGCGTCAGATAGTCCTTCTGCAGGTCCATACCGACGATATCGATCATTTTCGCCGTACCGATATTCGAGGAATATTCGAAGATTTCCGGAACCGTCAGCCAGCGGCGCTGGCCGTGGAAGTCGTGAATGGTAAAACCACCGATGCGGATCGGGTTAGTGGCGTCGAAACTGTCCTTCAGAGAAACCTTGCCGCTGTCGATCGCCATAGCGGTCGTAAAGGTCTTGAAGGTCGAACCCATCTCGAACGTGCCGTTCGACATGCGGTTCAACCAGCCGTCCTTGGAGCCCTCCTGCGGGTTGTTCGGATCGAAATCCGGCGCAGACGCCATGGCAAGCACTTCGCCGGTATGGGCATCGAGCACGACGGCCCCGGCGCCCTTGGCCTTGTAGTTGACGACGGCATTGGCAACGACATCGCGCACGATCGCCTGCACCCGCACATCGATCGAAAGGCGCACCGGCTCCAGCGACTGGTTGCTCGTCATGCCGACCGAGGCAAGATCGGCAAGCCCCTGATCGTCTATGTATTTCTCCATGCCGGCAACGCCGCGGTTGTCGATATTGACGTAGCCGAGAATATGCGCGGCCGTCGCGCCGCCCGGATAGAAGCGGCGCTTTTCAGGGCGAAAGCCAACACCGGGAATGCCGAGCGCCAGGATCTGGCTCTGCTGCTTCGGCGTCAGCTGACGGCGCAGCCAGGCGAAATGCGAGGTGCGGCTGGAGAGCTTCTTATAAGTGTCCTTGACATCGAGATCCGAAAGCACCGTCTGCAGCTTCTCGACGGCTTCGTCGGTATCGACGATCTTGTTCGGCTCGGCAAACAGCGAAACGGTGCGGATATCTGTCGCCAGCACTTCGCCGTTGCGGTCGATAATATCGGGGCGCGACGCCATCAGCCGATCGGGCGGCAGGATGGACGAGACCGATTCCGGCTCTTTCATCGCATATTCGACCATACGGCCGCCGATGATGGCGTAGACGGCGGTGAAGCCGATGATGAGCAGGCCGACGCGGCTCTTGGCCTGCCCCGCCTTGCGCTTGCGCGAACCTTCGATCGCCATGCCAGAGGGGGCACCGAAACGGTTATAGACGCCGGCGGAAAAGTGCGCCTGGCTTTTCAGAACCATGATGCGGGAAAGAAAGGACATTACTCCACCGCTCCCGTTTCGATGTCATCCGGCTCTTCAGCTTCGCGCGGCGCCCGCATCGGGATCGGTTGGACCTTGGCTGCAGCAATCGACTTGGCGCCAGCCTTGACGGCCCCAACCTTGGCGTCCCCGGCCTTGGCTTCAGTAACATCAGGTTGAGGAACCTGCGATTTCAGCATCGGAAGCTCGCGCGCATGGGCAAGCGCGGTCGAATCCGTCGGCTGCAGCTGCAGCTCGCCATTATAGGTCGTGACCAGACGCTCAAGCCGGTTCGGCTGCGATTGCAGCGCCCAGTCGGCCTTCAGCAGATCGATCGTGTCCTTTTCCAGTTTGATCTCCGCTTCAAGGCGGTGAACCTCCTCGAGCTTCAGCTCGGCGCGGTGCTTGATCGTATAGGTGACGGCGGCTGCCGCCGTCATGATGCCGATGAGTACAAGATCGAACGTTCTCAGCATATCAAGCTCCAAGCTTTCCGAGGCTGGCAAGATTGGGGAATCCGAAGAGCGACATGTCTTCGGATTCAGCGGGAGCGGTAGTACGCTGGCCGGCGCGCAGCTTGGCGGAACGAGCGCGCGGATTGGCCTGAGCTTCTTCTTCGCTGGCAGAAACCATCGACTTGCCGACAGGCTCGAAGGTCGCGGCTCGCTCATGCGCAACAGGCAGATGGCGGGAACCCGCTGCCTTGCCGGCACGATCGGAGAAGAATTTCTTGACGATGCGGTCTTCCAGCGAATGGAAGGTGACGACGACGAGGCGACCGCCTGGCTTCAGCGCCCGCTCAGCGGCAAACAGCGCCTGCGCGAGCTCGCCGAGTTCGTCATTGACGAAGATACGCAGCGCCTGGAAGACGCGCGTCGCAGGATGGATCTTGTCTTTCATCTTGCGCGGCGTCACCAGCTCGATCAGGCCGGCGAGATCGCGCGTCGTCTCGAAGGGCTTTTCGACGCGGCGCTTTTCGATGGCATGGGCAATGCGCGGCGCCTGGCTCTCTTCGCCGAGATAATGGAAGATGCGGATGAGATCGGCCACTTTGGCGCGATTGACGACATCGGCGGCAGAAACGCCCGCGGCCGACATACGCATGTCGAGCGGGCCGCTCTTCTGGAAGGAGAAGCCGCGCTCGGCCTCATCGATCTGCATGGAGGAAACGCCGATATCCAGCACCACGCCATCAAGCCCGCCATCAGGTACATGATCGGCAAGCTGCGAAAACTGCGAATGGATGAGCTTGAGATGACCGCCATGCGCCGCAACGAGCGCCTGGCCGGCCGCGATCGCCGTCGGATCGCGATCAAGCGCGATCACATCGGCACCAGCACCGAGAATGGCGGAGGTATAGCCACCCGCACCAAAGGTACCGTCGAGGATGACCTTGCCGGAAAAAGGCTCCAGCGCCGCAAGCACCTCGTCGAGAAGAACCGGAATGTGGCGAACCGGTCCGCCACCGGCTTCAGTTGAACCTCCGCCAGGATTCGCCGCCATTCCGTTCCCTCGTTCGTTCAGGAACGCTTGCCCGCCAGCTTGCGCTCCCCTCGTGCCTGCGCCTGTGCGGCCGCGAATGCTTGCGGCTGCCAGAGCTGAAAGTGATCCGCCCGACCCACGAAGGTCACTTCGTCCGAAATACCGGTGAAGTCGCGAATGAAATCCGTGACCATCAACCGCCCCTCGGCGTCGAGCTTCATGAAGACCCCGCCCCCATGAATGAGAAGCGACATCTCGTTTGCCTCCGGCGAAAACGGATCTTCCGCCGCAATCTGCCGCTCGAACCTTTCCAGAAGATCCGGGCCGCCGATGCTGATCGCCGGAAACACAAAGTCCTGAAAGCAGTAAAGCTCCTGGACGTTGCGCTGCGCCAGCACGGAACGAAACGCCGCAGGCACGGAAACCCGGCCCTTGGTGTCGATCCTGTTGGTCGCATTCGAAAGGAAGCGGCTCATGACACGAAACATCCGTTTCCGAAAGAGCCCGGAAAGCATTTTGCCGCCCGAAACCCTCAAAGTCAGGCACAGCTTCGCAAGCCGAAAGAACCAAGGCCCTCCCGACGCTTCCGATCCGGAAGGCGTCTTTGCTTTGCGATTGATGGGCAGATGATTGCCCTGATGCAGTGCGCACTTGGGATAGCATGGGACCATATGGGCGTCAATGGGATGAGCCCATTTTGAGGCGGGCGCAGTATCAAACATTTATAAGCTGTTAAGTTTAACAAAGGGTTAGGAAAGCGATTCTCAAACGCCACCTGAAGCACCCGCGGGGAACAGGAAATCCGGCCGGGCAAGATCCGTGGGACCTTGCCTCGATTTCAGTTATTTCAATGACTTGACAGGAAGAAAATCGGCCTTTGCAGCAAAGCGTATGCTGCAGGAGGTTAATCGCCAGTTGGCCTGTAAGCCGGGTTCTGTATGGCTCCGGCGAACCGGAACGTGGCAGCCATTCATCTGGGACAGCGCTTGCACGCTGCCTCACGCAACCCACCCGGATGACTGACCCAGAAACAGGCCGGAAGGCTTTCGCCAACCGCGTCATCCCTATTCGGTTTTGCTCCCGGTGGGGTTTACCGTGCCATATCCGTTGCCGGAGATGCGGTGGGCTCTTACCCCACCCTTTCACCCTTACCTGTCAAGACAGGCGGTTTGCTTTCTGTGGCACTTTCCCTGAGGTCGCCCTCGCCGGACGTTATCCGGCACCGTGTTTCCGTGGAGCCCGGACTTTCCTCACCCTACCGCCTTTCGGCATTGGTAAAGCGCGGCTGCCCGGCCAACTGGCAGGGGCTCCCTTAAACGAGGAAGCCCGCAAAAGCCAACGAAATATGGGGGACAGGCTTAACGGAAATAAGGTGCGAAATCCGTGGCGTAGCCCTGATCCTTGATTCTGCCTGCAAGAAGCAGTTCGGCCCCCAGCCTGCCGATTTCATCGGAGCTCTTGGCGGACGTTCCCATGCAGCCGGTCAGAACAGCGATATGCGGCGAGGACGTATAGCCGATCATCGGATAACGGCTCTTCGTATAGGAGACGGCGCAGGATGCGGAGGAAATGGACTGCGCCTCCAGATCCGGCACAATACGATCAACGATGCCCCTTAGATGCTCGCGCGCAACCTCGCGTCCATCCGTACGAAACCAGGCGCGCATGTCCGCATCGTTGCTCAGCACCAGATTGTCGGGATCGCCACCGATCTTCAGATAGAGCTTGCCGTCGGGATAACGGATCGGCGGCAGTAGGTAGATGTCGATGCCGGGCGCGTCGAGGATGAGCGACGGCATATCGGCAAGGCGCGGAGCATCCTCGTCCGCCACCTCGAACAGGGTCACGGTGCGGCCGTAAACCGTCATGTCAACGGATTGCCGCAAGAGATTCTGCGAAATGGAAAAACCGCCGGCCGCCAGCAGCACCTTCTCGGAGCGATAAACCCTGCCGCCCGCCGTGGTGACGACGGCCGCCCCGCCCTCCTCGCGGATGGAAGTGGCATGGTCGCGGATCACGCTCGCACCCGCCTTTCCGGCGAGCAGCGACTGCGCCTTCACGAGCTTCCGCGGGCTGATATGCCCTGCTCCCTTCGCTTCGAAAATGCCGGCACCGCCGGCAGGAAAAGCGAAATAGGGAAACCGTCGTTTCAGTTCAGCCTGATCGAAAGATGTCGTTTCGACGCCGAGCGAAACCGCGGCCTGCCTTGTACCGGCGAGGTAAGCGCTCTCGGGCGGCGCGACTGCGAGGCAGCCCACTTCCGTGTAGAAATCGACGCCGCTCTCTTTTGCGATCTCGCCATAGCGTGCGATCGAGCGATTGGCGAGCAATGCCCAGTCGCAATCGGGATCGATGGTACGCGTGATGCGGCCTTCATCGTAATGGCTGGCGAAAACGCCCTCATGCGCCTTGCGATCAGCCGGCTCGTCCGGACCGATGACGGCAACGCCATCCGTCTGGCGTGCCAGATATTTAGCGGCCGCGGCACYCATCATGCCGCGACCGATGACGATGAACCTGAAATCGACTGCCATATCACACCTCGCTAAAGGCTAGCGATAACATGGCAATCGCGCTGAATCATCCGACGTTTGCCAGAGAAAAGCGCTTCCGGCTCAGAGCATCGCAAGAACCTTGCCGCAATAAGACTTCGAGACCGGGTTCATGCGCGTGGCGCCATGGCCGGCATTGTATTTGAGGATCGTATTGCAGGTCTGCCCGCCGCCGAGATCGTGGGCGGCCGCCAGGTACTTCATGCCATACTTGATGTTGGTTTCCGGATCGAACAGGCCCTTGGCACCGCCGGAATAACCCATCATGCGGGCCGTCGCCGGCTTGATCTGCATCAGGCCGATTTCGCCATGGCTGCCGCGCGCCATCGGATTGAAATTGCTTTCAACACGGATGACAGCAGTCGCAAGAGCCACCGGCACATCATATTGATTGGCATATTTGCTAATCAATGCGGAATAGGAATTGCCGGAAACATCGGCGACGGGATAGCCACTCTGGCGCTCGACCGTCTTCAGCGGACGCTCCGTTTTCTTCTGCGCACGCTGCGCCGTCCTCTGCGGGCGTTCCTTCTTATTCACGCGCTCCGCTGTCTTCTGCGGACGCTCCACTTTCTTCACGGGCGCATCGGCTCGCACGCCCCAGTCATTCGCAAAGGCAAAGTTATTTCCCGCCAGCACCATGCCAACGCATGCTGCAGCAACAACAATCAGTTTTCTCATGTAGTCTTGATCACTCCGACCCAAAGAATTACCGGACTGCGCGCCTCGCCGTCATGGAGAATTCTGACCAAATACTGATCAGTTTTCGCAGTAATTCTTATCGTTTCACATGACGCCTCAGATTTAACTTGGGAATACCCTTAGGCGCCGCTTAGCGGAAGTTCTTAGACCATCGCAATGAGGAGATAATAGGGAAATGATGTGGCAGTCCGAATTTCGCATGCGAACATGGAAAATCGGTAATGTCGAAAATTATGAACGGTCAGGAATAACGCGGCAGCGAGGACAGCAGCCGGTGCAGCGTATCGATCGTCGAAAAATCGGCGATTCCGTCCACTCGCTCGGGGCGAAAATGCCGCTGGAAGGCTTCCACATCGCCTGCCGTCTTGTCGCTGAATTCGCCTGTGATCTCAGTGCCGTAACCATAGAGCGACAGCATGGATTGCAGCGCTTCGATAGGCTGTCCGCGGTCGCCGCGCTGGAAGAAGCGCCCGCCGGTGATGGCGGCCGGTTCCACCCAGTGGCCAACGCCGGCCTGATGCAGTTCGTGCCAAGGGAATTTCTCGCCTGGATCGACCTTGCGCACGGGGGCGACATCGGAGTGGCCGAGCACTCTTTCAGGCGCGATCGACCAACGAACGCCGCAATCGCGACATAATTCGATCACCGCAGCGACCTGCTCCCTCGGATAGTCGGGAAGCCCGCCCGGATGGCCGGCATTGGCGATCTCGATGCCGATCGACAGCGAATTGATATCCGTTTCGCCATGCCAGAAGCTCTTGCCAGCATGCCATGCGCGGTGGATCTCCTGCACGAGCTGCACGACCTCGCCGTTCGGCTGCACGAAATAATGGCTGGAAACCTGGCTTTCGTCCCGACAGAGCCAGTCAAGCGCGCCCTCGGCACTCGGCATGCCCGTATAATGCAGCAGGATCATATCGGGCTTGCGGCCATCAGCCCGTTCGCCATGGTTCGGCGAGGGCTGGACGCGCGCCTTGCCGTAGTCTGCCTCGAATGAGGTCATGCGGCGCGACGTTCCTTTTCGATCGCCGCATAGGCGTCGTTCAGCGCCGCCATACGTTCATTGGCGATCGCATGGAACTCTTCCGGCACGCCGCGCGAGATCAGCCGGTCCGGATGATGCTCGCTGACGAGCACATGGTAATGGCGGCGGATCGTCGGGAAATCATCCGCCGGCGAAACCCCGAGAATCTTGTAGGGATCGCGGCCAGCAGAGACGTGACGCGCAGCAATCTGATCGAAGCGGGCCTCGCTCATCTGGAAGATTTCGGCGACATGGCGTAGGAAATTCATTTCCTTCTCGTGGATCAGCCCATCCGCCTTGGCGATATGGAACAGACCGTCGAGCACATCTTCCAGAACCGGGCAATTGGCGGCGCAGGTCGAGCAAAGCGTGGACAGCTTTGCTGCGTAGGCCTCGTAACCCGCAACGTCCTGGCGGGCGAGATTATAGAGGCGCGCGACATTCTTCGCCTCGCTGGGAGGAAACTCGAAGATGTCGCGGAAGGCTTGCACTTCCTTCTCGCTCACAATACCGTCGGCCTTGGCCATCTTGGCAGACAGCGCAATGACGGCCACCGAAAAGGCAACCTTGCGGCGCGTCTCCGGATCGCCTTCGAAAACCGTGCGAATAGCCTCGACCACCGCGGAGAGCGCATTGCCCGCGGTATTGCCAATGGCATTCACCAGTTTTTCCCAGAAAGACATCGTAATCTTCTCGCAATGCAGCAAGTTCTAGAAGAAACACCTTGACCAAATAATCGTTGCCATTGCAAGGCGGCTATTGGTCGTAGATTTGAAAACAGTTTTCACGATTTGGTAATTGTCGCGGCAGCCGCCATCACCGACCGTGTCAGCCATTTCCCGCATTATCGGCACAACGGCCGGCGATTTCCACAACACTTATGGATAGGTCGATCGGCATTGAACCGATTATATCGGCGCTTCCCGCACCCAGCTTGCATAAAGCCGCGTTTTTCGTAAATTCTTTACTTTACAGGCCACTTTCCCTGTCGCATCCATGCGTTACCTAGAGCGTGTCGAGCAAAAGTGTGCCGCGGTTTTGCGATAACGACATGCGGAAAACGAAGGCTTAAAACGTAGCAAGCGGATCTGAAAAGAACGCAATACGCTTTAGGCTGCACGCCGTCGCGCACCAATGCGCCCAAGGAGGGATTATGGCCAAACAGAAAGTCGCAATGCTGACCGCCGGAGGCCTGGCGCCCTGCCTTTCGTCCGCCGTCGGCGGCCTTATCGAGCGCTATAGCGATGTCGCTCCCGATATCGAGCTGATCGCCTACAAGTCCGGCTATCAGGGCGTGCTGCTCGGCGACAGCGTTCAGATCAATACCCAGATGCGCGAGAAGGCGCCGCTCCTGCACCGCTATGGCGGTTCGCCGATCGGCAATAGCCGCGTCAAGCTCACCAATGCCGCCGACTGCGTGAAGCGCGGCCTCGTCAAGGAAGGCGAAAATCCGCTGCGGGTCGCCGCCGAACGCCTCGCCAATGACGGCGTCACCATCCTGCACACGATCGGCGGCGATGACACGAATACGACGGCTGCCGACCTCGCCGCCTATCTTGCGGCAAACGGTTATGACCTCACGGTCGTCGGCCTGCCGAAGACTGTAGATAACGACGTTGTGCCGATCCGCCAGTCGCTGGGCGCCTGGACGGCTGCCGAGGTCGGCGCGCACTTCTTCGACAATGTCAGCAACGAACAGACCGCCGCCCCGCGCACCCTCGTCATCCACGAGGTCATGGGCCGCCATTGCGGCTGGCTGACGGCTGCCACCGCCCGCGCCTATCTCCAGCGCACCAAAGGCAATGAATATGTCGATGGCCTGATGATGAACGAGCATATGAAGAGCACCGACGCAGTCTACCTGCCGGAAATGGCCTTCGACCTCGATGCCGAAGCCGCCCGCCTCAAGGAGATCATGGACCGCACCGGCCATGCCACGGTCTTCGTATCGGAAGGCGCCTGCCTCGACGCCATCGTCGCCGAGCGCGAAGCCGCGGGCGAGACGGTCAAGCGCGATGCTTTCGGCCATGTGAAGATCGACACGATCAATGTCGGCGCATGGTTCCAGAAGCAGTTCGCAAGCCTGCTCGACGCCGAGCGCTCGCTCGTCCAGAAATCCGGGTATTTCGCCCGGTCCGCACCGGCAAACGGCGAAGATCTGCGCCTGATCCACAGCATGGTCGACCTCGCGGTCGAAAGCGCCCTCAACAAGGTTTCGGGCGTAACCGGCCACGACGAAGCGCAGAATGGCAAGTTGCGCACAATAGAATTCCCCCGCATCAAGGGTGGTAAGCCGTTTGATCTTTCAACCGTATGGTTTGGCGAAGTAATGAACCAGATCGGGCAAAAATACAGGTCCGCATGATTGACGGATGGCTAATATGGTGTCTTTGCTGGTTCTCTAAGGAATAGGAGGAGATTCCATGTCGCTCGAAGCCTGGCTCGCTTTTGCTGCCGCGTCCGCCATCATGCTCGCCATACCGGGGCCGACCATTCTTCTGGTTGTCTCCTATGCGCTGGGTCATGGCCGGAAAACGGCGCTTGCGACCGTTTCGGGTGTGGCCCTCGGCGATTTCACCGCCATGACAGCCTCACTGTTTGGCCTCGGCGCCCTGCTTGCCGCATCGGCGACGTTGTTCACCGTGCTGAAGTGGGTCGGCGGCGCCTATCTGATATGGCTGGGAATCAAGCTCTGGCGGGCTCCGATCGTCGGCGAACACATTGCTGACAATGATAATCTGCCGGAAGAAAGGTCTCTGCAGATCTTCCTGCATGCCTATGTCGTGACGGCGCTGAACCCGAAGAGCATCGTCTTCTTCGTCGCCTTCGTGCCGCAGTTCCTCAACCCAGCCCGTCCCTTCCTCGATCAGATGCTGATCATGGAAGCGACATTCCTCGTGCTCGCCACCATCAACGCCTCCTGCTACGCCTTGGCCGCACACGCCGCCCGCGGCTTGATTCGCAAGGCCAGCGTGCAGCGCGCGGTCAACCGCTCCGGCGGCACCCTGCTGATCGCAGCAGGCGCCGTAACGGCCGGGTATCGCCGTATTGCAGCCTAGTAATATTCCGTGGTTGCTGGAAAGACACGAATAGGTTAATGCCTTCCCCCACGCTTAAGGTATTTGATAACTTTTAGACGCTGCCGGCGCGGCGTGATTCACGAAAGTGACAGAATGGTAGCGATCGGATTTTCCGGCCTGAAACGCAGTCTCGTGGTCTCGACCATGCTCTGCGGCGTCATGTCAGGATGCGCGAGCGTCGAATATACCTCTCAGGCAGAACTGACCGCCGCACAGACCGTGATTCCCATGCCGAAGCCCGGCGAAGATGCAACGCTGGCTGCCGTGCCGACCGCTGAAGGCGCAACCGGCCAGACCGTCGCCACACTCAATCCACAGGCATCGACCACAGCACCCGCCCTCACCGCAACGGCGATGCCGAATGTGGTTTCGCCCGTCCAGCAGCAGGCCGGCGATTTCGCCATGCAGGGCGGTGTCCAGCCGGTAGCCGTCAACGGCTATGCTCCCATTCCGCTGACGCCCGAGATGACGGCGATCCAGTCCGTCGTTCCGACGCCGCGGCCGGGCTCGCCTGCGAGTCCCTCGACGCAGCTCGCCTTCGCAGCCACAACGCCGCAGAACGGCGCGCTCGCGGCTCTTGCCGCTGTCGGTACTACACCGCGCTTCACCATGGATTACGGCTTCGACGAGTCCGGCCCGATCGACCCGCCGGCAGCCCCGCCGATGTTCAGCGACGACGACAGCGATGATGCGCCGACCGTCGAAAAGAGCCTCGTCAGCAAGCTCATCAGCAAATATTCCAAGCTCTATGAAATACCGGAATCACTGCTCCACCGCGTCGTTCATCGCGAGAGCCGCTACAATTCCAAGGCCTACAACAAGCGCGGCTACTTCGGTCTCATGCAGATCAAGTACAATACCGCAAAGTCGATGGGTTACGACGGCAACGCTGCCGGCCTTTTCGATGCTGAAACCAATATCAAATATGCGGGCAAATACCTGCAGGGCGCCTGGCAGGTTGCCGACAGGAAAGAAGACGATGCCGTTCGTCTCTATGCCCGCGGCTATTATTACGACGCCAAGCGCAAGGGCATGACTGACATCGCCCAAGGCAATTACTGATATCAACGACCGATACCAGACATCTCGGTGACGACGTTCAGCCGGCTTTTGCCGACTGAAGCGTATTGAGAATTTCCTTCAGCACGACCTGCGGCCTGTAGCGCAGCCAGCTCGGCGTCAATCCCATGCGGACGAAGACGAGATTGGCTGACGGCACGATCGCGACCGCCTGGCCGTCATGACCCTGCAGCCAGAACGTGTCCTGCGGCAGCCCGAACTCGGCGCTCGTGCCGCCGCCGCCCGGTCCCGCAAGCCACGCTTGGCCTTGCGTATATTTGCCGCCGGAACTTGATGTCGGCGTCCGCATCATCGCTACGAATCCCTCCGGCAGAAGCCTCTGCCCGTTCCATACGCCATCCTGCAGCAGGAATTGGCCGAAGCGCGCCCAGTCATGTCCCGTCGCATAGAGATAGGAGCTGCCGGCAAATGTGCCGCGCTCATCGGCCTCGAAAACGGCGCTCGTCATTCCGAGCGGACCGAATAGCGCATCGCGCGGATAGTCGAAGGCCGCGCGCGGATCGCCGACCTTGTTCATCCAGATGCGAGACAGGAGCAAGGCCGTGCCACTCGAATAATGGAAATCCGTGCCCGGAGCAGCCATGAGAGACGCATTCGCCGGCAGGGAAACCATATCAGGATCGAGATAGAGCATGCGCGTCACATCGGCGACGGCACCGTAATCCTCATTGAAGGCGAGCCCGCTTTCCATGCCCATCAGGTCGGAAAGCTTGATGTCGCCGCGCGTATCATTCGCCCATTGCGGCAAAAGATGTGTGTCGTCATAGGAGATCTTGCCTGACAGCATCAACCGGCCGATCAGCGCCGCGTTGACCGTCTTCGTCATCGACCAGCCGACGAGCGGCGTGCTGACGCTGAAGCCCGGCCCGTAGCTTTCAGCAATGATGTGGCCATCCTGCACGACGACCATCGCCCGCATCGCCGGCCCGGCAAGCTTGGCATCGGCCAGAAGCGCCGCGATTTTCGCATTTCCGGCCGCGGTATCGACGCCCTCGCCATCCGGCCAGACTGCGTCGTTTTCGCCCGCCCGCGGCGCCGGTACGAGCGGCGTAGCCTTGGAGGCGGCATCGAAATCACCGTCGGGCACGCTGGTGCAGCCGAAGGCGCCACGATAAAGCGCGTAGTTCGGCGCAAACAGGCCCATGAAGCGCGAGGTCACCCGCCCGGCGTCACGATCGACCTCGACGCGCATCAGCCGCAGCAGCGGGTTTCCAGGCGCCTGCACGTCGTCATAAAGCACGGCGTCGGGATCGCGGCCGGCGATGAAGACATTGGAACAGACGATCTTGGCGGCGTAGCCATTGCCCACTTTCAGAAGCTCCGGCGGGCTTAAGGAGAGCCACGCGGCTGCGCCTGTGACAGCGAGAATGACAAGCAGGCCCAAGCCCTTGACGATACGCGGAACAACTCGCATGCAATCCTCCACGGAACGGAGAGAAGCAGGAAACTTGGCTCACGGAAAGAGAGAAGCGAAAAGAAGCTCTTCAATCGACTTCAAATTTCGAGGAGGTCTTCACAGAGCTTCGCGGAAGCCTTGGCCCACAGGGCTCGTCATCAAACTGTAGCAGAGGCGCGTTACACGCCCTGAACGCTAAAAAGGTGACAGACTCATGTCGGAATTTGCACCGGATACCGGCTTCCGCAAGAACCGGAAACTCAAGGCAGCGCTTCTCCGCCACAAGGCTTTTTCCAAGGACGGCTTCTCCGAGCGACTCTTCGGCCTTCTCTTTTCCGGCCTCGTTTATCCGCAGATCTGGGAAGACCCTGATCTCGATATGCAGGCGATGGAGCTGAAGMCTAATCACCGTATCGTCACGATCGGTTCCGGTGGCTGCAACATGCTCGCCTACCTTTCCAAGGCGCCGGCTTCGATCGACGTGGTGGATCTCAATCCGCACCATATCGCGCTGAACAGGCTGAAGCTTGCCGCTTTCAAGAACCTGCCGAACCATACCGATCTCGTCCGTTTCCTGGCGATGCCGAACGAGAAATCGAACAGCCGGGTTTTCGACAGTGTCCTGTCGTCGAATCTTGATGAGACAACCCGCGCTTACTGGAACACCCGCAAGTTCGGCCGTCGTCGCGTCACCGTCTTTAATCGCAATATCTATGAAACCGGCCTGCTCGGCCGCTTCATCGGCGCCGCTCATCTGCTCGCCCGCCTGCACGGCGTGAAACTGCAGGAAATGACCAAGACCCGGTCGATCCGCGAGCAGCGCCAGTTCTTCGAAGACCAGATCGCTCCCCTCTTCGAAAAGCCCGTCGTACGCTGGATCACCAACCGCAAGAGCTCGCTCTTCGGTCTCGGCATCCCGCCACAGCAATATGACGAGCTGGCAAGCCTTGCCGCCGACAATTCCATCGCACCGGTTCTCAAGCACCGCCTCGAAAAGCTCGCCTGTCATTTCCCGATGCGCGACAACTATTTCGCCTGGCAGGCTTTCGCACGCCGCTATGCCGATGGCGAGGAAGGCCCGCTGCCGACCTATCTGAAGCCGGAGCATTACGAAGTGATCCGCGCCAATGTCGATCGTGTCAACGTCCATCACGCAAGCTTCACGGAGCTTCTGGCCGGCGAGCCCGCCGCCTCGCGCGACCGCTACATCCTGCTCGATGCACAGGACTGGATGACCGATCAGCAGCTCAACGATGTCTGGCGCGAGATCACCCGCACGGCGCGCGAAGGCGCCCGGGTGATTTTCCGCACGGCAGCCGAAAAGAGCATTATCGAAGGCCGCCTCGCCCCTGAAATTCGCGACCAGTGGCACTATTTCGAAGAGCAGTCGCGTGAGATGACCACCCAGGACCGTTCGGCGATTTACGGCGGTTTCCACATCTACGGGAAAAAGGCGTGAGCAAAGTCGACGAGATGACCGTCAAGAGCGAGGAACATGCCGACCTGATGGACGGCATGTATCGCTACCAGCGCCATTTCTACGACCTGACCCGCAAATACTATCTTCTCGGCCGCGACCGCACGATCCGCAATCTCGACGTTCCCGAGGGCGGCACGCTCTTGGAAGTCGGCTGCGGCACCGGCCGCAACATGGCCTTTGCCCACAAGCACTTCCCGACGGCGAAACTCTACGGTCTCGACATCTCCCAGGAAATGCTGATCTCGGCGCGCAAGACCTTTGCCACCAAGGCGACGATCCCTGACTTTCGCGTGGCGGACGCCACCGCCTACACGCCGCGCGAATTCGGCACTGTCGGGTTCGACCGCATCCTCATTTCCTATGCGCTTTCGATGATCCCGGATTGGGAACGCGCGGTGGATGCATCGATTGCCGCGCTCAATCCCGGCGGCGAGCTCCACATCGTCGATTTCGGCCAACAGGAAGGCCTGCCCGCCTGGTTCCGCAGCCTGCTGCAGGCCTGGCTCGCCAAATTCCATGTCACCCCACGCGCCAATCTGCGCGAGGTTCTGGAAGCGCAAGCTGCTGAAAATAACGCGAGATTGTCGTTCGAGGCGATCGGCGGCGGTTACGCCTGGCGGGCCGCGATTATCAGCAAGCGCTCATAATTCGCTTGTAAATAACCATTTTTTTACGTTGATATTAGAAAAGAGGGTTATACCCTCTGCTAGGCGCGTGTTTTCGAAGGTCAAGCTGTGGGGCAGATCCATCATCACGACGGAACATTCATGCGTCGGCTTCTGTTTTGCGTCCTGCCGCTTGCCCTGCTGCTCGCCGGTTGCAGCTCCACGGGTTACGATTATCTCGAAACCGCTTCCATAAAGCCGAAGATCCGCTTTCAGGATACCGATCCGCAGGATTTCGGCACCAAGCACCCGCAGCAAAATGCGGTCCACGGCATCGATATCTCCAAATGGCAGGGTGATATCGATTGGCAGACGGTGCGCAAATCCGGTGTCGCCTTCGCCTTCATCAAGGCAACCGAAGGCAAGGACAGGGTTGACTCGCGCTTTGACAAATACTGGCGCGAAGCAGCCGCTGCCGGCATTCCGCATGCGCCTTACCACTTCTATTACTTCTGCTCTTCCGCCGATGATCAGGCCGACTGGTTCATCCGCAACGTTCCCAGGGAATCCATGCGCCTGCCGCCGGTGCTGGATGTGGAATGGAATGCAGAATCGAAGACCTGTCGCTTGCGCCCCGACGCGGCCACGGTGCGCTCCGAAATGAAGCGTTTCATGGATCGCCTGGAAGCCTATTACGGCAAGAGGCCGATCATCTACACCTCAGTCGACTTCCACCGCGACAATCTCGACGGCTATTTCCAGGACTACCATTTCTGGGTCCGCTCGACCGCCAAACATCCCGATGTGACCTATGCCGACCGCCGCTGGGCCTTCTGGCAATATACGTCGACGGGCGTCATTCCCGGCATTCGGGGGCCGACTGATATCAATGTCTTCGCGGGCTCCGCAAAAAACTGGAACAACTGGGTTGCCGACGTTTCCAAGGATAGAAATTCTTAGTAACGTGCCCTAATCTTTCTTGCTTCCGTCACATTCATCTGTGAAGTCGGCGGAATTCTATGTCATTTTACGAGGATCGTTTCATGCACCGCTCGCTCAAAAGCTGCTCTGCACTTGCCCTTCTGTTTGCCTGCGTCCTAGCAACAGGGGCCGCCGCCCAGCAAGCGCCTGATGCGGCGGCTTCGACCCCGGCAGCACCCTGCGGCGGCGATCTCTCCACCTTCCTTCAGGGCGTCAAGAAAGAGGCGATTGCTGCGGGCGCGAGCGCCGAAGCAGCAGACCAGGCGCTGGCCGGCGCTGAGATCGACCCCAAGGTACTGAGCCGCGACCGCGCCCAGGGCGTCTTCCGCCAGACCTTCCTCGAGTTCTCGCAGCGCACCGTTAGCCAGGCTCGTCTCGATATCGGCCGCCAGAAGATGAAGCAGTATGCCGATGTCTTCGCCCGCGCCGAACAGGACTACGGCGTTCCCGCCGGCATCATCACTGCCTTCTGGGCGATGGAAACGGATTTCGGCGCTGTGCAGGGTGATTTCAACACGCGCAATGCGCTGGTGACGCTCTCGCATGACTGCCGCCGCCCGGAACTCTTCCGCCCGCAGCTGATCGCCCTCATCGAAATGGTCCAGCATGGCGATCTCGATCCGCAGACCAATACCGGCGCCTGGGCCGGAGAAATCGGCCAGGTTCAGATGCTGCCGCGCGATATCATAGCCTATGGCATGGATGGCGATGGTGACGGCCATGTGCGCCTCAAGCAGAGCAGCCCGGACGCGATCCTGACGGCCGCCAAGTTTATCCAGCATCTCGGTTTCGAGCGCGGCCAGCCCTGGCTGCAGGAAGTCACCCTGCCCGACACCCTCCCCTGGGACAAATCCGGCCTCGGCGGCACGATGACGGCAGGCGAATGGTTCAACCTCGGCGTCAAGCCGCGCGACGGCAATACCGGTTTTGCCAACCTCGAAGGCGATCTCGTGCTGCCGCAGGGCCGCCTCGGACCGGCCTTCATCGCCTACCCGAACTTCAAGATCTATCTGGAATGGAACAAGTCGTTCATCTACACAACTTCTGCCGCCTATTTCGCGACCCGCCTTTCGGGCGCCCAGACCTATCTCAAGGGTACGCCTGAACAGGGCCTTTCCAACGACCAGATGAAGCAGCTGCAGACGAAGCTGGATTCACTCGGCCACGATGTCGGCGAAATCGACGGCATCCTTGGTTCCGGCACCCGTGTCGCGATCCAGAAGGAACAGCTCCGCCTCGGTATGCCGGCTGACGGCTGGGCGACGCCGACCCTGCTCAACGCGCTCTGATCCGTCACCATTGCCTCTCGCCACCCGGCTGCATGAATCGGGTGGCGGCTCCTTGTCGATAGGATAGAACTTTCGCCTGGAGCGGGAGGAATCGGCATGGAACAGAGAATGAGCGCATTGACCTGGGGGCTCCTTGCCCTGCTTGGTCTGATCTGGGGCGGCTCCTTCTTCTTCGCGCGCATCGCTGTTTCCGAAGTGCCGCCGCTTACCCTCGTCTTCCTGCGCCTATCCATCGCGGCCCTTGCGCTTCATGTCTATATCGGCGGCCGCTTCGGCATCTATCCGCTCCTGAAGAGACGCTGGCGCGAATTCCTCGTTCTCGGCATCCTCAACAACGCCTTGCCCCATGCGCTGATCTTCTTCGGCCAGACGCGCATCGGCGCCGGCCTGGCCTCCATCCTCAACGCCACGACGCCGATCTGGACGGTGCTGATCGCCAATTATCTGACATCGGACGAGAAGCTCTCCTCGGCCAAGATCATCGGCTGCCTCACCGGCCTGCTGGGCACGGTCGTCCTCATCGGCCCGAGCGTCGCTGATGGCAGTGACCTGCCCCTCTGGGCGCTCCTTCTGCCTGTGATCGCCGCGGTCTCCTACGGATTTGCCGCCACCTACAGCAAGCGCTTCAAGGGCGTCGCGCCGCCGGTCATTGCGGCCGGCCAGATGACGGCATCCTCGCTCGTGGCCATGCCGCTATCGCTCGCCCTGGACCACCCCTGGGCGCTTGCCATGCCTTCAATCAATTCCATCGCCGCCATTCTGGCGATTGCCCTGGTGTCCACCGCCTTCGGCTATATCCTCTATTTTCGCATCATGGCGGCGGCAGGCGCCACCAATACCTCGCTGGTGACGCTGCTCGTACCGCCGAGCGCGATACTGCTCGGCCTCCTCTTCCTCGGCGAGCGGCTGGAAATGACTGACATTGCCGGCATGGCGCTGATCGGCGCTGGGCTCGTCATACTCGACGGCCGCGTCTACCGGCGCTCAGGCGCGGTAGCCTGAAAGTATTATGCTGCAGCGCGCCATTCTTCCGCCAAAAGTATGAATCGGGACTACCGAATTGTAACGGATCGTTAAATTTTGAGAGCGGAATTTTCCGATTGAATATCAGCAACTTGCAGAATGGTGGTTAGACTTATCCACTGCCTTCTTCGGCAGTGCAGCACAAGAAGCGCTTTCCAATCGACACTTTTCCGACATATTATTAGCCGGTTAACGCGAGGAGGCAGACATGGGACTTACGCAATCCTTGAATGTCCTGTTGGTCAGTGCAGCGTTCGCATTCGTCGTATCCATGCTCTTCATTTGAGCCGATGCGAAGCGTCAAAAACTGAAATACCTACACTCCTGAAGAACAAACAACACCGAAAAGCGCATGCCCCGCCCGGCCATGCGCTTTTCCTTTGTCTGCAATAGCGTGTGTCGGTTTAAGCTGCCGCGCCCGCACTTCTTGCCGTCTGGCGCGAGAGGCCGAGATTGTCGAGAACGGCCGAAACCAGCGGCGCACGGTTCATCGTGTAGAGATGGAACTCGTGCAGCCCGCGGCGGATAAGATCTTCGATCTGTTCCGCGGCAACCTCGGCTGCGACCTTGGCGCGCTCTTCCGGCTTGTCATCATATCCGGCAAAACGCGCATCGAGGAAATCAGGGATGRCCGTGCCGCAGGCACCGGCAAAACGCTTCAGCTGCGTCAGATTCTGGATCGGCATGATACCAGGCACAACGGGGATCTTGACGCCGGCGGCGCGCACCTTCTCGAGATAGCGCTCGAAATTGTCGTTGTCGAAGAAGAACTGCGTCAGCGCGCGGTCGGCGCCATTCTCGGCCTTCTGCCTCAGCATGTCGATGTCGGCCACCTGGTCGCGGCTTTCCGGATGCTTTTCCGGGTAGGCAGAAACAGAAATCTCGAAATCGCCGATCTGCTTGAGGCCGGCCACCAGTTCCGCCGCATTGGCATAACCGCCCGGATGCGGCTGATAGGGCGCACCGACGCCGCCGGGCGCATCGCCGCGCAACGCCACGAAATGCGTCACACCCGCCTTGCGGAAGCTGTCGACGACCTGATGCGTCTCTTCCTTCGTGGCGCTGACGCAGGTGAGGTGCGAGGCGGTTGCGAGCGGAGTGTCAGCCAGAAACCGCGTGACGGTCGAGAGCGTCGGCGCCTTGGTGGTGCCACCGGCACCATAGGTCACGGAGACGAATTCCGGGTTCCAGTCCTGCAAATCGCGGACGGTGTTCCACAGCTGACCTTCCATCTCCTCGGACTTCGGCGGGAAAAACTCGAAGGAGATCGCAATATCGCGGCGGCGGGCGTCGTTTTTCTGGGTCATTTATTCTCTCCCGGCAAATGTAGGTACGGCGCCTTCGCTCTCCAGCGAGGCCATGAGGCGCCTCGGGTCGCGCGCGAGCCAGATCGTGACCGTAAGGCCCTGCCCACCCTGCTGACCCGGATGAAGATCGACGACCTGCTCGACATCGAGCCCGGCTTTACGCACCCATTCCGACATGGCCTGATGCGAAAAGCCGAGACGGACATGGGCATGTTCATCGCGAAGGTATTCGAGATTGTGCGGCGCCAGATCGATGATGACGAGACGTCCGCCCGGCCGCAGCATGCGCGCGGCTTCGGTGATCGCGATATCAGGCTGATCGAAGAAATGCAGCACTTGATGGATGGTCACCAGATCGAAATCCTGTCCCTCGAAAGGCAGGTTCAGGATATCGGCATGGCGCACCGAAGCCGTCGTGATACGTGACTTGTCGAGATTGGCGCGCGCCACGCTCAGCATGTCGCGGCTGGCATCGACGCCGATTGCGTGGCGATAACGACCGGACAGAAGCTCCAGCATACGGCCGGTGCCGGTGCCGAGATCGAGCAGGGAATCGATCGGATTGCCGCCAAGCAGCTTGATGACTGCCGCATCCACCTCTTCGTCAGCGGCGTGCAGACGGCGAAGCTCGTCCCATTCGGCAGCATTACGGCTGAAATAGGCCTGTGCCCGTTCGGCGCGCTGCCGCTTGACGGTGGCGAGGCGCTCGCCGTCGCGCTGGACGACGGGGTCGTTTTCGGAGACATGCTTTAGCAAAGCCCGCACCAGCGCGGCAGCCTTGCCCTCATGCGCCAGCCGGAAATAGGCCCAGGCACCCTCCTGGTAGCGGTCGATCAGTTCCGCCTCACCGAGCAGCTTCAGATGCCGTGAGATACGAGGCTGGGATTGGCCGAGAATTTCCGTAAGATCGGTCACGGTCAGGTCACCCGCCGCCAGCAGCGCCAGCAGTCGCAGGCGCGTCGGTTCGCCGGCCGCCTTCAAGACGTCCACCAGCGCATCCAGTCCAAGCCTTAGGGGTTCGTTCATATTCTACCCAATCAAGATATAAAGATATCTTTATGTGATTTGGATAGCTGAGGCAAGCGGCATTTCACCGATTTGCGAAATTGCCTTTGGTGATAACGACAATAAAAACAAGAAAGCCCCGGCCAAATCGGGGCTTTCCGAAAGCGTAAATGATCGCTGATCAGCGGGTCAGGCGCTTGTGAGCCTGGCTGCCGGGGTTGAGGGCATCGGGGCCGAGACGACGGACCTTGTCCTGCTCGTAATCCTCGAAGTTGCCTTCGAACCATTCAACATGGCCGTCACCTTCGAAGGCGAGGATATGCGTCGCCAGACGGTCGAGGAACATGCGATCGTGGCTGATGATGATCGCGCAGCCTGCAAATGCTTCCAGCGCGCTTTCCAGAGCGCCGAGCGTTTCCGTATCGAGGTCGTTGGTCGGTTCGTCGAGCAGCAGAACATTGCCGCCGGCCTTCAGCATCTTGGCAAGGTGAACGCGGTTGCGCTGGCCGCCCGAGAGATTGCCGACCTTCTGTTGCTGGTCGCCGCCCTTGAAGTTGAAGGCGCCGCAATAGGCACGCGAGTTCATGTCGAACTTGCCGAGCTTGATGATTTCGGCGCCGCCCGAGATTTCTTCCCAGACCGTCTTGTTGCCGTCGAGCGCGTCGCGGCTCTGGTCGACATAACCGAGATGCACAGTCTCGCCGACGCGGACCGATCCGGCATCCGGCTTTTCCTGGCCGGTGATCATCTTGAACAGCGTCGTCTTGCCGGCGCCGTTCGGGCCAATAATGCCGACGATGCCGCCCGGCGGCAGCTTGATCGACAGATCGCTGATCAGCGTGCGGCCCTCGAAGCCCTTGGTGATGCCTTCCATCTCTATGACCACCTGGCCGAGACGCTCGCTGACCGGGATGATGATCTGCGCGTCACCGGGACGCTGCTTCTCGGCGGCTTCCACCAGCTGTTCGTAAGACTTGATACGCGCCTTGGACTTCGCCTGACGGGCCTTCGGGCTGGAAGCGATCCATTCCTGTTCGCGGCTGATCGCCTTCTGGCGGCCTGCCTCTTCGCGGTTTTCCTGCAGCATGCGCTTGGCCTTGGCGAGCAGGTAAGCCGAGTAGTTGCCTTCGTAGGGGATGCCACGGCCGCGATCAAGTTCGAGGATCCAGCCGGTGACGTTGTCCAGGAAGTAGCGATCGTGGGTGATCATCATCACGGCGCCCGGATAGTCGCGCAGATGCTTTTCAAGCCAGGCGATCGTCTCGGCGTCCAGGTGGTTGGTCGGTTCGTCGAGCAGCAGCAGATCCGGCTGCGACAGCAGCAGGCGGCAAAGCGCGATACGGCGGCGCTCACCACCCGAAAGGCTGGTGACTTCGGCGTCGCGCGGCGGGCAGCGCAGGGCTTCCATTGCCATCTCGACCTGGCTTTCCAGATCCCAGAGGTTCTGGCTGTCGATGATGTCCTGGAGCTTTGCACCCTCATCCGCCGTCTCGTCGGAATAGTTCATCATCAATTCGTTGTAGCGCTCGAGCACAGCCGTCTTGGAGGCGACGCCTTCCATGACATTCTCAAACACTGTCTTGTTCGGATCGAGTTTCGGTTCCTGTTCCAGGTATCCGACCGTCGCGCCTTCGGCGAGCCAGGCTTCACCGGTATATTCCTTGTCCTGACCGGCGATGATGCGCAGCACGGTGGACTTACCGGCGCCGTTCGGGCCGAGGATACCGATCTTGGCGTCGGGGTAGAAAGAAAGATGGATATTCTCGAGGATCTTCTTGTTGCCATAGGCCTTGTTGAGGCCGGACATGTGATAGATGAACTGGCGTGTCATGCTGGGATGCTCCGGGCGGAAACTTGAAATCGTGGCCGCTATGTAGGCGAAACCACGCCCGCGGGCAACGCCGAAACCCTGTTTCGTCAGGATTTCGGCATGTTTCCATCAGAAGCCTGCAGCATCCACAAGGCCTTCGTCACAGCCGAAGGACGTCTGCCCTGCCCCCTGGATGAGGCCGCCAAGACCCTTCTCCTTTGCCTGAGCAGAAACGGCATCCTGCGAAAGCCCGATCGTCAACTCGCTGATCACGCGTTTGTTGCCGACGCGCCGGCAGCTCATCTTCACCCGGTCGCTGGCGCCTGCGCCGAAGCTCTTGTCGAAGGCCGCCTTGATTGCATCGGCCTTCAGCGTCTTGCCGACATTGGCGGCAAAGAGATCACGCACGGCAGAAGCATTGAGATCGCCCATCAGATGAATGGCGGTGGTGAAATAATCGTCGGCACTCATTTTCGTGCAGGTGCCGTGCTTGATCCATTCATGCCGATCAAGACCCGACTGCGTGCCGGGCATCGCCTTGTCGAGTGCCGCCTTCGTCTCGGCCGAAAGGCTCACGGCCGGCAGGCTCGTCCAATTACTGTCCTTATCTGCAGCCTTCTGATCGGTGGGTACGCCACAATAGTCCTGCCGCATTGGCCACAGACCGTGGAGAGAAAAGTTGGTCGCGTCGTAGCGGTCGCCGCTTTGGTTGGCGCATTCCGCCTTCTTCTGGTTGGTCTGGCAGAAAGCCGGCTGCCAGCTTGCCGCCAGGATGAAGCGCGTGCGCCCGCTTTCCTGCGCGGATGCGGAACCGACTGACGATAACGAAAGAAACAGGATGGAAATTGAAAGGAAAAACTTGCCCATTGATAGCCCCGACAAAGAACAATACAGGAACAAAAAAGCATGAAGACGGAGTTTGCGCAACCCTGAATCGCAACGAAAACCATGCTTTCTCATGTATGAGCCAAACCGCAATATTGCATTTGCCTTGATATCTGGTCTTTTGAGCGCGGGAGGAATGCATGTTTTCCGAGACATTGCGGCTTCAGAATGCCGGGGCTTCGCTTGCCTATCATCATCAGCCAGCGGAGGGACAAGCGCGGGCTATCCTGATGATTTCTCACGGGCTTGCCGAACACTCGCGCCGCTACCGGCGCTTTGCCGAGGCCATGGCCGCAAGAGGCTATCACGTCTACGCGCATGACCATCGCGGCCATGGCGAGACCACCGCACCCGATGGACCGCTCGGCCGTTTCGCAAGACGGGGCGGCATCGAACACGTCGTCGACGACATCGCCGCCATCCACGGCTTTGCCACGAACCGCCATCCCGGCCTGCCGGTCATCCTGTTCGGTCATTCGATGGGTGGCCTGATCGCGCTGAACGCTGCCGCCGCTCTTCCCGGCCGTTTCGCCGCCCTTGCTATCTGGAATTCGAATTTCGCCGTCGGTCTTTCCGGCCGCACCGCGCAAGCGATCCTGCTTGCCGAGCGCGCATTGAAAGGCTCCGACGTGCCGAGCGACATGCTGCCGAGGCTGACATTTGCCGCCTGGGGCAAATCCATTCCCGATCACCGCACGGAATTCGACTGGCTGTCGCGCGATCCTGCCGAGGTCGACGCCTATATTGCCGATCCGCTTTGCGGCTTCGATGCCTCCGTATCGCTTTGGCTGGACGTCTTCGCCCTCACTTTCCGCGGCATAGAAGACCGGCAGCTCGGGAAGCTGCCGAAGGACCTGCCGATCCATCTTGTCGGCGGCGGTAATGACCCGGCGACCAACAATGGAAAAGCCGTACTCTGGTTGTCAAAGCATTTGAAAAGCCAAGGCTTTTCCCGTATCAGCACTGAGATATATCAGGACATGCGGCATGAAACGCTGAACGAGATCGGCGCGGAAACGGCAATTGCGGATTTCGCCGGTTGGTGCGACGAGGCAATCCGCACGGTCCCGAGCGAAAGGACCTGAGATGACGAGCCTGAGTTCCACCCGCCATCCCGCCTCATCCGAGGTGACGCTCGGTTTGCTTTTCATGCTGCTCTCGGTGCTGATCTCGCCGCTGATCGATATCTTCTCGAAGCTGGCGACGACAACGATCTCCTCGACGGAGGTTGCCGCCTTCCGTTTCGTCATCCAGTCGCTCACCATGCTGCCTTTCATATTTCTGCGCGGTGCCAAGATCCAGGTCTCGCTGAAGCAGAGCTGGTATCATGCGATCCGCGGCGCGATGGTCACCATCTCGATGATCAGCTTCGTCACAACGCTGAAGGTCATGGCGGTTGCCGATGCGATCGCCATCTTCTTCGTCGAGCCGATCATCCTGACGATCCTCAGCAGCATCTTTCTGAAAGAGACCATCGGCTGGCGGCGCTACAGCGCCTGCGCCGTGGGCTTCCTCGGCGCCATGCTGATCATCCAGCCAAGCTTCGAGCAGGTCGGCTACATCGCCCTGCTGCCCGTCGTCAGTGCCTTCTGCATCGCCGTCTTCGCACTGATGACACGCGTGCTGTCGCATCGGGAAGATCCCTGGGCCATGCAGTTCCAGACCGGCCTCTGGGGCATTTTCTTCTGCGCCGTCATCCTGTTCTTCGGTTATGGCAGCGGCTCCGACATCATCGACACGACCATGCCCGATCTTCCCGCCTTCGGCTACCTGCTCGGCACAGGCATCGCCGCGGCGATCACCGGCATCCTTGCCGCCTATGCCTATCGCGCCGCCCCGGCTTCCACGCTGGCACCGCTGCAATATCTGGAAATCGTGTCGGCCACGGTCTTTGCCTGGCTGGTTTTCGCCGATTTTCCGGATGCCTTGAAATGGGTCGGTATCCTCATCGTCATCGCCTCGGGTCTCTACATCATCTGGCGCGAGCGGCGCTTTGCTTCCAAACCCGTATCCGATACATCTGAGGCAACGCGGGCGCCCTGAAATCCGCCGCCCACGGAAGGAGTTTGGGAGGAATCCGGGAGGAACATGACGGAAGACGTGAAGAAGAAGCCGCCGCTTGCCGGGATCAGGGTCATCGAGCTTGCACGCGTGCTGGCCGGTCCCTGGGCGGGTCAGATGCTGGCCGACCTCGGCGCCGATGTCATAAAGGTGGAAAATCCTGATGGCGGCGACGACACGAGGCACTGGGGGCCGCCCTTCGTCGAGGGCGCGGATGGAGAAAACCTCTCTGCCGCCTATTACCACTCCGCCAATCGCGGCAAACGGTCCGTCACCGCCGATCTCAAAAGCGCGGAAGGCCAGTCGCTGGTGCGCCGCCTCGTCGCCACCGCCGATGTGCTGATCGAGAATTTCAAGCTCGGCGGCCTTGTCAAATATGGGCTCGATTTCGAAAGCCTGAAGGCGATCAACCCGCGCCTCGTCTATTGCTCCATCACCGGCTTCGGCCAGACCGGCCCCTACGCCAATCTCGCCGGCTACGATTACATCGTCCAGGGCATGTCCGGCTTCATGTCGATCACCGGAGAGCCTGAGGGACAGCCGATGAAGGCGGGTGTGGCCATCGCCGATATCTTTACCGGCATCTATGCCGTCTCGGCGATCGAGGCCGCCCTCATCCATGCCCTGAAATCAGGCGAAGGCCAGTTGATCGACATGGCGCTGCTCGATGTGCAATCGGCAGTCCTCGCAAACCAGAACATGAATTATCTGGTCTCCGGCCGCGCCCCCGTGCGCCTCGGCAATGCCCATCCTAATATCTCCCCCTATGAGGTCGTGCCGACGGCTGACGGCTATCTCATTCTTGCCATCGGCAATGACGGCCAGTTCCGCCGCCTCTGCACCATTCTTGGCCTCGTCATCGCCGATGACGAAAACTTCGCGACCAACAAGGCCCGCGTCGCCAACAGAGATGCAGTCCGCCGGATGGTCTCAACCGAAACGCTTAGATGGCAAAAAGCGGATCTGCTCAAGGCCTGCGAAGACAATGCCGTGCCGGCCGGTGCCATCAACACGATCGAGGAAATGTTTGCCGATCCGCAGATTGCGGCACGCGGCCTACGTGTCGATCTACCGGATGCTGCGGGCACGATGATCCCGGGCGTACGCACGCCGGTCGTGCTGTCTGAAACGCCGCTGCGATATGAACGGCCGAGCCCGCGTCTCGGCGAACACAATGCCGAAGTACTGGCCGAACTTGTGGAATGGGAGAGGAAGACATCGCCATGAGAAGGAAGGGGCCATGAAAAGGACAGGCGGACAACTGATCGTCGAAGTACTGAAGGCGAATGGTGTAAAACGCCTCTCCTGCGTCCCGGGCGAAAGCTTCCTTGCCGTGCTCGACGCCCTGCACGACAGCGATATCGATGTGATCGTCTGCCGTCAGGAAGGCGGCGCGGCGATGATGGCGGATTGCTGGGGCCGGCTGACCGGGGAGCCCGGCATCTGCATGGTCACCCGCGGCCCGGGCGCCACCAATGCCTCTGCCGGCCTGCATATCGCGAAGCAGGATTCCATCCCGATGATCCTCTTCATCGGTCAGGTGCAGCGGGAGGCGCGCGAGCGGGAGGCCTTCCAGGAGGTCGAGTTCCGCCGCGCCTTCACGGAATTTGCCAAATGGGTCGGCGAGATCGACGATGCCGCCCGCATCCCTGAATTTGTCACCCGTGCCTTTGCGATCGCCACATCCGGCCGTCCAGGTCCGGTCGTGCTGACGCTGCCCGAGGATATGCTGCGCGACGAGGTAGAAGCGCCTCGCGCCAAGCGTTACGCCCGCATCGAAGCTCATCCCGGCCGCAGCCAGATCGATGATCTCTATCTGCGTCTCTTGAAAGCCGAGAGGCCGATGGTCGTCCTCGGCGGCACCCGCTGGGATGCCGATGCGGTCGCCGATTTCCAGGCTTTCGCCCAGCGCTTCAGCCTGCCGGTCGGCTGCTCCTTCCGCCGGCAGATGCTCTTCGACCACCTGCATCCCTCCTATGCCGGCGATGTCGGTATCGGCATCAATCCGGCGCTGGCGAAGGAAATCAAGGAGAGCGACTTGCTCATCCTGCTCGGCAGCCGCATGTCGGAGATGCCATCCTCGGGCTATACGCTGATCGATATCCCCTACCCGGCCCAGTCGCTCGTCCACATCCATCCGGACCCGTCGGAACTTGGCCGCGTCTACCGCCCCGATCTTGCCATCTGCGCCGGCCCAGCCGATTTCGTCGAAGCGCTCGCCGATCTCGAAGCCCCGCCTGAGCCGCGCTGGGCCGAACGCACCGAGCGCATGCATCAGGCCTATCTCTCCTGGTCGAAACCGCCGGCGACAGGTCCCGGCGCCGTCCACATGGGGCCGATCATGGAGTGGCTTGAGGCCAATACGAAACCGGACACCATCTTCACCAATGGCGCCGGCAACTACGCCACCTGGGTGCACCGTTTCCACCGCTTCCGCCGCTTCAACACACAGGCGGCACCAACGTCAGGCTCCATGGGCTATGGCCTGCCGGCCGCGGTTGCCGCCAAGCAGCTCTTCCCCGACAGGCAAGTCATCTGCTTTGCCGGCGATGGCTGCTTCCTGATGCACGGGCAGGAATTTGCGACCGCTGTACGCTATAGCCTGCCGATCATATCGGTCGTCGTCAATAACGGCATCTACGGCACGATCCGCATGCATCAGGAGCGCGACTATCCGGGCCGGGTCAGCGCCACCGACCTTACCAATCCGGATTTTGCAGCCCTTGCCCGCGCCTATGGCGGCCATGGCGAGACGGTGGAAAAGACCGAGGACTTTGCGCCGGCCTTCGAGCGGGCGCGCGACAGCGGTAAGCCGTCGATCATCGAGATCAAGCTCGATCCCGAGGCGATTACGCCAACCAGAACACTTTCGGAAATCTCTCAAACAAAAAGCCGGTGAATTTCTTCACCGGCCTCAAGCTCGTTCTGTGCGACGCTCTTAGTCGAGAGCAGCCGTAACGATGAACTCGACCTTGTACTTCGGCGCAGCGAGCTTGGCTTCGCTGGTGGCGCGGGCCGGCGGGTTTGCCGGGTCGATCCAGCCTTCCCAGACGGCGTTCATCTCTGCGAAATAGGCGATGTCCGAGAGATAGATGATCGTCTGCAGGATCTTCGACTTGCTGCTGCCGGCAGCAGCCAGCAGGCGGTCGACTTCGCCGAGCGCGGACTTGCACTGATCGGCAACGCTTTCGCCTTCGCCGACCTGGCCTGCGAGATAGACGGTGTTGCCGTGAATGACGGCGCCGCTCATGCGGGTGCCGATGTCGATACGCTTGATGCTCATCGTGTTCTCCTGTTCATCAAATGAAAGACGCCGCGCTCAGGCGGCGTCGGATTGGTCCGGTTTGGCCGGATCAGGCGCGGATGTGATGCGTCTTCTGATAGATCGCCGTGGAGCGTGCGCCGGAGCGGCAGTAACCGAGCATCGGGCGTTCGAATTCGTCGAGCGCATCGACCATGCCCTGCACGGCTTCCTCGGTCACGCCCATCGGGCCGACAGGCACATGGGTGATCTCAAGGCCGATCTCCTTGGCGCGGGCCTCGATGACGGCAAAGGGCGTTTGATCAGGGCTTTCGTCGTCCGGACGATGGCAGACGATAGACTTGAAGCCGAGCGCCTTGATCTGGTCGAGATCCTCGACCGTGATCTGGCCGGAAACGGAGTATTCATCGTCGATCTGGCGGATATCCATCGTCTCAATCTCCTCGAAAATGGTGGGCTGAAGGTCTACGACGCACTCCCGTAGGCGTCAACACGTCTTCGCCGAACAGCCCTTCATTAGACAAAGGCGAAACGTAGCCCGTAGCTGCGGCTTTCACCTGGCTTCAACAAGTTGAACTCGCCCGCCGCCTCCAGCTCGTGGCGCAGCACCCAGCGGTGCGACACCGGTTCGATACCGACGATATCGGCCGGCGCTTTCTGGTTACGCCAGATCTGCAGATACGGCAGCGTATCGGCGCGGAACCGCACCCTCAGCGTCTTGCCACCAACGGCTGCGATTGGCCCGAGCTGGATTTCGGCAAAACCGTCCTCGGTAGCGGGGGCCTCGACACAAAAGATGCCGCCCGGCTCCTCGCCGAAGGTCCAGGGAAAGCCGCCACCATCAAGCATCCGGCCTTCGAGCCGCGTTCCGCCATCAAGCCATTTGCCGCCGGTGTTCATGTGGTACATGAGAAAGGTCGGCACGGTCTCATCGCTTGTGTTGACGACGCGATCTTCCAGCGAAACTTCGCCGGTCGCTCCGTCGATCTGCCACAGACGCTCGATGCGCTGCGGCAGGCCCTCGACCGTGGTGATGTCGATATCGGCGCGGCATTCGGCATTGCCATTCTCAAACGTCGTCCACAGCACCTTCGCCGGATGGCCGGAAGCCGAGCCGTGCAGCGGATAGATCTTACCATCAGTGCCGGGAATTGGCTGGCGATGACGGATATGATCAGGGCCGCAGGTAAAGAGGAAGCCTTCCAGCGAGTGATCGATTCGCGGGTCGCCATCATCAGGGATCGCCCGCTTCGGCGCGATATCGATGCCTTCGACGATGCAGCCGCCGATATCCAGCACCGATGTTTCGTCCAGCATCAGGCGCGGCCCGCTTGCTGCGGCAAATTCGATCATCGGCTTGTCCTCCCGGGAATCTTGGCTGCGGTAGGGTTAGGTCGTGCGATCACCCTCGTCAATCGGGACCGCTGAAATGGCCCCAGCAGCCCCGCAACCGGCGACTTCACGGGAACGTCATCTTCACGCAAGCGTTCATGGGTAAACGCGAAACACGGGTACTTTTATGTTTTGTTCAGCACGGCTTAAGAAATTCCACACTAGCGTCAAAATTGGCAGGTGTGTGTTGCCGAGCCACTGATCGAGGTGTGAGACGTGAATCGCTTTATGAAATCGGCCCTTTCCCTTTCGGCCGCGCTATTGGCGCTCGCTGCTGTCGTGCCGCAGGCCGGTGCCCAACAATTCGGCCGAAACCAGAGCGATATCGTGCTGGTGACGCCAGGCGGCGAAATTCTCGACTACGTCCCGCCCGGCCGCGGCTTCGTCTATGCCCATGACTACCGCGGCAATCGCGTGCTGGTCGACCGCTACGGCAACATCATCGCCACCGAGATGCGCGCCCGCGGCTACTATTCGCCGCGCACATCGCGTGAGGCCGCCAACGATCCTTATAACAACGATCCTTACGCCGAAGACAACCGCTACGGCGATACACGTTATTCCGAGCGAGGCCCGGTAACCGGCTCCATCCCGCAGGACGCCGCTATTGAGCGCCAGCCGCTTGACGATCAACCCTACCCCGGCGATCAGCAGGGTCAGGACGACTACGCAGCGGTCGAGCCCGGTCAGCAGATCCCCCCAGCCGACGAGCCACGCCAGGCGCCGCAGGAGCCCGTGATCACGCTCAAGGACAAGTCCAAGCCCGAGATCGTGGCGCTTCAGGTGTTTCTGGATCGATCCGGCGTTTCGCCCGGCGTCATTGACGGCCACATGGGCTCCAATGTCACCAAGGCAATTTACGCCTATGAGCAAATGACCGGCACCAAGCTCGATCCGAACAATACCGATGCGATCCTTGAAGAGCTGCGCATGAATGGCGGCCTGCCGGTCGTCAACTACACGATCACCGATGCGGATGCCGCCGGTCCTTACGTGGCGCAGATCCCGGAAGATTATTCGCAGAAGGCGCTTCTGCCGTCCCTCGCCTACACCTCTGTCACCGAAGCGCTCGCCGAACGTTTCCACATGGATGAAAACTTCCTGAAGGAAATGAATCCCAGCGCGGATTTCACGATGCCGGGCACCGTCATCAAGGTCGTCAATCCCGGCGGGAACAAGGCCGGCACTGTTGCAAAGATCCTTGCGGACAAGGGCCGCAAGCAGGTCTTCGCCTATGATGATGCCGGCAACCTCGTTGCCGCCTACCCCGCCTCGATCGGCTCCACCGATACGCCCTCACCATCAGGCACGGTGACGGTCGAGCGCGTCGCCTTCAATCCCGGCTATACCTATAATCCGAAGGTCAATTTCCAGCAGGGTACCAACGACAAGATCYTCGACATTCCGCCCGGCCCGAACGGTCCCGTCGGCACGGTCTGGATGGCACTTTCCAAGCCGACTTACGGCATTCACGGCACGCCCGATCCCTCCAGAATCGGCCGCACCCAGAGCCACGGCTGCATTCGTCTGACGAACTGGGATGCGACAGAGCTTGCCAAGATGGTCAAGCCCGGCGTGACGGTCGAATTCGTCGATTGAGGAAGTCTATTCGCTCGGCGTCTCCGCCGGGCGCTCGCCGAACTGGATGAGACGTAAGAGTTCGACCTGCTTCCTGGCGCCCGTCTTCATGTAGACGGACCGCACCTGCGAGCGGATCGTCTCACGCGAACGGCTGGTTTCGGCAGCCAGGCCAGGAATCGAGCCTCCCAAAACCAGCGCCCTGACGACCCTGATCTCAGCTTGGGTCAGACCGAAATCGTTACGCAGTTTCTCATCGCTCAGCCCCGCCGAGCTTTGTTTCGGCTCGATCATGATGGCAACGACAGGCCGTTCGAAGAAGCGTGGCTGATGGCCCTTTTCAAGCTTGAGCAAGGTGATCTTCCGGCCATCGGTCAGAACCGTCTGCTGACGCTCCACCTCCTCGCCATGGCGCAGCATCAGTGTGAGACGGTCATCGGCATCCTTGTCGGCAAGATGCAGCGTTCCGAGCGGTGAAAGCCAAACACCTGTTCCCTGTTCAAGCACCGCCTCTCCGAAGACGGAAGCGGACGCCAGTCGCCGCTCTGAATTCAGGAGAAGCACACCGACGCCAATGGCATCGAACAGCCGCCCGTTGATCTCCGAATGGTTCTTTTGCCGCCCGCCGGATTCGACCGCGATAAAGGCGCGCCTCAGATGCGGCCCGAGCCGTGTCAAGAGCGCAGCGCAGTCCCGGCTCTCGTCCGGATCGGTCCAGCGCGTCGTGGTGATCGACAGATTGAACGATCGTCCGCTCTCCCGCAGGATCGCCATGCCAACGGCGCCCTGGCCCTCCTGCCGATGCCAGAAGTCATTGAAGAACTCGGTCCTGGAGAGATCGGCATAGGATATGAAATCCTCGCCGATTGCGCCTTGCCCTGCGGGTATCTTGTCGAGGCCCGATATCCAGGGATTCAGCCGGCAGTAATACTGCGTGTAGGTATTGATCCAGGACTGGTCCATGTTGACATGGTATTGCGACGAACCTTCCGAACGCGCAGCGTCATGATGAAAAAGGCTGGTGCCCGCCCCCGGCAACAGCCCGTTCAGCTCCGTCATGAATGTATCCCACCGCGCTTCGCCGAAAACGACTCCATAGATGGAATCGATAAGCCTGTCGTCAACTTGCCCTGTAATGCTCATGCGTTACTTCGCGGATAACGGGATTTTCTCAGCTTGAGAGGCCAGCATCTCAGCGAGCAACTGTAATCGCAAATAGAAAATGCCCCGACACAGGCCGGGGCATCAATTTTTTCATCGAATGTTATGATCAGGCAGCGCTGCGCATCGCGTTTGCCAGCCGCACCGCGACCGGGAGCCGGCCCGGCACCTTGCGGGTGATTTCTTCAGCGAAACAGTGGGCGTTTTCACGAGCCTTGTCGAGGTTGCTGACGCGCATCGGATCCATCGTATGCAGCGTGCCGCCRCAATCGAAGATGTCGCGGAATGCCGACCGTTCGATGATCGCCGTATCGAGAACCGGGACGTGACGCTCATTCAGCAGCGCCTTGACGAGCTGCAGCGCGCGGGTGGTGACCATGGAATTGACGCGGGTGAGCACGACCGAATGGCCGATCTTGATACCTGCCTTCTCCTCCAGATATTGCAAGAGTTCGAGAACCTGGGCGCCGCCGCGGGCGTCCATGGCGCAACCCTGAATCGGAATCAGCACATGGTCGGAGAGGCCGACGGCTGTTGCCAGCAGCGGATTGCGCGCGCCCGGCAGGTCGATGATGAAGTAATCGGTATTCTGCTTGTTTTCGCTGATGTGTAGCGGCAGCGAGGCAGTCGTTACGAAATCGATGACGCTGATATTTGCCACATGGCCGGAGATTYCGTGCCAGCGCGAAATCCAGTGCTGCGGATCGGCATCGAGAATGGTGACGCGGTAGCCCTGACGGGCAAGTTCGGTGGCGAGCAGCAATACCGCTGTGGTCTTGCCGGCGCCGCCCTTGGTATTTGCGAATGTGATGACTGGCATATTCTTAGTCCTCGAAGGGAAATGGCGCGAGCCGGCATCGCTCGTTGTTAATCGCACTGTCGGAGCATCGTGCGRTTAACCCATCCTTGCCAATCGTGGTTAACAAACTGTTAAACGGGCCCGCTGAAATTGCGGCCTGCATTTTTCGCATCCTAAAAAATAAGGATTTCTAAAAGCGCGTAAAGCAAGAAAAAAGCCTGGAAAGCCAAGGCTTTCCAGGCCAGTTTAGAGGTCCGCCTTTATCTGATCAGAAGCAATCCCTGAACAGGGTCTTGGTATTTTCAAGCGTCAATGCAACCGGATTACCGCCGGCGCTCGGGTCTTCGATCGCCATCGCCGCCAATTCATCGATCCGGTCGGAGGTGATTCCCATCGCCGTCAGATTGTCAGGAACGTTGAGTTCGGAACGCAGCTTCAGGACGTAATCGTAGAAACCATCGAAACCGCCTGATATCCCAAGATAGGCCGCGGCACGCGCAATCTTCTCTTCGATGGCCGAGCGGTTAAAGCGCAGGACAGCCGGCATGACGACGGCATTGGTCATGCCGTGATGGGTGTTGTAGACGGCGCCGATCGGATGCGAGAGCGCGTGGATGGCGCCAAGCCCCTTCTGGAAGGCGACCGCGCCCATCGCGGCTGCCGACATCATGTTGGCGCGGGCTTCCAGATCCGTGCCTTCCTTATAGGCGCGCGGCAGGAATTCCTTGACGAGCCGCATGCCTTCCAGCGCGATGCCGGCCGACATCGGATGGTAGAAGGGCGAGGAATAGGCTTCGAGGCAATGCGCGAAGGCATCCATGCCGGTGCCGGCCGTGATGATCTTCGGCATGCCGACCGTCAGTTCCGGATCGGCGATGACGACACCCGGCAGGAACTTCGGATGGAAGATGATCTTCTTCACATGGGTCGCCGAATTGGTGATGACGCTGGCGCGGCCGACTTCGGAGCCGGTGCCGGCGGTCGTCGGCACGGCAACAATCGGCGCTATGCCGTCGACGCTCGCCCGTGTCCACCAATCGCCGATATCCTCGAAGTCCCAGACGGGACGCGTCTGGCCGACCATGAAGGCTACGCACTTGCCGAGATCGAGGCCGGAACCGCCGCCGAAGGCGACGACGCCATCGTGGCCGCCGTCGCGGAAGGCCTTGATGCCGGCTTCAAGGTTCTTTTCGTTCGGGTTCGGATCGACATCGGCAAAGATCGCCCGGCCGAGGCCTGCATCTTCGAGAATGTCGAGCGCGTTCTTGGTGATCGCCATCGACGCGAGGCCGCGGTCGGTGACGAGCAGCGGCTTCTTCATGCCGAGGCTCTTGCAGGCGTCGGCCAGTTCCTTGATGCGGCCGCGGCCGAGCTTGACTGATGTCGGGTAGCTCCAGTTGGCGGTAATGTTGGCGCTGCTCATGCTGTGACCTTCTTGAGATGGTAGGATTTCGGGCGCGTCAGATTGTGGAAGCCGATGATCGACAGCGAGCCGCCGCGGCCGGTTTCCTTGACACCGGTCCAGCACAGAGCCGGATCGAGATAGTCGGCGCGGTTCATGAAGACGGTGCCGGTTTCGATTTCGCGGCCGAGCCGCCCTGCCCGCTCGGCATCCTTGGTCCAGAGCGAAGCCGTCAGCCCGTACTGGCTGTCATTCATCAGCGCCAGCGCTTCGTCGTCATTCCTGACCTTCATGATGCCGACGGCCGGGCCGAAAGTCTCTTCGCGCATGAAAGCCATGGAATGGTCGACATTGACGAGGACCTGCGGTGCCAGATAGGCGCCGCCATCATCAGCCGGGAAGAGCTTGGGATCGACCAGCGCCTTGGCGCCCTTGGCAACGGCATCGGCGATCTGGTCGCGCACCACCTTGGCAAAGCGCTTGTGCGCCATCGGGCCAAGCGAGGTCTCCGGATCGAGCGGGTTGCCGAGCTTGTAGTTCGAAACCCAGGCGACCGACTTCTCGACGAAGGCGTCATAGAGCGATTCATGCACATAGATGCGCTCGATACCGCAGCAGCACTGGCCGGAATTATAGGTCGCGCCATCCATCAACGTGTCGACGGCCGCGTCGAGGTCGGCATCCTCCATCACATAGCCCGGGTCCTTGCCGCCGAGCTCGAGGCCGAGACCGGTAAAAGTGCCGGCCGCAGCGCGTTCCATGGAGCGACCGCCTTCGACCGAGCCGGTGAAATTGACGAAGTTGAAGCTGCCGGCGGCAATCAGCGCCGAGGTCGTCTCGTGATCAAGGAAGACGTTCTGGAACACGTCCTCGGGAACGCCTGCCTCAACGAAGGCCTGTACCAGACGTTCACCGACGAGCAGCGTCTGTGAGGCATGCTTGAGCACGACGCTATTGCCCGCCATCAGCGCCGGGGCAATCGTGTTGATCGCCGTCATGTAAGGGTAGTTCCAGGGCGCCACGACGAAGACGACGCCATGCGCTTCACGCTCGATGCGGCGTTCGAACTTGTCGCTCTCTTCGACGACGAGCGGTGCAAGCGCATCCGCCGCAATCGACGCGACGTAATTAGAACGCTCGTTGAAGCCGCGATATTCGCCGCCATACTTGATGGGCCGGCCCATCTGCCAGGCAAGCTCGGGCACGACGACATCCGACATCTCGTTGAGACGGGCGACACCCTTCAGCACCAGTTGAACGCGATCTTCGAGCGGGCGCCTGGCCCAGGCCTTCTGCGCCTTGCGCGCACGCGCCACGGCTTCCTTTGCCGCCTCCAGCGAAAGCGCCGGACGCTCCGCATAAACAGAGCCGTCGACCGGCGAAATGCATTGGATCATTGTCATGATCTGAATCCTGTTTTCTCTGAGCCGCAGGGAAAGACGCAACGACTGATCCTCCGCAGGAGACACAAGTCGAGCGGCTTTCCGCTTCGGTTACGTTCTTAAGCTCTCTCGAAGCCGCGCGCCACTTCCCAATCCGTTATGCGGCGGTCGTATTCTTCCTGCTCCCATTCGGCAGCGCGGGTGTAGTGGTCGATGACCTCGTCGCCGAAGGCTGCGCGCAGCATCTCCGATTCGGTCATGGCCTTCGTCGCAGCGCGCAGCGTGCGCGGGATTTCGCGGATATCCTTGCCGAAATAGGCGTCACCCTCATAGGGCGCTTCCAGTTCCAACTTCTTCTCGATGCCGTCGATGCCGGCGGCAATCAGCGCTGCGAAGGCGAGATAGGGATTGAGATCGGATCCGCCGACGCGGCATTCGATGCGGATCGCCTTGGTCTCCTCGCCGCAAAGGCGATAGCCGGCCGTGCGGTTATCCTTGCTCCAGATAGCCTTGGTCGGCGCGAAAGTGCCGGCCATGAAGCGCTTGTAGGAGTTGATATAGGGTGCCAGGAAATAGGTGATCTCGCTCGCGTGGCTGAGCAGCCCGGCAATATAGTTCTGCATCAGCGGCGTCATGCCATAATGGCCGGCATGATCGAAGAAGAGCGGCTTTTCTTCCAGGCTCCAGAGAGACTGGTGGATATGCGAAGAGCTGCCCGCGGCATTGTAGTGCCACTTGGCGAGGAACGTGATCGCCTTGCCCTTCGACCAGGCGATCTCCTTGCAGCCGTTCTTGATGATCGCATGCCGGTCGGCCATGGTCAGTGCGTCGGCATAACGCACATTGATTTCTTCCTGGCCGGCGGACGCCTCGCCCTTGGAATTTTCGACCGGGATGCCGGCGCCCTGCAGACCCTTGCGGATCGCCCGCATGACCTCTTCTTCCTTGGTCGTCTGGAAGATGTGGTAATCCTCGTTATAGGCGCTGGCGAGCTTCAGGTTGCGGTAGCCGGAAGCCTGCGCTGCCTCATAGCTTTGGTCGAAGAGGAAGAATTCAAGTTCGGAGGCCATGTAGGCCTTCATGCCCATGTCCTCCAGGCGCTTCACCTGCTTCTTCAGGATCGCGCGCGGCGAATGTGCCACTTCCTCATGCGTATGGTGGTCCAGCACGTCGCAGAGAACGAGCGCGGTGCCTTCGAGCCAGGGAATGACGCGCAGCGTCGAAAGGTCCGGCTTCATCGTATAGTCGCCGTAGCCCTTTTCCCAGCTCGTCGCCTTGTAGCCGGAGACGGTCTCCATCTCCATGTCGGTCGCCTGCAGGTAGTTGCAACTATGCGTTTCCTTCCAGGCGCTTTCGAGGAAGAATTCTGCCTGGAAACGCTTGCCCATCAGGCGCCCCTGCATGTCCACCTGACAGGCCAGCACCGTATCGATGCGCCCGTCGGCGACGTCCTGTCTGAGATCGTCGAGAGTATAGCTGCTCATGATTTATCCGCCTGAAATTGAAACCGGGAAATCGGGACAACGAAACGGCATGCGACCACCGGGATTAACCCGCCCGATGCCTTTTCGTTGAACCGTGAGGGGGCCGCGTAATGCGGCCCCGCCAGTTGAGAGGGAAGCCTCGTTTCTTAGTGTTCGCCGACAGCCTTTTCGGCCGCTGCGATTTCGGCCTGGCGTTTTGCCACTTCGTCGCCGATCGGCGGCCCCTTGAAGCGGCGGCTTTCGAAGCCGAACCAGACGATGCCGGTCAGGACGAGGAAGCCCACGGTCACATAAAGCGCCGGTCCGTTCGGCGGCTGAATGCCGAGAACGAAAATCAGGATCATCGCGAGGATGGAAAGAACCGCGAAGAGCTTGAACACGCCCTCGCCCAGGTTCCATGGCCCCATCTTGTCCCACTTCGAAGTGCCCCAGGCAAAGAGGCCAAGCGCGATCGGGATCGCGAAGGAGAAGAACAGGAAGATGACCGTGCAGGATACGACGATCGTATAAACCGGCGTCTCGCCGATCGAAACCAGCGACGAGCCCCAGACGAAGAGCACCGAGAGGATCGAGCCCGTCCAGATGGCGGCAACCGGCGTGCGGTAGTTCGGGCTGACCTTCGACAGTCCCTTCGAAGCCGGCAGGCCGCCGTCACGCGAAAAGGCGAAGATCATGCGCGAGACCGACGTCACGGTGGCAAGACCGCACAGCCACTGGCTGATGAGGATCGCGAAGTAGAGAATGTCCTTCACCGTCGAATTGACCTGCGTGTCCATCGCCCAGAAGAACACGTTCCAGCCCTGCTTTGCCGCATCGTCCATGTTTGGCAGCATGAGCACGAAGGAGCACAGCATGATGTAGCCGAAGAGCGCCGACCAGAGCACGGAAGAGACCATGCCGCGCGGAACGGAATGCGCCGCCTTGACCGTTTCTTCCGACGTGTGGGCCGAAGCGTCATAGCCGGTGATCGTGTAGATCGGCAGCAGCAGGCCGAGCAGGAAGACCCAGAGGCCCGACGTCGAGGGCCAGACATTGCCACCCGCTTCGCCGGAATAGTTGGCGAAGGTGAAGAGCCGGCCGAATTCGTAGGATGGAGCCGAAATCAGGCACACGGCGGCAAGCGCGATCGCGGTCGCGAAGATGAGGTAGCCCGAGAAGTCGGTGAGTTTGGCCGTGAGACCGATACCCATATGGTTCACGAGCGCCTGCGCACCGGTGATGATCACGAGGAAGACGATGCGTACCGTCGTCGTGTCCGCCAGGCCGAAATAGCTCGTGCCGAACGTGCCCATGAAGAAATAATAGGTGCCGACATTGATGGCGCCGAGAACGGTGACGAGACCGAGCAGGTTGAACCAGGCGGTCACCCAGCCGGTGAAGCGGTTGCCGAGGATCGAGCCCCAGTGATAGAGGCCGCCTGCCGTCGGATAGGCGGAGCTGATCTGGGCCATGGCCACGGCAAAGACGAGTGAAACGAAGCAGCCAAGCGGCCAGCCGATGCCGATCGCCGCACCGCCCGCACCTGCGGTTGCCTGCGCCAGCGAGTTGATGCCGCCCGACAGGATGCAGATGATCGAGAAGGAGACGGCAAAGTTCGAGAACGAGCTCATCCGCCGTTCGAGTTCCTGGGCATAGCCCATGGAATGCAGGATGCTCATATCCTGCTTCTTATCATTTTCGGAATAGTCCGACATGACTTCCCCCTGTTGACAATCGCCCGCGGAATTGCGGCCGATCTGTGCCAATAGTGCCCGTGGCTTTCGCCTTGCGGGCTGTCGCAGTTAAACTGCTCCCCGGGGTCTTGTTTTTATTCAGGCATCCAGACTTTGCTGGATAAGCCCTGTTAGATAGTCGGCCACGACCCCTTGACCGGTATCTTCTGAAATGAGGTCGTTTCTGACCTCGATCATGACATTGCGAAGCCCGTTGGACGTGCCGTGCAGGATCAGCGTATGCGTCACGCCGTCTTCAGGCCCATAGGGTTCGTTGCGTTCGGTGCGGTAGAGCGGCGCCTCGGCCGCTGATGCCAGCATGCGATCGGCAAACCGGCTGTCCTCATCATGGAGGATGCCGAGCTCGACGGCGCGCTGCTTGCCATTGTAGACCGGAGTGAAGCTATGGATCGTCACAATGACGCAATCCTGCCCCCTCGCCTGCCGGTCGCGGATCAGCGCGCGAACGGCATCATGGAACGGCTGGTAAAGTGCTTCGGTGCGCGCGCGGCGCTCTTCGCCGGTCAAATCCTTGTTCCCGGGGATCGTGTAGATCTCGCTGACCTCGGGCATGGCGCCGGGCGAACTCGGCGGCCGGTTGCAGTCATAGATCAGCCGGGAAAAGCGCTGGTAGATCAGCGTCGCATCGAGACCCGCCGAAATGCCGCGGGCAACGGCAAGCGCGCCGGGATCCCAGGCGATGTGGCTGGAAAGCGCCTCTTGCGAAAGACCGAGATCGCCAAAATTTTCAGGAAGCGTGCGGGATGCGTGCTCGCAGATGATGAGCACGGGACTCTTGCCGTGAACGCGTTCGATTGCGACGCAATCGCCGTCCGCTTCGCTGAGAATTCGGGGCTGAGCCAGCACCAACCGCACCTCTCCATCGCTTAATGAAATCTTCACAAGAAAAGAATTCTTCAGGTTCACGGCAGTGTCAAGCGTACTCTGAAAATTTCTTTTCATGACAGTTATTGACATGGATTGTGACAGCGTTGTTAACTTTCAGTGGGAAAGTGGCATCAGACCATCCCGGGGAGCAAAATCACGTGAGTGTCGCGGCTAAGACCGTTTCGGACGTCATTCATTCACATCTCGGCGTGCTCACACGCGCCGAAAAGCAGTTGGCCGAAAGCCTCCTCGACAACTACCCCGTCTCCGGCCTCGGCAGCATCACCACGATTGCCGAAAATGCCGGCGTCTCCACGCCGACAGTCGTGCGCATGGTCCAGAAACTCGGCTACAAGGGTTATCCGGACTTCCAGCAGCATCTGCATCAGGAGGTCGAGGCGACGATTTCCAACCCGATCGCCAAGCACGACCGCTGGGCCCAGAACGCGCCGGGCACGCATATATTGAACCGCTTTGCCGATGCCATCATAGGCAATCTGCGCCAGACGCTCTCCGATCTCGATACGGCAACCTTCGACAGCGCCGCTGCCCTGCTCTCGGACCGCAAGCGCACGCTCTATTTCGTCGGCGGACGCATCACCGGCGCACTCGCCGAATACTTCTTCACCCATATGCAGGTCATTCGCCCGAACACGGCGCTGCTCTCTTCCAATTCATCGAGCTGGCCGCAATACGTCCTCAATATGAATCCGGGCGACCTGCTCATCATCTTCGATATCCGTCGCTACGAGCAGGAAATGGTGAGCCTCGCCACCGCCGCCCGCAAGCGCGGTGCCGAAATCATCATCTTCACCGACCAGTGGGCGTCGCCTGCAACCAAGCTCGCCCGTCACGCCTTTCGCGTGCAGATCGAGGCACCGTCGGCCTGGGATTCCTCCGTCGTCACACTCTTTATCGTCGAGGCGCTCATCGAGGCGGTGCAGAACTCGACCTGGGACGAGACGAAGGAGCGCATGAAAACGCTGGAAGGCCTGTTCGAACAGACCAGGCTGTTCCGCAAACCCGGTTAGGAGGGACAACTAAAAAAAGCAAAAACAATGACGGGATTTCGCGGAAACAGGACAGCCTGTCGCAAATGAAACATTGCCGCAAGCGCCTGCTATTCATGACAAAATTAACGTCATTCAACTGTCATACAAGCTTCATCTAACGCCAGTAACAGCACATCGGACACTGAAAACCCGAAGGAGAACAACAGTGATCTCTAACATTTCTCGACTGCTCTCGCTTTCTACTGCGATGATCGTTGCTTCGACTGCGATCGCAGCAGCTGAGCCGAGCGCTGATCTTATCGCTGCCGCCAAGAAGGAAGGCACGCTGACCACGATCGCTCTCCCGCATAGCTGGTGCGGCTACGGCGACGTCATCGCAGGCTTCAAGGCCAAGTACGGCCTCGAAATCAACGAATTGAACCCGGATGCAGGTTCGGGCGACGAAATCGAAGCAATCAAGGCCAACAAGGGCAATACCGGCCCGCAGGCACCTGACGTCATCGACGTCGGCCTCTCCTTCGGCCCGTCCGCCAAGAAGGACGGCCTGATCCAGCCTTACAAGGTCTCCACCTGGGATTCCATTCCGGATAGCGCCAAGGATGCCGAAGGCTACTGGTACGGCGATTACTACGGCGTTCTCTCCTTCGTCGTGAATACCGATATCGTCAAGAACGTCCCGAAGGACTGGGCTGACCTCAAGAAGCCGGAATACGCCAACACCGTTTCGCTCGCTGGCGATCCGCGTGCTTCGAACCAGGCTGTTCAGGCCGTTTACGCTGCCGGCCTCGCAACCGGTGAAAAGGACGCGACGAAGGCTGGTGAAGCTGGTCTCGCTTACTTCGCAGAGCTGAACAAGGCCGGCGCGCTCGTTCCGGTTATCGGCAAGTCCGCTTCGCTCGCTCAGGGCTCGACCCCGATCGTCGTCGCATGGGACTACAACGGTCTTGCATGGCGCGACAGCCTTGCCGGCAACCCGCCGGTTGAAGTCGTCGTTCCGTCGACCGGCGTTGTCGCAGGCGTTTACGTTCAGGCGATCTCCGCTTTCGCTCCGCATCCGAACGCTGCCAAGCTCTGGATGGAATACCTCTATTCGGACGAAGGCCAGCTCGCATGGCTGAAGGGCTACTGCCACCCGATCCGCTTCAACGACCTCGCTCAGAAGGGCAAGGTTCCGAAGGAACTGCTCGACAAGCTGCCGCCGGCTGAAGGCTATGCAAAGGCCGTCTTCCCGACGCTCGACGAGCAGGACAAGGGCAAGACCGCAATCACCACCAAGTGGGATAGCGTCGTCGGCGCCAACGTTCAGTAATATTTGCTCCGGCCTCCCCGCCTACCAAGGCGGGGAGGCTTTTCTCACTCCGACGCCCCAGGATGAGTTTTTCCATGAGCATTGTTTCAACGCCTATGGTTAGCAGCGCCCCCTTGATCAACAAAGATATCAACAAAGAT